>JBFWON010000177.1:0-2838 GCA_050250515.1 Bdellovibrionales bacterium | reverse complement strand
TTGATGGGCCGATCGGGCGACAGGAGAGCGCAAGTTCCTAGCGATCTTTCGCATCTCACCCAATTGCTTAGTCGAAAGAACTTCTGTTGTACCAATTATCACTGTCAGTCGAACGCTCCCAATGTCGACACTGCGGCCAACGAGACCACCCTTTTCCCGACGAATGACTTCCGTCGAGCCTCCACCGACATCAACTACGGCCGTACCTTCGGCTTCTACGCGATTCGACATAGCTCCGAGATAAGTGAGCTCAGCCTCTCGCTGACCCTCAATTATTGAAATCGGAATTTTAAACTCCTCACCAAGGGCCAAGAGCTCACCGAAATTCGCCACATCACGAGCCGCGCTGGTAGCCACCGCCAAAACTCGTTCCGGCTTGTGGATCTGAATCAGTTTTTGATAACGAGCAAAACAAGTTCGTAGACGAGCCAGGGCTGCGGGTGCAAATTTTCGATTCGCATGCACGCCTTCACCCATTTTGGTGACCTCGGTTTCATCAACAATCACCTGGCGGACTTGGCCGTCTGCTACCTCGGCAATCAACATCAAGGACGTGTTGGAGCCTAAATCGAGGGCCGCGATTCGCATAGTTAGCCTTTTAACTTAGTCTGCAGAATCTGATTCACCATCTCTGGGTTCGCCTGACCCTTTGAGGCCTTCATCACTTGTCCGACAAAAAAGCCGAACAGCTTTTGCTTTCCGCCTCGATACTCCGCGACGGCCGATGCATTGGCGGTCATTACGGTATCGACAATTTTTTCGAGTGCGCCGGAATCTGAAATCTGTGTCATGCCCTTCGACTTGACGATTTCTGCCGGCTCCTTTGAGGTTTTCCACATTTCGGCAAAAACCTCTTTGGCCATTTTGCCCGAGATCTCTTTGCTATCGATCATGCGAATCAGGCCAGCAAGCGAAGATGCGGAAATCGGACTCGACTCCACTTCCACCCTGGCTTCATTCAGTTCACGCAATAATTCCACCATGATCCAATTCGAAGCCGCCTTAGGATTCTTCGATTGATCGGCCACCTGTTCAAAATAATCAGCCAAGGCCTTCTCCGCCGTGAGCACAAAACTGTCATAGGCGGGGAGACCAAAGTCGGCCTGGAATCGACCCGCCCGTGCGAGCGGGAGTTCCGGAAGTTCACCACGGATTTTCTCGATCAGGCTTTTTTCCAAACGCACAGGCAACAGATCCGGATCGGGAAAATAACGGTAGTCGTGTGCTTCTTCTTTGGAGCGCATGCTGTAGGTACGATTCTTTGTCGAATCGTAAAGGCGAGTTTCCTGCACAATTTTTTCGCCGGACTCAATTGTTTCAATCTGACGCTGAATTTCGTATTCGATCGCCTTCTCGACAAAGCGAAAAGAATTGATGTTCTTAAGCTCAACTTTAGTGCCCAGTTTATCCGCGCCCTTTTTACGAACACTCACATTGCAGTCGCAGCGCATGGAGCCTTCTTCCAAGTTACCGTCACAGACTTCCAGGTACCGCAGAATTTTTCGAACCGTCCGCGCGTATTCAGCGGCTTCGGAAGGGGAGCGCATGTCAGGGCCTGAAACGATTTCAAGCAGCGGTACGCCGGCGCGGTTCAAGTTGATTAGAGTGTAATCGCCCGAGTGTTGCGATTTTCCCGCATCTTCTTCAAGATGAGCCCGTTCAATTCTGACTTTTCTTGTTTCGCCGTCGAGAAAGTATTCAACAAGGCCCTCTTCACAAATGGGCTCATCGAACTGAGAGATCTGATAACCTTTAGGAAGGTCTGGATAAAAATAGTTCTTGCGGGCAAAAACCGATTTCTCGCGGATTCGGCAATTGAGCGCTAAGCCCGTGCGAATGGCGAACTCCACCGCGCGGCGATTAAGAGTCGGCAATACGCCTGGCATTCCCAAACTGACTGGATGGACGTGTTCGTTATCGGCGCCACCAAAAGCAGCGGAATCAGGCGAAAACATTTTGCTGTTGGTTTGCAACTGTGCGTGAATTTCAAGTCCTATGACCGCTTCCCAATCACTATACGACATCGGGTCGCTCCTTCAATTGCAGGCCTTTTTCGATAGCCAGGCCGACGTTAAAAATCTTTTGTTCCTGAAAGTGCGCGGACAAGAGCTGTACTCCAATGGGAAGGCCGGACTTCGAAAATCCCCCAGGGACACTCATTCCCGGAATGCCGACCAAATTCGCGCTCGTGGTGTAAATGTCATTCAAGTACATCTCGAGCGGGTCTGAGATTCGATCGCCGATCTTAAACGCCGGTGTCGTCGTGACGGGACTGAGCAACACATCACACTGACCAAACGCCTTCATAAACTGATCCCGTAGAAGACGGCGAACCTGGCAGGCCTTACGATAATAGGCATCGTAATAGCCGCTCGACAAAGCATAAGTTCCCAAAACAATTCGTCGCTTCACTTCGGAGCCAAAGCCCTCACCGCGAGTGCGGCAGTAAAATTCTGCCAAGTCTTCCGCAGGATTCGCGGAAAAGTCAGCTCTAAAGCCATAGCGGACGCCATCGTATCGGGCCAAATTGCTCGAAGCTTCAGATGTGGCAATCAAATAGTAAATCGGTACTGCCGTCCCTGTGAGCGGGATGGAGACTTCCACCACCTCGGCGCCCGACTTTTTCACCAGCTCAACGGCACGATCCACGACCTCTCGAGTCTCTGCCCCAAGCTCCTTACTAAAGTACTCTTTGGGAAGGCCCACCTTCATGCCTTTGAGTGAGGGGTTCAGCTGCTCACTCCATTTCGGGACTTCCACGTCGGCCGTAGTTCCATCCATCGGGTCGCGACCGGCAATGGCTTCCAAAACTAAGGCCGCATCTTCCACGGTCAAGGT
>JBFWON010000176.1:0-3051 GCA_050250515.1 Bdellovibrionales bacterium | reverse complement strand
GGCGCGTATCCCGCGCCCACGGCCCAAAAAGTAGTCCGAACCTGCTTTCGTCGGTGTCCACACCGCGGAATTCTAAGTCGGCGGGCACTTCGGGCCTTTGTATTCCCATTTCACTTTCCATTTCTTGCACAAGCTCAAAGTATTCAGCTGGGTTTGCGCTGGCATCTAACATATCGAGCTCGTCGGCATGAACGGCACCTGAGATCATCAGCAGGGCAAGAGTGGGTAAGAACAGCAGGGTTGGTCCTATCACTCGTAACATAGCGCCTCCTTGGGATCAGAGCTGATCTCAGGATAGCTTTTAGCTCGGCCCACTGGGGTTAACATACCGGGGTCTCGGTGTCTCATACTGGGTCACTTACCTAAGTCGAGATCGGGGTTGTGAAGCTATCCTGAGTGGAAATCCAAACGCAAAATGAGGGGATGAAGAAGACCACATGTCTTTTACTTGCATCGACCCTAGGCCTTTCGATCCCAAGCTACGCGCTCTCCGACTTCGAGCAAACAAAAGCCAATATGATTCAGCTCGGATATTCTTGTCAGGGCCAGGCGGAGGGGCGAGCCTTCCATTGTCAAATTCGAGTGCCACATTACTCAATGCCGATCGACATCTTTATTTCCAACAGTCTGCGCGCCGCTGATCCCACACTGGTCTACTACCTTCATGGATTTTGGCTTTCGGTGAATCCCTTTGATGGGCCAAACGGGGACTTCGCCCGATTTCTCGTGGACGCGGGGAGAAATGCCGTGTTGATCATACCTGAAAGCCGCGGTCGAAATGAGACCTACGCTAACGAGCTCAATACGGCAGCCAAAATCAATCGTTTCACCACCGAAATTGAGAGCGCACTGATTCGTGCGGGGCTCGCAGTCACACCAACCACTCCGACGTTATTGGCGGGCCATAGCGGCGCCTATGTGGCGATGGGAATCATCGGATCCCTCGCACAAGAGCTTGTTCGCTTTCGTCAGCTTCGCGGGGTGTCCCTGCTCGATTCCGCTTATGGCTATCGCACAGGTCTTGTCTCCCTGAATGATATTCTTTGTCAAAATGGCGGCGGCTACTACCAACAGGCATTCAACCCTAGTGATGGAAGCGCAGGAAAGCGCGACACCAATCGCCGCATCAAAAGAGAACTCAATCAATCGGTGCACGCTTGCCCCGGTCGTCAGCACGAGTATTTGGAAGACACAAGAACGGGACATTACGCATTTCCGCGGGCTCATCTGACGCGATTTATTTCTCAGGCCATCTTTTGGTAAGAAAAAATTAGACTTCTTTCAAAAGACGAAAGCGCGGAGTTCCATTGGCTAGATTCTCGATGAACATCCCTTTGGGGCGAACCCAAAGACGACCTTTGTCGTTCTCATAGAGAGTTTCATACAGAACGAGTTCTTCAAGAGTTTCCGAGTGGCGGACCACGTCGATCACGCGGTAGCGCTTTCCCTTGTAATGTTCGTAAGTCGCGCCTTTTACCAGTTCAGTCATGATTTCAATTTGCTCTTGCGCTCCAAGTCCCTCTTCAAAACCAGGGAGACTGAGTCTTCTTTAGCGTCATAAACCACCACCACATCGCCAGAGGCGAGTTGTTCGAGCACTTGTCGCACCTTCGTCTCTAGCTCGACCTCTTTGTCGCCGTAATCTGTGCCTTCACGCAAAATGTAGGCTTCAATCAGTGCGACCAGTGCATCATCTGAAATTTGATCGAGGGGAACGACGACTCCGTCTTCCAACGTTAGACGCCGAAGGAGCTGCCACAGCCGCAAGTTTTGGTGGCATTAGGATTGGTGAAGATAAAGCCTTTTCCGTTCAGGCCGCCTTCGTAATCGAGTTGCATACCGATAAGGTAAAGAAGACTTTGGCCGTCCACTACGACTTTGGCGCCAGCGGATTCAAAGACTTTATCGCCATCCTTCATGTGGGTGTCGAATTCCATCTTGTAAGAAAATCCCGAGCAGCCGCCACGTTTCACAAAGACCCGCAAAAATGCTTCGGGCGAAGCTCCGTCTTCGGACTTAAGTAGGTGAATTTTTTTGGCGGCACTGTCGGAAACTTGAATCATGCTTAGTACTATATCATAGATTTCGATTTGTTGTCCAAAGTCGTTCGACTTTCGGACTTGTTAGGCGAGGTCATTTTCTCAAGCATTTTCAATATCTTAGAGGTCACGGTCGAAACTTCTTCTGCCGTCGTGAAGCGTCCCAGGCCCAGGCGCAGGGTGGCTCGGGCTAAGTCGTCGGCGAGGCCCAAAGCTTTTAAAACATGGCTTGGTTTGGGGTTGCCCGAATTACAGGCAGAGCCAGAACTAAAGGCCACTCCCCATAAATTCAGAGCCAGGTCATCCGCATGCATTCCCGGGATTGAAAAACTCAGATTGTTACATAGGCGATGTTCGACCGATCCGTTGAATATAACGTGGGGAAAGCGGGTGACCACTTCGAGGCGAATTTGCTCGCGCCAAGCGTGCAGTCGTCGACTCTCTTCTAAGAGCTCTTCAGCCGGCACGGCGCAGGCCTGTCCCAATCCCACGATTCCGGGCACATTCAAAGTACCGGGGCGCAGTTTGTTCTCCTGCTCTCCACCAAAAAACAAAGGCTTTAAGTCATAGGATCGATTTTGCTTTCTCACAATCAGCGCACCCACACCTTTAGGTCCATAAATCTTGTGACCTGAGATGGAGATCATATCGATAGGTGTTTTCGCCAAATCAAACCCGATCTTGCAAATCCCTTGGGCGGCATCCACATGAAATACGATTTTCTTTTCGGCACAAAGCCCAGCGATTTCGGCAATCGGTTGCACGGTTCCAATTTCATTGTTGGCCGCCATGATTGAGATCAACACCGTGTTGGGTTGAATGGCGCGACGAAGATCATCCAAACCCACTCGGCCTTTTGCATCGACCGGTAAGATGGTCACTTCAGCCCCAAAATCCTTCGCGGCCTCACAGACCTCAAGGACCGCTTTATGTTCAATGGCCTGGGTGATGACGTGAAGACGTTGGCCATGAAATCCTCGGACCACACCTAAAATTGCCAGGTTGTTGCTCT
>JBFWON010000175.1:0-3099 GCA_050250515.1 Bdellovibrionales bacterium | reverse complement strand
AGGTGGCAAAATGGTGCAGACTTGATTTTGATTGTGTTAGTCGAAAGTGTTCTCAGATACCGAGAAAATTAACTGCTGAACCTACTGAGCGACCCAGCCTCCATCCGCCACCAGGGAATGTCCCGTTACAAAACCTGCCTTATCCGAGCACAGCCAAATGACAGCTTCCGCAATTTCTTCGGGCTTGCCCATGCGTCCGACCGGTTCATTTCCGATTAGCATTTTGGTTGCCTGCGCCTCGCCATGAGTAAATCGCTCGACCATGGGTGTGTCGATCACCCCAGGGCAGACCGCATTCACGCGGATTTTTGATTTTGCATATTCCAATGCCGCCGTTTTAGTTAATCCTATGACTCCATGTTTACTTGCCACATATGCAGGTATTCCTTGAAATCCAACCAAACCAGCAATTGAGGAGCAGTTCACAATAGCACCTCCCCCTTGCTTGAGCATTTGTGCGATTTCGTACTTCATACACAGCCACACGCCTTTTAGATTGATATTGATAACCCTATCCCAATTTTCCGAAGTACAGTCCGCTGTGATACCTTGGCTACCTTCCACGCCTGCATTGTTGAATGCATAATCTATGCGGCCGAAATTTTTGACCGTTTCATCGACGACCTTTTTGACTTCGCTCTCAGCCGATACATCACATTTCAAAAATACAGCGGATCCCTTTTTGCTTTCAATCATCCGAACAGTCTCAAGCCCGCCTTCTTCCGAATTGTCGATCACGACTACGCCGGCACCACTCGCCGCGAAGGAAAGTGCTGTGGCTCTCCCAATCCCTGACGCCGCACCGGTGACAAGTGCGACTTTTTTGCTGTCCATATTTATCTCCGTTCTTTTCGCCTGGCTGGCGGTTTGACAACAACCACTGGAACAGGCGATCCGCATAGTACATCTCTGATGTCGGCACCGAAAAAGGTCTGCCCAAAGGGACCGTACTTTGATTCAATCAGAGCCAAATCTCCCTTCGCCATTTTTAGATTCCTAAGAATGATGGATCCAAGATAGTCGACCTTTCTTCCCCAAGCCAAATCGCAGTGAACACCTCGCTTGGTCGCATAGGCAACCCAGGCCGATCCGGTCTTCCTCTGCTCGACCTCAGCTTGGCGCATGAGTTCAGAAATCATCCGAGCATCTGCCCCCGGTACCGGAGATGTCATTAGGCTGGGAATCTCGACCGCGTGAAAAAGCGTGACTCGAGCACCAAGACGTTGTGCCACACTGAGAACGTATTTAAACGTCTTCTTAGACGTGGAAGAGAGATCGCTCGGAAAAAATATTCTTTTTACATTGGCGGGAACTTTAGTTTTATCATGCACGACCATTACGGGCGTCGGCGAGGTCGATATCAGTTGTTCAGCAAAGCTTCCAAGGCGGAACCTACTAAAACCCCTACGACCATGGGTCCCCACCACTATCAATTGTGCATTCTCATGTTTGGCAAAAATCAGGACGGATTCAATGGCTTCCCGTTTTGAAGCAAGGCTGCCCGACAAAATCTCCGCATTCAAAAACAATTTGCGGTCAAACTTCCGAAGTGCCGGAAGCATTCTTTTATCGGCAAGGTCCACAACGTCTTTTTTCCCGAGGGTAGAAAATCCTACTGGCCAGCCAAGATCCACCGGCGCCACATAGGAAACTGGTATCACTTCTGAGGTTTTGTCCCATAGCCGGCAGGCTTTCCACATTGTTTTTACCCTTCGCACCTTACCTTCTAACGGCTCCAGGGCCAGCAAAACTGGAGCGTTAGAGCGAGGGGTTTTGCTTGAGGCCACAAGTGAGGATGTCTGTTGCGGGCCCTTTAACATTTCTCTTTTCATCTTAAGCTCCTTCGGCTCTTCCCGTGACAGGGTGCGGTTTGAGACAAACAGTCTCAACGAAGGACACGATGCCTCATGGGACCTCCCCAATTCGAGTTAGGTTGGTACTCAAGCTACGCGTCCGGTCATGGCTCTGGTATTGCAAACCGTGTGCTTTGTGCATTCAATTAACTTGGAGGTTACACATGATCAATTTACATGGCGATTTCCCAAGCCGGGTCAGTGCCCGCGCTGTGCTAATGGGAACTATTTCAACGTTCGCTCTCATGATGATCCTGCTAATACTGGGAGCGGTATGGAATCCTGACCTGCTGGAGCTTTCGCAAACCGGCTTTGGCTTCTGGATTTGGGCGTTCGTTGCTTGGAGTATTAGTTTATATGTTAGCGCCTATGTAGCGGCGGCGGTGGGTCGCTCCGTAACAGGCCGCGACGGTGCGTACCACGGATTTGCAATCTGGGCCAACACCTGCCTTCTAGGATGCGGATTTTTTGCTCTAGTTACAGGCCGGTTGCTCGGCATTCTCCCCGAAGGAGCCAGTTCATCGACCTTGTTTGGAATCTTTTTGGGTGACGCTATTGCCATGGGTGCGGCCCTATTAGGAGGCGCAAATGGTGCAGCTTCAGAATCTCGGGTTGAGGCCTCGGAGGCAAAAACCAGAGAACAAACGAGCACATTTCAACCGGCCCACGCCAGATAAAATCAGGGACCTGCCCATTCTTCAAAATCATGCCGAATGACGGATGCGGGATGTAATAAAAGTCCGGCAACGTCATTCGGAAGCTGCGACACGACATGGTCCATCTGCTTCTTGTCGGCAAATTTTGTCAATAAGGCCCAAATTTTCTGCAGATTGACCTGAACTCCTTCGATCGGAATTTCCAAAAGATCCGCAACTCCATCGGAAATTCGTTGACCTGTGATCGACCGGTCGGGGCCAGCCGGCAAGCTCAAAAGATCCGCCTGGAGCACGTAGGGAAGCTGGAGAATGAATTGAACAGCGGCCGAATAGTTAAGGCGTTGAGCAACAGCCCCAAGGACAAAGTTACAAACTTCCTTAGATCGGCTTTCAGTCAAATCAAGTTGGTGGGCGAGCTGTCTTATAAACTCTTGAGATGCCGAACTCTCGTCACTCTTTTGAGTACTACGGCTAAATCTCCTGGAAATTTGCGACTTTAAAATGCGCTTAAGACTATGGGAGTCAATGGCGTCGGCGGCCAGTAAATCGTCAAGAGCAATGATGCCGACGCAGCGCTGATGCCCTGACTT
>JBFWON010000174.1:0-3425 GCA_050250515.1 Bdellovibrionales bacterium | reverse complement strand
GCCCCATCTGAAGAAAAACTAAATTCATTTCTGCAAGAACCGGCAAAATTCACTAAGGTCGGCTTTAATTGTCTGGCCTGTCACGCTGGTCAAGTCCAAGTCTCCACAATGAAAGTCCTTCCTCTCATTGGCGCTCCTAATACTCGGATTAACAATCCATTATTTTTGATGGCCAAAACATCGTTGCTGCCAAAGTTTACCTCAGATCACTTTCGCCAAGCTTTAAGGACCAAACCGGCCGGGTGGATTTATCAAGATCCAAAGATGGCTGCGATCGAAGCGAAAGAACGGGAAACCTTTCTGTCACCGGGCGTGGCTGAAGAACTAGTGAGCAACATTAAAACTAATTCCGCCCTTCTGATGGGTGGCTTCAATTTGGTAAAGAAGTTTGCCTACTCTAAACCAAATGCACCGGATCCGATGGCCATTAAAAGGGGATCGATGGATGCGTTGATACCAACTTACCTGGCATTCCTGGCCTGGGCTAAGACCAATTCGCCAGACTCACTCACGCCCGAAAACTTGTCGCATGTCATGCCATTACAAGCGGCCGAGGTCGATCCGCCGAGCATGTGGAATCAACGAGGCCGAGGAAATTCCCATTGGGATGGATCCATGGGTGGTGTTGTGCATAGGAATGCGGGAGCGGCTCAGGCTTCTCTCAGCAAGCCGGTCAATCTAGAAAACATCTCGAAAATCACAGCCTTTTTGGAAGATTTGCCTTCTGATCCTTATCCATTTGATGTCGACATGGAGCGCGCGCGAACAGGCAAACAACTCTTTCAGAGTAACTGCGTCTCTTGTCACGGCAACCAAAACAAAGTTATCAGTGCGGCTGAGATTGGTACCGATGCAAACCGCATGAATCATTTTACAGCTAAAGGCGCGCAGTTTTTGGGGGGCCTTCTCGCCTTGATTTGTGGTAACGGCAAACACTGCACTAAGGCCACCGGTGAAGTCTATTCGCCGGCAGAACTCAGCATAAAAACCGACGGGTATGTCGGTGGCCGTCTTGACGGAATTTGGGCTCGCGCTCCTTATCTTCACAATGGTTCGGTACCGACCCTGTACGCTCTCTTAACCAATGACCGACCCGAAAAGTTCTATCGCGGAGCCTTGACTTATGATCGCGAGAAAGTGGGTTTTACCTGGGATAAAAATCTGCCCGGTAGCGTAGAGTACAACACCAAACTGGACGGCAATTCCAATCAGGGTCACAGTGATCCGTTGTACTTGGGAAAAAATTGGAAAAACCAGCCGGAAGATTTAAAGGACTTACTCGAGTATCTCAAGACCCTCTAAATGGCAGGATATTGGGAAGCTTTTATGATAAGTGAAAACTTTAAGGAGATATCGTTATGAAAAATATTTTAGTCTTGCTGGTACTGCTCGTGTCTATTCAGGCAACTGCTTTTGACTATACGAATCAGTTTCGTAATCGTGATGAGCCCTTCCCTAACCACTGGCGATACTAGCTGCCTGGCAAAATAAAAAAATAACCAACCATAAATTTGACACTATTGATTTCCACAATGCAGTCATGAGTATGAGAGTATATGAGGTCCTCGTAAGTATTCACTGTTTCAAAGTCCATCATATGGCGATCACAGGATATTCATCGATGATTCCGTTGGCGCCCACCCCCTCTATGTGTCTATTTACAGTGATTCAATGCGTAAGGCAGGGCCTACGCGCGGGATTGACTCGACAACAGTTTCATTATCCACTTTCAACGAACGATTGGGGGGCTTTATGAAGCATCTTGTTCTTTTCAGTTTTCTGATCTCAGCATGGACGTCGCAAACCTTCGCTGCCGAAGGCAATGCCCATGATATGTTCGAAAATCTCACGGGGATTCACAAGGCCGCGTACGACCGAGACTTCGACAAGATCAAAGATCTCCTCAAGGAAGATCCCACAAATCTAAATTTGAGGAACCCCGACGTCGCCTATCAAGGCCACGAGTGGCTTCGCCCCACCCGCTTGAATGCGCTCGGCTGGGTTCTTTATCGCCAAGCGAAGACGCCCGAAGAGCAAGATAAGGTTTTTACGATCAGCAAATTTTTATTGGACAAGGGCTCCGACACGGGCGGGTACTCCTTGAATCCGGTGTACTCGGGAATTTTTAAAAATGTCACCGCGCTAGCTATCGCCGCTTTTGGCGGGCATACGAATGTCGTCAAATATTTACTCGCGCAGGGCGAGGATCCGGATGCACATTTCCTGCACGAGTTCACTCATTTGGGGAATTTTTATATCACGCCTGTCTATCTGGCGGTGATGCAAAATCATGAGGCTCTCGCGCGTCTGTTAATCGACAAATATAAAGTGGACGTGAATTTTCAAACCTACGATTCAGATGAGACCATGATCTATTGGACCATCCGGAACGATAACTATGAATTGGCAAAACTGTTGGTGAGCAAAGGGAATAGGGCACTGAATTGGGAAGAATTGCACTCCTTGTGCGATCGGCGAGTGGGAGTTAAATATAGAACACCAGCGGAAATGAAGAGGTATTTGGATTTGTTCGTCAAGGCCGGTACGCCTATCTACATTCAGTGGACGGAAGAAAAGGGCACCATGGATGGGAATGATTTCCTCAGCCCTCATAGCTCCATGGAATATTTTATTGATCATGCCCGGCCAGAACTTCAAGATCCGGACTTCTTTCGCTATCTCATCGAACGTTCACCACGCGAGAAATTGGGTCGCTCTTTAAATTGGGCGATCATGGTTGGTGAATATGAAATGGCGAGAATGCTCATCGAGCACAATGTTCCACTGGATTTCCGTTTCGCCCGTGGGTGGCAGTACCACAAGTTCATTCCTCCCCCGGCACAGACCTTCGCGATGGGTGGGTTTACCCCCTTGCGGATTGCGATCGAGTTTGGCGTGCCCAAGTGGCTCGTGAAGATGCTTCAGGATCGGAATGCGCCTCTTTGAAATGTGGACCAATTACCACCTGAGATTTTTTGTGCGTTGTTGCGAAAACTTGGTCCCATCAAATGGTTATGCTACTTGTCGGTAGCCCTCGGTAAAAAGGAGGGCCGTCTATATCTTCTATCCTTAGGGCGACCCGCTTCGATCTCTTTTTAAATCGATTTCGGGTCTCGCAAGTAGGGCGGCTGTTACGCGTGCATCGGCGATTCGGTTAAGCAGGGCTTCAGAAAGCTCTTGAAGCTTTTCTAGCTAGCGTAGCGGAGAGATTTCAATGTTCTTAAGTTTGATTGTCGGACGAATTTCAAGCTCTCCAGCGGAATGTTTTAGGCCTGTAAATAACATTTCTCCGCCAGATAATCCTTTTAAAGAATCCATCAGGAGATAGCCCATCATTTCTTTGTCAACTATGCAGTACCATTTGTCTGCTTCAATCTTTGTACAAGAATCATAACGAAACCTGACTCCGTACGGTTTGACGTAGT
>JBFWON010000173.1:0-3452 GCA_050250515.1 Bdellovibrionales bacterium | reverse complement strand
TCTCGACAGGGCCGCTCGAAACACAGTCCTCCCCCAGCACCTTGGACAAGTCGGCACTCGCGTCGATCGGCAAGGTCGTGTTAAGATCCGCGCCGTCCAAGCTAAATATTGGTTCCGAGATCTCATATTTTCCAAAAGGATTGTAGTTCACCATGGAGAACCCCACCGGATTGATCGAGGCATGGCATCCCATGCACACAGGCTGAGCCGTCGCTTTTTCGTAGCGGGTGCGGGTTGTCGCCATTTCTTCAAACTGGACGGCCTGGATTTGGGCCGCCAGGTTGGCCGGCGGTGAAGGTGTCTGCTGGCACAAAATATCCCGGCGAAGGTGCAGGCCTCTTTTCACTGGGTTGGCGGTTTGAGTGTCCGAAAGCAGAAATCCTGCTCGCGTCAGTAGGCCCGAACGCTGTCCCGGTTGAAAGTGAACGGCATTTTGGCTAGTCACAATGGCGGGAGCGGCGACCGATTGGCCATAAATCGTCATAAGATCTCGATTGCGCGCGAAAGAAATATCGTTTGTGTACAGATCTTGAAACGATCCACCCGTCGCGACCACGTATCGACCCAGCTCAATCACTTCTTCGATCATCGCATGGCGAAGATTTTCATCAAGAGTTAAGCCTTCACTTAGTTTGCTGAACTTTTCTGTTCCATTGTCCGCAAACCGGGCCATTCGATCCAACTTCAACCAATCTTTGAAGAACTCGCCAATAGAATCACTCAACTTTTCTGGTTTGGAGAAAACGTAAGTGATGGCCTTTTCCACATCTGCTGGATTCTTGGGATCCAGTTGCGGCGCCAGAGACAGAAGGCCTTCATCCGGCATAGAATTCCAAAGCGCGAATGAAAGTTTGGAAACCAGGGAATACGGTGAAAGCGAATAAAGATTGCCTTGAACAGCCACTCCGTCATTTTGAATCTGGTTGAGAAAATAAGGCGAGAGAAGCATTTGAAACACGAGATTCTCTATACCGAGCGCCAAAGAAGAGGCTTGGTTCAATGTGGCCAAATACTGGGCTAGAGACTCGGAACCCGTACTGGCCTCATCGAGCGGCCTTCGTAGAATGCGAAGCCCCAGATTGCGAACCAACTGCTCCCGGCAAACGGCGCTCGGGTCGGTGACCGAGAGATTAGTGCAACCCCCTGGCTTGAGGGCTATTGCGGTTCGTAAGAAATCTGACCGATAGGTGTCAGAAGCCAATTGCGCCGCTATTTCCACCGCCGACTCAAAATAACCACGGACGTGAAAGGCCGTCAAAGTGGTGTCGGTCCGTGAAAACTGGGCTCCCGTGTCCTCGGGTAGATTGAGATTGGTTTGAAAGGCGGCAAAGATTGATGAAGCAGAAGAAGTGGCCACTAGACGAGTCAGCAGATCCCGAACCGTGTTGACATATTGATTCTTACTCAGGCGCTTCATATTGGTGCCGCGGACCAGGTTTCGATCCACGCACTTGTAGGGCGGCTCAAGAATCGGAGAGGACACCAAAGGGCTTCGCTCACTGGCCGAGGGCGGTGGCGCGTCCACCGTCGCTAAAGGACCACCCCCGGTTTCTGACGAAGCCGAGTTCAACTGCGCTTTGTAGGGACTGCAGTTTTGAAAAAGTCCCAGCGAAAGTGAAACCACCATGAATGCGCTGACTCTTAATAAATTCCCCATCTACACAAGCCCCCAATGAATTCAGAATAGGGAGTCTCGGAGCCGATCTACAGAAACAAAACTGCGCGAGTTTCTGTTTCAACTTGGGATGCTGGTCTTAACGTGCGCGTCGAGTGGACCGTGATCATGGTGCCAAACGGAAGGCTCCGATGGGCGGCCGTTAGGCCCCGCGGGTCAAAACGTTCCCCAAGTAGGAAACAGTAACGAACAACGTGTCGGGCAAAAGTTTTGACTCCTTTCAAAACCTAGCCTGAAATGAAAGACCGATTTCACATGAAATCCCATCAAGGAGGATCGAATGAATTCATTTATGCTAACGACCAGGTTGATATCCTTAGCGGCTGTCGCGACACTGGCCTTCAGCGGCCAGGCGGCCATGCGCAACATCCGACCGCCCGTTCCTGGAACCCCTGATCAATTGCAATTGGTTGCGACATCTCCCACCAACGTGCAGCTCAATTGGGAAGACCGGACTTTTGGGGAGGATGGGTTCATCATAGAGCGCAGCTATGATGGCGAACACTTTACCGAGTTGGATCGCACGGCTCCAGACACCACGGCCTATTTGGACGCTGAGGTTATCGACAACAAGAAAGTATATTACCGAGTCGCGGCCTTTGATACCACTGGCAAAACTCCCTACAGCAATATTGCCAACATCCTGACGCCTCAGGCGTTTTATCGTCTCGCCGGCCGGGTCGTGGAAGGTGGGGATTTCAATCCTATTCCTGGCGCTATCGTGAGCCTGAATCGCACCGCGAACTTTCAGACTCCCCTCATCTCAGTCAACAAGCCGATCCCCGACAACGATGCGAATGGAATTACAGAGACCTTCAATGTCCCGGTGGCCGCGCCCGTTGAGCAAATCAAGTTTGAGCTTCACATCACGCACTCCTACATAGGGGATTTGACAGTGAGCCTAGTCCATCCCGACGGAACGACCGTCGTTTTGCACCAAGGCGGAGGCGGGGCCGACAACCTCAATACCATTTATCCTGACCAAACTCCCCCTATTCAAAGTTTGGATGTGCTGAAAGGCAAAGATGCCCAAGGGGATTGGAAGCTTGTGGTCTCGGATCGCGCAGGCTCAGACACTGGGGCACTCGACTCCTTTCAACTCACCCTCACTGGCCCTGCCGCCGTTGATAGCGTCACCACCGACGCCAACGGATATTATGAATTCCCACTGGTGGGATCAGGTACCGTCTTGGTCCACGTGGAAGCCACCGGGTTCAGTTTTGAGCCACGAAGTATTGAACTGCATTCAGATAAGCCTAAGTTCAATTTTGTGAGCGGCTTCTAGTTTTCCTCTGTGAACAGGCTGGTCGACTTATTTGACAGGCGACCAGCCTGATGACGCCCCACAATCGCCAAGTCAAAGCTGCCTAATTTTGGCCGAATCAAGATGAGACAAGGTCTGTGCCCGACCTTGCAATTATCTACAAGTGGATTTGGAAAGGGCACAAAAATGAAACTCGACCTAATGAGATATCGACCCGCATTTGCAGTGATGTTCCTCGTCGTCTTCTTAAATCTTGTGTTCAATATGTAAAGGAGACTGGGGCTCTGGACAGAGCCCTTCGTTCACACTCCCGCTTCGGGCGGGCGCTTGAGCTTAACAGCTACACCTGAAAACACGGCCTGATTCTTAATTGTCGCGCTGGGATTTTGCACCACGCGCTACTGAAGTCGTATGAAGATGGATTCTCGAATGGCTAGTGAATTGTCTTGTAAAACCACCTGTCGAGCAATTCGACTCGAAACATGAATCACAATCGGCGCCTTGAGGTTCGCG
>JBFWON010000172.1:0-3472 GCA_050250515.1 Bdellovibrionales bacterium | reverse complement strand
TCTTGCAGAAGCGAGCCTTCGGATTTAGAAGCTTCAAAAACTACAGGCTTCGACTGCTAAGTCTTTGAGTTTTTGGGACTTTGGACAAAGTTCCACCATCGAGTGAGTAGATCCGTAGATCCGTAGAACCGGAATAATCTGTTACCTATGTGATCGGAATGGACCCTTCAGTAAATGGTCGGGGCGACTGGATTCGAACCAGCGACCTTTTGCTCCCGAAGCAAACGCGCTACCAGACTGCGCCACGCCCCGACTGAATATTGGGAATCAAACGACAACTCATAGCATCGACCAGCGGGCATGGTCAAAGGGCACGGGTGGGCTTACCGGGCGATAATGCACTTTAGGTACTCGCCTTCAGGAAATTGGGGGCGTACGGGATGATCAGGGCCGTGGCCACCTGCGAAAAGCTGCCGAATCGGGCGCCCGGATCGAAGCGAGGCCTCCGCCAAGACCTCACGCCAGTCCTCCGCCTTGACGAGTCCGGAACAAGAGCTCGCCACAAATAGTCCACCAGGACGAAGCCTCTTCAAAGCCTCTTTGTTGAGCTTTCGATAGGCTCTAAGACCGGCCTCCAAGTCGGCCTTCTTCTTTACAAAAGCCGGTGGATCCGAAATCACCACGTCGTAAGCCGCTTCATCCATTTGACCCAAAACTTCTAAGACATCCGCACAAACAGGCTTCACATCGGCTGAAAACAAAGAAGCGTTATGTTTCGCAAAACTTAGCGCCGATTCTGAAGAGTCGACCAAGGTCGTCTGCACTCGGTGGCCGGTTTCGACCAGAGCGCTACCGATGTGGGTGCTCCACTGCCCGACATAACAACAAAGATCGAGCACCCTAAATTCTTCGTTGGGTTTTTTGACAAAGTTGCGAACGGCTTTCTTGAGCAGTGAAATATTCCATTGCTGATCCAAAAAAAAGCCCGTCTTTTGCCCGTGGATCAAATCCACTCGCATGGTCACGCCGTCCATAAATTGCAACGTCCCATCGTAAACTTCACTGATTACACCACTGACCATTGATTTTTCACGAACGGGCAATCCTTCAAACGCGCGAGCTTTAGAAGACGGAGCTTCCACTATGGTGAATCCACCGCGACTCGATCCCAGCGCATCCAAGGCTTCAAAGATGTTAGGCCGAACCCGCTCCATGCCCGCCGTTGACGCCTGCACCACGACAATCCAGCTGTGCGCATTGGAATAGTAAGCATCCACCACCAAGCCAGGCACGCCATCGGCCTCTGCATTGAGCCAGCGGTGCGAAAATTCGTGCCAGCCGGCTGCCTTACGATGATCATAGGCCGCACGAAGCTTACGGAGGAAGAACTCCACACTGAGGACATCGCGCTCTTTTTCCACACCCGTCAGTTTGCGAAAACAGATCTGCGCTTTCGGATGGGCATAGCCATAGGCTAAAAAATGATCTTGCGAATCGCGGAGTTCGACAATTTCACCCGGTTCCACTTCTCGAGTGGAATGGGCCACTTCGCCGGTAAAAACCCAGGGGTGACCATGTCGAATGCGCCGATCGGCACCTTTTTTAAGCCGCCATGTTTTCATGCGGATGGAATGAAGAAGTCCATAGGACGGGTTTTCAGACGTTTAAATAAAAGCCGCAAAAGCTCTGGAGTTTGAGCAAAACGAATTTGACGGGACTTAACCGCGACGAGAAGGCTTAGCGAAAAGCTCACTCCCAAGTTGATTAGGCCCACCAACACCACACTAAAGAATAGCCAAATGACGGCCTTGATCGATACCTTAAATTTATAGGCGGTTAGCACCGCGCCTAAGTTGGCCGAAGCAAAGGCCACGTGAGAATTCCCGTTCGGCAAACCAAAAAAAGCAGGTAGAGCCGCAATCACCCCAAGCAATACACCAAGAGAAACATTACCGACCCAAAATCCGATGTTCTCTTCAATAGTTTTGATTTCGTTTTTAAGTTTTTCGGCGCTGATAAACCGCTTCAGAAAATCGGACTGAGCCAGTCGTTGACCCACATGATTAAAGATAAACCAATTGTCCGCAATGCCTGCCATACCTCCGCTGGCCCAAAGGAAAACGCCGGCAATGGCTGAATAAATGATCGTCCAACTCTGAATTGGATTGAGAGCCTTCAGTTCAATCGCCGCTTTCGTGGAATCCAACAACGGTTTACCAAAGTAAACAAGAGGCACGCATATTAGAACCGCAGCTGTACCGGCCAAGAGAAAATTGCCTAGAACTGCGACCAACTGACTTCGGATCGTACGCACAATGACTTCCGTCAGGTTCTCCATGGCTTGATTCGAGGAAGTGGCTTCGTCGAGCGCGTGGGCCAGAGTGCTCGCGGTCATGGCCGGCTGTTTGGTGGCCACCGTGCCCCCCCACGAGTGAATGGCCATAAAAGTCCCTGTGTAGATTACGCAAAAGGCCACGGTCTCGGGGACAGGGGGAAGACCCAGTCCGCTTATAAACAATTTTAACATAGCAAAGAACGCCACGATCACGCCACCAATCGCCGCGGATCGAAGCATATCGATCCATTCATCGCGGGTACGAGTGATGTAATGCTCACCCGTTCGACCCGTGTGCTCGGTGATTTGGTAGGCCAACATCTCCAAATTGTGGCCGAGAAAACGAAGCAGATTGAATCGCTGAATTTCGGCCAAGGTGATCTGCATAAAAAGATCGACCGCCGGGGCGGGTTGCCATTCGCCAAACATCACCTCGAGCACATCCAAAAGTTTTCGCATGCGTCCGACGTTTTGTTGAATCTTAGTCAATCGATAGGTCAAAGCGAGGGAGGCGCCATCTATATGCCGTCGTGACCGAATCCAATTGACCGCCTGATGGCACGCGCGCAGGTCTTCTCGAATGAGGGGAATAATCTCAGCCGGGTCCGAACTGCCGTCCAATAGCTGACGAACATGTCTCGTGACCTCCATAAAAGCGGCTTGAAATTCTCTTCGCTCTTTCAGCCGTTGAATGACGATCGGATCGTAACCCAGTCCCGCCAATCGCAAACAAAGAATTTCCAAGCTCATAAAGAGTTGCGGCGCCACGATCTTGAAGACTTCATCTTTTGGCGGCAAAAGCAGAGTCAAAAATTCAGCTAAGAGCTCCCGATCCACCTTTTCAAGCCAGCCCGCGTCCGTGGCTTTTGCATCAAAGACTTTCAGCAAAAGATTGAGGATGTCGTTTTCTTCGTAAACCTTCGGCAAGAACTTATATTCAATGCGCTTATAGACCTCGGTGAAAACCCCCGACTCAAGCGTAAGACCAGTTTGTGTAAGTGCGTTGATAAAATCGGTTGAAGTCAACAGCTCCTTAAGGTGAGCTTGAAGTTCCTGCTGACGATCCGGGATCGTTTTCAGATCTTCGATGACCTGAGCCAAATTGACGTTTGCATTGGAGGTGGCCCCAATCAGACCGGGCCGGATTTGTCGAACGAAGCGTTTCAGTTCCCGCAGTAGTTGCACAATGGCTCGCTT
>JBFWON010000171.1:0-3499 GCA_050250515.1 Bdellovibrionales bacterium | reverse complement strand
ATTCTGGCCGGCCATCGCGTCGCGCATTCATTGAATGATCTTCTTTTTGTCGCCAGAGCATTCCAAAGCAATTTTGTCGCCGGCTTTGATATCTTGGGCCCGTCGCTCCAATCGATCGGCCACGCGAGTCTTTAGGCTTTCAATGAAGTAGTAGCGCATCCCTCTGGCTCTTGCGAGGTCGTTTGGCGACTTGTCGAGCACTCGTTTTTCAAGCACAGCCTCGGTTTTGCAAAGACTATCAATGGGCTTCCAATAGTGGGTCCAGGCTTCTTCTGCCTTCTGCCGACGACTGGCGCGAATCGATTGTTCGGCTTCAGTCATCTCCATAGCTAAGCTCTCGGCATTTACTTCTTGGACAGGACAAAGAAAAAGAATGACGAGCGCGCATCCACAAAAGAGCGAGCTCCAAAGGTGCCGGCCATTTAGTTCGTTTACTGACCCTTTGCTCATATTAATAGATTAAATTCGCCCCCCCCACCTCACTACCTACAAAACTGCCTGATTTATGTCTCATTTCGAGATGGATGATCACGATTGACCGACGCCATTGTCGATGCCACCCTAGAGAAATCGTGAAAATCTTGAGTCTGCTTTTACTTTTTGCCTCGCCATTTGCTTTCGCCGACTTGACAGTAAAAGTTTACTTTCACGAGTTAGGAAAAGATAAAAAGCCATTGACTGCGGAGTTTGATGCCAAGGAATCAGAATCCAACGGCCATTACTTAGACGTTGGACAAACGCCGACTGCCATTGAAATTGCCGAAGAGGGTGAATTCCGCGTGAGCCATCAGATTCACACAAATATTTCGATTCAAGATGAGGGTCCCCACTACGACCTTTACGATTGGCGCAGTGGTAAAACTGAATGGAAAGAGTTAGTCGCAAAATCCAGCCCACTCCCGCTGGCCGAATTTAAAAAAGTACCTCAACCGAACGCCACTATCGAAGAGTTAGTGGCCGAGCTGAAGCTAAGAAAAGCTCCACGAAAATGGATTGATCTTGTGGGCCAATGCCCCACCATCAGCAGCGGTCCCTGCGCCGTCGCCGTTGGACGACATCTTTTCAAAATCGAAGAAAAATCCGACGGAAAGTGGAAACCCCGGGGCTACCTGAGCCTCTACCCCGCCCTCGGCTGCTAGTCGCCGAGTCATTTGACTGGTAGACCCAAATCACGAAGAATGGCGAGATCCAATGCTCCGATGACATATCGGCGTCCAAAGTAGATGCGAACTCCACCCATAAGGCCATCGAGCCAAGAGCCCGAGTCACTTGGATCACCATAATGGCTAAAATTCTGGCTGCCCATCGCGGAGGTCATCGGCACGAGGCCACCAAAGACCCCCTGAGCATTCGAACCTACGAAGAAATATCGGCCGTCTTTTTTAATCGTCAACTGATCCAGCTGACTCATATAATCCTTCGGCAAATACCCCGTCTTCAAATCGCGAAAGCTATGAAAACCAAACGCATGCCCAAGCTCATGCATAAGCAAAGAAACTAAATCCACCCGATCACGCGGAACAGGTTGATTTCGATTCAACGGATCAGGATCCATCCAAACCCCTGTCTGCAGGTAATCGGGATTCACTCGAATCAGCAGATCGGGGCGATTCGGATTCACCGACTGGCCCGTGCGAACCTTGTAGGCCGCACTTTCCTCATAGACTTTTCTATTCCCCTCAACCGCAATCAAACGTGAAGTCTTGCTGGCACCATCCAAGCGCAACCCTGGAAGCCGCACGATTTGCACCTCAATCACTAAAGGACTGGATATCCTGATGACCTCATTCCAGCCGGCGACGGCGGTTCGAAGATTCTGAAAGAACAGTTCCCCCTTCTCGCCTAATTTATTTTGGGGATCCTTCAGGTGGAGGTGAAAAAGCCCGTCTTGCCGAATAGCCTCGGCCGAGGCCTTTGAGGCGATCGCCCAGGTCAAAGTGATCCCAACCGCGACCACCCATAGGGTACGAATTCGACTGAGAATCTCCTGGTCAAGCGCCGCCAATTTTTGTCCCTTCTCTGGCCAATTCGGCCCTATTACTTGCGAGCTTTTACCCATCACCAATTGCAGGCCCGATGCCAAGAATTCTCCCATTTACAAACCTGACAAAGCGCCGACCCCGTAAGATTTCTAAAGCTCCGAAATCAGTCGTTACAGCGTCATCCAAACTTGCTACGACTGGTCCACCACTAAAGGGAGGATTCAATGACCCAATTTTTCACGGTTTTAGCATTGTTAGTCGCAGCGAATGTGGCCTCGGCCAACGATTCGGCTTTTCCAAAGATCACCGTCAAAGGCATTAACCCTGGCGAAGTGAAGCTGGGACAAAAAATCGAAATTTACGGCAAAAACGCGGATGTGTTTTTTGAGATGCTGCCCAACTCACTCGTGGCTGCCAGCAAAGAAGAAAATCACGAGCTTGCCAAAAAATACCGCTCGCTGTCTTTGGTGAGTAAGGCCTACTCGTTGAATATTTGGTGCGACAAGGTGGACCAAAACGGCCATCCGCTCGCCATCGGAACTCACTGCACCGTCGAACTGGCTCGACCCTATACAGACGGTGACGGATACGAGGTCGCTCCCATCTGTAGTCAAGAACATGTACCCGACTGGCTTTAGGATTTGAAAAGGTTCTCAAGGCTAAATAAAAAAGCGATGGGTGTTGCACTCATCGCTCTTTTTTTAGGCCTCACCGCACTGTCTATTCGCTCAGGCTACTCCATTCACGATGTGGAGTCGATGAATTGGGATATCGCCCTTATGCTTTCCCCCTATGGCTTTATAAAAAACTTAGTTTGGGAAGCGAACCACTACCTGGCCCCTTATTATGGGGAAAAGGCCGCACGGGGATCTCTCCTGGCGGATCCGCTTCTGTTGCTTTCAATTCTTTTTTGTACAGCTTCCGGGCTGACTGGCTTGTGGTGGATCCGGAATGACACTTGATTACCTTTACACCACAGTTCAAAGCAATCTGCTGGAAATACCTATCTACTACTTCATCTATCGGCGCCGAGGTCTTAGCTTTGCTCGAGTGGCGTTGATCACGACACTCGCCAATGGTGTGAGCCACCCATGGGTCTTTTTTGGCTTTATGGGAGTCGGAATCAGCTATTTTTCGTCAGTGTTGATGGCAGAGTCCTTTGCCGTTTTGTCTGAAGGTGCGATGCACGGTTGGTCCGCCCGACTTCCCCTTCGCACCACACTCAGGGCCTCTCTCCTGGCCAATCTTTTCTCTTGGCAGGTCGCACCTGCAATCAGCTATGCATTGTTCTTCTAGGGTGCTCTAGCGCGTGAAGTAGGCCGCTCCACACAGCGCCAAGCCGACCAGCCAACAGAGCCACGGATTGGTCACAAATAATGGATAAACCATCATGGCAATTCCCGCACCAACCCATCTGTAATTCACTCGCTTGCGTCCCGCGCGGTAAAGATAATTACCAAAGACGCCGAATACAAACCCGGCCAATAAAGTCGCCGGTGAAAAACTGGTGAGTAGTC
>JBFWON010000170.1:0-3938 GCA_050250515.1 Bdellovibrionales bacterium | reverse complement strand
AATATCAACGACAAGCAATATCCTCCCCGCATGTTCCAAGCTAAAATCAACGAAGCCAAGCAACTCGCCCTGGGCCCCGACGACGTGGAAAAACGGGCCGGTCTTTATTGGGACGAGAGAAGTCTCGCGGTCTACAAAATCTATGAAGAAGAACTGAAGCGAGCCCGGAGCCTCGACTTTGGCGACTTACTATTTAAGACCTATGAACTCTTTCGATCTTACCCGGATATCTTGACCAAATATCAGCAGCGATTTCAGCATATTTCTGTGGATGAGTATCAGGATACGAATCACATTCAATATTTGTTGGTCAAAATGTTGGGTGACGAGCACCGAAACCTCTGTGTGGTGGGCGACGAAGACCAAAGCATTTATTCCTGGCGTGGCGCTGATATTCGTAACATTTTAGATTTTGAAAAGGACTTTCCGGAAGCCAAAGTGGTAAAACTGGAAGAAAACTATCGATCCACGCGCACCATTGTGAGCGCCGCCTCCGAAGTGATCAAGCACAACTCCCAGAGGAAAGAAAAAACTCTCTTTACGCAAAATGAAGAGGGCGAAAAAATTCACGTGCACGAAGACCTGAACGAGTACGAAGAAGCCCGTTTTGTCACAAAAAACGTGCAAAGTCTGATGGCCGACAGCGCCGAAAATTTGAGTTACAGCGATTTCGCTGTTTTTTATCGAACCAATGCTCAGTCGCGCGTGCTTGAGGATCATTTTCGCAGCCAATCTATTCCCTACAAGCTTGTCGGGGGAGTCAAGTTCTACGAACGAATGGAAATCAAAGATATGATTTCCTATCTAAAGCTGATGGTGAATCCAGCCGATGATATGGCGGCCATTCGAATTATTAATGTGCCTGCGCGTGGAATTGGTAAGACCACTGTCGAAAAGATCGTAGATGAGGCCCGGCAGCAGAAGACCTCTTTTTTAGAGGGCGTAAGCTTGGCGGTAGATAAACGGCTTGTGCACGCCGGGGCGGCCCGTAAACTTCGAGATTTTCTACAACTGATGGCAGGGCTCAGTGACAAAGCCAAATCCCTCAAGCTGTCCGAGCTGTTCGTCGAAATCTTGGACGCCACCGAGTATGTGATTCGGTTGAAAGAAGAAAAGACACCTGAGTCGCAGGCCCGCATCGATAACTTAGAAGAATTCGCCAACGCCATTCGACAGTTTGAGCAAGAACGTGGCGACGAGGCCAGCTTAACCAATTTCCTGGAAGAAATGGCCTTAGTTTCTGACGCCGACACAGTAGAGGATGATCAGAATCACGTCACCATGATGACTCTTCATATTTCAAAAGGTTTGGAGTTTCCGGTCGTCTTTATTGTGGGGATGGAAGAGGGACTTTTCCCCTCCGGTCGCTCACTCGATGAAAGTAGCCCCGATGCCATCGAGGAGGAGCGTCGTTTAGCCTACGTGGGCATGACCCGCGCACGAAGAAGGTTGTTTTTAAGCTATGCGCGAAGCCGCCGAGTTTGGGGCCAGGAACAGTCCCATCCGCCGTCACGCTTTCTCAATGAGATCCCAGAAGCCTATGTCACGCGCAATTCACGACTGCAGCGACCGGCCTTCTTGGACCGCTACCGGGACAAGTTTGGATCGGTCGAAACTTCATCGCCTCGAAAGCCAAAGTTGACGGTCGTAGGTAATATGGAATTCGACACCATGCCCGACTATGAAAACCTACCGCAAGCCGGAGTGGCTGGAGGGTATGAGAAGGGCATGCGGGTGCGACACCCCACATTTGGCGTTGGGTCCATTTATCAAGTCGAGGGCTCGGGCGATATGCAAAAGGTCAGCGTCGTCTTTCAAGATCAGACCTTTAAGAAGTTTGTGGTGAAATACGCCCGATTGGAGATCCTAGGGTGAAGAGGCGATGGGTTCTGGTCCTCGGTCTTTCGGTCATGGGAATTTCCTTCGCCTATTGGATCCACTTAAGAACAAAACGGCTTCCGCAAGAGTCCGAAGTTTTGGGCATCCGTTTTCGCTATGTTCAATCCGGTGAAGGCCCCAATTTAGTGGTGCTCCCTTCGAGCCAGCCCCAAGGCGACGTGCTAGAAGAGTTCTCACAAGACCTGTCGTCTAAAGTTCGCGTGACCGCCATAGATTGGTCCGCTTTTCAAAAAGAACCAGTAAAGGGGATTTTGGAGGCCTTGAAGCACTTTGGTATTACCGAATCCATTTTGGTCGCCCGCGATGACGGTGCGAAACAGGCCCTCGCCCTAGCGCGAAGCTCAGGATTCAAGGCGCATCGTCTGATTTTATTGAGCCCTAAGATCACCCCTGACCTGGAACAAAACCTGACCAAACTCCCTATACGAACGCTGATTCTCTGGGGGCGCCAAAATAAGAATATCACCGCCACTCAGGTGCAGCGATTGGCCCTATCCCTTGGCGACGCCGAATTCTCCTTTGATCCGAAGAGTAATGAGAATCTGCTCAAGCAAAATCCCGATTGGGTCAGACGGAAAATTCTAGCGTTCTTAGGCTTATAGACCCCACTTGATTTTCAAGTAAGCTCTGACCATATGCCTCTCCGCATCCGTCAGCTTTTTGTCATAAATGATGAGAGAACCCAAGTTCATGTTTTGAAAATTTGAAGACCCGGATTGGCCACCGATATAAAAATTCTCGGTTCCGATACCAAGAGACGAAGCGGTCGCATCGCTCGTCACGAGATTCGTATCGCGGTAAATCGACTGGAGTCCCGAGGCATTGGTGAAATTCCAGAGGAAATAATTTGTCGTGTTCGCCCCCCATGCGGCCGAAAGAGTTCCACTGGCGCCCGCATCCAAATCGAATTCCGCATTGCCAGACCATGGCACATGGGCGCTGAGGCGATTGCCGGCCGGATGATGAAGCAGGTAGCCGGTTTCAACACTTGACGACGATTTCATTACAGCGAAAATGTCCACTTCGGAAAGGGTGGCTCCGCTCGGAAAGACCGCACCTGTGCCCGCGCCACTGATTTGCAAAGAGTCGTTAGTAAAGGCGATCACATTACGACTTCCGTCGGCCGTCCAAAGTGGAGTGCCTGTCGAACTCTTCGCTTGATAACCACGCCCGCTATTGTCTTGCCAACAAAGCACACTATCGCCTGAACTCGCCACTTTCGTCGAGCACCCGGCATCGGTGAACACCTGCGATCCATCAAGACTCGAAAGCCAGAGACGCAGATTGGTTCCAAATCCTGGGGTCAGCCATTTATTGACTAGATAATCCTGCACCAGCAGCACTTCCGCATCGGAAAGAGCTCGGTTGTAAACAATAAGCTCAGCAATTTGGCCGTCAAATCCATTGGTATCAAATCCTCGCCCAATGACGCCTTGACCAGATCCAGATAGCAAGGTGGTCGTCGCATCCGTATTGGTCACTCCGTTGAAGAATACCTTTTTACCAGTCGATCCGTTAAGTCTTCCCCAAATCAGTCCCACTGAATTTTCGGCCTGGCCCACCACTGTGGCATCCAAGTTGTTGGACACCTGACCCAGTCGAGCCGCCGTATCCGAACTAAATCCCAGATGGAGTCCCTGATTCGCTGTCCCCGATTGAGTTCCGTAAAAATAATTGTTGGAGCCCGTGGTATCCCGATGGACTACCGCAAAAATCGTGTACGACATTCCGATCAGGCCACTGGAATCAAAGTTTAGATAATTGGTGCCGCCATCAAAATCGACGCCATTTTTGCCGCCAAAGCCAGACACGCCGGCAGAAAACGTAGGCTTGTTCGATCCGGTCTGAGTGGCATTATTACCCTGAAGCGATTTATCCCGCCAACAGCCGACGTTTTCACCATTTGTCGTGACAATTCCTGTGCAATCGTCATTTTGAAAGAGCGTCGCCGCATCGCTCGCGTCCAACCACTGAATCAAGCGAAAGTTGACCGGAAGATCCACCCCATCATAGCCGAACATGATGGTCTCGTCCTCGCG
>JBFWON010000169.1:0-4017 GCA_050250515.1 Bdellovibrionales bacterium | reverse complement strand
GATCTTGATTCCCGCCACCGATGCATGCGAGGGACCGAAAAAAAACATCGTCCAAAATGTATCGCGCTGGTGGGTCGAATCGGCCAGAACGCGAAGTGCGGGTTCTATGAAAATCGTCCCACGCCCTGCCGTCGCTTTGAGGCCTCCTATGAAAATGGTGTGCGCAATCCGCGTTGTGATGAGGCCCGTTTGGCCCATGGTTTAGCGCCGCTGCGTCGGCAAGATTGGCCCAAATCCGACACCCTTCCCCCGCTTGACAGCCATGAATCAGAGCGCAATCCTGACTAAATGAAACACATGATTTCCTTTCTATTTATTTTTTCTCCGGCCGTGGGTTTTGCAACAGCTTCGGCACCACCGGTCAAGTGGATGGTGGCTCACAATGTAGAAAACGAGCCCTTCTTAGAATTGGTCAGGCAGTATGCCGGTCGTATCGAAGAAAAAACCAAGGGTCATGTGCGTATTCAAATCGAACCTGCTGGTAAGTTTGGGGATGACACCCATTACGAGGCTTATAAACTGGTTGAGTCAGGTCAAGCCCAATTCTCTCAGATCTCCATTCGTGGATTGGGCCGCACCCAGCCGGAAATCTTGGCTTTGGATCTACCCTTATTGTTTTCGAGCTATTCACAAGCCGTGCGGTTTTTGGATTCACCGGTGGCGCAGAAGTTAAAAAATGAATTTTTAGTCAGCTCCAAAGGCAAAGTGCGAGGACTTGATTTCACCTTTAGTGGCGGATATCGAAAGTTTCTATTAAAGGAGCCCATTCAAACGCTAGCTGCCTTAAGTGAGATGAAAGTGCGTATCACCGACCCGACCCCGCCGGGCCCGGCGTCGCAGGTGCAAGATAGTACCAAATACTTCTTTGACCTTTTGGGTCTCAAGTCCTGTAGTCCCTCGACCCATCCGGATAACTGTCACACCCGTCGTCATTCCATTGAGCGTGAGCTGAATCGGATTTATGTTTTACGGCACACAAGAGCTAAGGTGAAAGAGCGAGGTATGAATGTGGTGCTCGACTCGAACCACACCCTCTTTTTGACTATGATGGTGGTCAATGAGAAATATCTCAATTCTTTGTCCTCCGAGAATCGCCAGGTCGTAGTGAGTGAGCTTCATCAACTGGCGATTGACGAAAGAAAGCTCTCTGTACAGCTCGAGCAGATCAATCGCGAAAAACTTAGAAAAGAAGGCGTTCAATTTGTCTCGCTGGTGCCCGAGGATCAGAAGAAAATGTCAGAGGCCGCTCGCCAAACCATGGATCATTTTTACCCGCAATTCAAAGCGGTGATCGATGCAGTGAGGGGCATCCAGATCCAGCCGGGCGAGATGGTGTTTGGATCGTTAAAAGATCACTCGCTCAATTAGAAGCGGAAGTAAATAAACCCAGCTAGTTCGTCGTTGGAGCGAAAGGCGATCGCCGTCACGATAAGGGCGGCGGCCCCGGCTCCCAGCAGTGCATAGGTGAGTGTGGGCCAACGCGTGGCCACCGGTGATAGCCTGGTTTTCAACGCACCTAGAAACACATAACTTTTCGTTTTCATATTGTAGTACATGGCCCCGTCGATGGCATAAGCCAAAGCCAGGCGCCAGTACACTTGGCCACTGTAATCAATGAACGAGACCGCGTCAGGCTTGGTCGGCCCAAAGAGACCTACAAGATAGTCGCCAAGTGCGTCCATCGAGGTACACCGAAAGAAAATCCCTGTGACAAAAAAGACCGGAATCATTGCCACAATATTAAAAATCCTTCGGGGAAGGCTGAAGTTCTTGTGAATGAGCCCGATGAATTTCATTATTTCTTCGACCGTGGCGATCACCCAGAGCATGAGACCCCAGATAAAAAAGTTGAGAGCCGCCCCATGCCAGAGGGCCACAATCATGGCCGAGAAATAACGACTGAAGATCTGACAATAAAGCGGATAGCGCGACCCTGTCGGGAGGTCAGGTTTGAGCCGAATCAAAAAGTTCGAAAGAGGAAAATAGATATAATCCTTCACCCAGGTTTGCAGCGTGTAGTGCCATCTTCGGGCCCAGTCGGTACCTCCGTGCGAAAAGAGCGTCGAATAGAAATTGTCGGGTAGACGCAGGCCGAATAGCAGGGCGGATCCGCGCCCCATATCGGTGTAACCCGAAAAATCACCCCAGATCTGCACGTAAAAAGTGACCGCACCCAACATCAGCGTGGCCCGATCGAGTGCCCCCGGATTTGAGAATATGCCATCAGCAAAAATCCCTAGGTAATCGGCGATGATCACTTTTTTCACCAGGCCGATGCCGATAAGCCAAAGACCTTCGGCAATCTCTTCTTGGCGGGGATTCGGCATATTCTTTAGAAAGCCCGACATCTCGGAGCCCCGGACAATGGGTCCCGCGATCACTTGGGGAAAGAACGATTTAAATAGAAAAAATTCGCGAATCGAAAGCTTTTCCACTTTGCCTTTGTAGTAATCGACCAGATAGCCGATCCCCTGCAGAGTAAAAAAGCTAATCCCCAAGGGTAGAGGAAGGAGCAGCTCATACCCGGCCCCGCGAGCGGCCCAGGGCAAGTACTTCCAGATCAACAAATGCAAGGCCAAGACAGAAATTCCGCCGCCGATAATGTAGGCCCGATACCTCGGGAAGCGGTCGCAAACGACCAGTGAGAGATAGGCAATCCCCACCACTAGAATAAAGATCGCAGCATCAAAGGCACTCGCCCAACTGTAGAAGACAAGGCTTGCAACCAGTAAGATCCAAATGCGGGCGCTTCGACCTCGAAAGAGAAAATAAAGCAACCAAACGCTGACCAAGAGTAGGGCATATTCGAGTCGGGTGTAAATCATCGATCCCACCTCTCGCGCATCCGCTTTGTAAGCTGTGCCACCATTTTCTTGGCACCGAAGTAATTGGTGTGGGCCACGTCGAAGGCCAAATAGCCTCCATCTCGACGGGATTCTTTAAAGGCAAAGTCCCAAGGAGTGAGGCCATAGTCCTCCATAGAACCGTGGAGTACGAGGGTGCGATCGTCTTCCAGGGCAGCGATGGTCCGTTGAAAAAGAGCCAAGTAGCAGGGTGGGGCTTCCCGCAATTCTTCACCCATAGTGGGGGTGGTGTAAAAGGTGACGGTGTCGGCCAAACCCAATGCCTTTTCCTTCACTCGACCTAGAATTTTTGGAAACTCGTCCAGTCCCTGGCAATCCAGATTGTGATCGGCCCCCATGAAGATCGAACTGGTCTGGCGATTCAATCGCCGCCGTCGTTCAAAAGCTTCGGGATCGGCCAAATACTCCTCGCGCGTCACTTTGATGTCGATGATGGACCATCTTTCCGGATGGTCGACTCGGTTCACCAGCGGGAGTTGGTTGGCATCTTTTCGAATGGGGTAGATTCTCTGCCAAGTCCAGGGAAGTCGCAGGGAGTGATTGAGAAATGCGTATCGCCCCAGTAGGTCGGACTGTTTGTATTTTTGAATTTCAAGAAGCTTAGCCTCGTTCAGTCCAGGGTAAAATGGCGAAGCGACATAAGACATTGTTCGATTGACACCCACGATGATTTTGCGAGGGCGCAAGATTTCGGGTGGATAAAGGTCTTCGATCAATTCGATTGCCTTTTCCATCCCATGCAAGGTCATTAGGGGTGAGGCACACATGAGAATCTTTTGACCTGGATAACTTTTTGCCAACTCGTCCGGAGGCATGGACTGACCCACGTCGGAGGCCCCGAGAATCAGAATGTCGGCGCCGTAACGTCGAACAATATCAAAACATCCAGCGAAGGAGTGGTACAAGACCGCGCCGAACTCGTACCTGGCGCTATACATGGCCGAGGTCACCTTAACCTCGGCTTCGCGGGTGAAGTAGTTCAACCAGAGATTGCGATCGCCCGACAGCTGATCATAGCCGGGGAAGAGGCTTTGTAGCGCCTGGGGCTCTTTGCGGGGATTCACGTAGAATTTTTGATCGTTTCGGCCGAGCCGTGCTCCCATAAAAATGCGCCTGTAGGCGGCCTCATTCAAGTCCACTTTTTCAAAAGGTT
>JBFWON010000168.1:0-4073 GCA_050250515.1 Bdellovibrionales bacterium | reverse complement strand
CGGAAACGCCTGGGCCGGTGGCGCTGGCTTCAGCAGGTGACCGAGTCGCTTGAATTGTCCGGATGAATCCTTGCGTTCCAGAATGACGGCATGAATACGATTGTTCCGGTCAAAGAGTCCTTGCCCTAACTCGGAAAACTGACCGGACTCGGGAGAGTAGGCCTCAACGATTCCACGAGTGTTCTCGTACAGCCCCTGAAGCTCCATTCGAGTTTGGGTGGCCAGAGCGCGAGACAACGAAGCACTTGAATCGAAAACATAGGCCAATTTGTCTTTTTGAAAGAGATCCGTTGCCATAAGCAAGTAAAGACCAAGCGATATCAACGGCAGGGATACCAACACGAAGAGAAGTTTGAAGCGCAAAGAAAGACGGATCTTATGCTTGATCATGCTTATATAATATATCGGCGGTTCGGAATGAGAATTCACCGCCTAAGCGTTCATTTTTTCAACAATTCAAACAATTGGACTTAGAGAGAGTCCGAAGTAACGACTAGCCCTTGGATCAGAATGTCGTCACCCAAAGTCTCAGCCCTCACTGACGTAAGCCGAATCGCCTTATCCAAAGTTGGAAAGTTCAGCTCGCCCGACCAGGGGCGACCCTGACCCAAAATCTTGGCTCCGACGAACAAATAAATACGATTGACCAGTCCACTCGCCAACCACCGCCCGACCGTCACTGGCCCAGCCTCGACAAAAACCGAACGCACATCACGTTGGAAAAGCTGGTCTAGAATCTCTCTTAGATCCAAGTTACCGTCTCGCTCCGCCACTTCGACAAAGGTCGCCCGATCCGATCTTGCGACGCCCGGCCCGGTAAAAAAAAACAAATCCTCCGGAGGGCGAATTTTTGAAATATTCAGATCGCCTAAGGACGCTGAACACCGGCCTTTCGGATCTAAGACAGCCAAACGTTTCGATTTCGTCTCGAATCCTGGGGCCCGACTGTCGAGGCGAGGATCGTCTTGAAGAACAGTGCCCGCTCCAGTCAAAACCAAATCGTATGCTCCGCGAAGTTCGTGCACTCGCGCGCGCGACAAATCTCCTGTGATCCAGCGGCTCTGACCATCGATTAAAGAGGCCATTCCATCCCACGAGGAGGCCACTTTCACTGCGACATAGGGACGCTTGTGGATTTGATTATGCATAAAAATTTCGGGCAAAGCCTTGAGCTCATCATCGAGACCCACGAATTTTTCAACTTGAATCCCGGCTTGCTGAAGAATATCTAAGCCTTTGCCATTCACCAGGGGATTGGGATCCTCGATCCCATAAATGACCTTGGCAATAGGAAGACTCGCCAACAATTTCGCACAGGAAGGCGTTCTTCCCTGGTGGGCACAAGGCTCTAAAGTCACATAGACATGGGCGCCTTTAAGACGTTCAGGCTCTAGCACGTTTTGAACGGCTGAGGCCTCGGCATGGGGACCACCGAGTCGGGCGTGAAAACCCTTACTCAAGAGCTGCCCGTTTTTATCCAGAATGACACAGCCTACGAGTGGATTGGGCGAGACAAATCCCACACCCTTGTGACCTTCCGCTATGGCTAGGCGCATGGCTTCCACAGGCGTTAGTCGCATAAGCGAATCATCCTCTCCAGGACTGCCAGTAGTTCTTGAGCTCCGTACTCGTAAGGCCAGGATCCACGGTCAGCGGCCACCGCGTGTCGACCATGACCGCGGTCTCATTGGTCTCCGTCTTCTTATCAATGCCCTTAACGGCTTTCGGATGAGGACCATGGGGAAAACCCATCGGATGCAAACTCATCATTCCAGGATGTAGATTGTCGCGCGAGAAAAAGTCGCCATCGTGGTAGAACAGCACTTCGTCGTAGTCGATGTTTTGATGATAAAAGGGCACTTTCAAAGCATCGGCATCATGTTCAAGAGGTCGTGGCAAGAATGTACAGACCACAAAATCTCGAGCCACAAAGGTCGTGTGGGCGCTCGGTGGAAGATGGGCCCGATGACTCATCAACGGCATCATATTGTCCACATGCAGAGTGAAAGGGTAGAGATCCCCCTTCCAGCCCAACGTATCGTAATAGTGACCTTCGAATTGAAAACGTGTCATTTCCCCAAGGCGTTTCACAAAAAGCTGCCGAACATCACCGCCACACTCTTTCACTCGAGCATTTTGCTGATCCAAGTCGGGCTTTCCTAGGGTGGCCGGATCATAGATAGCATGTTTTCCAACCAATCCCCGATCCGGCTCCTCGTAGTGAGAATTCTTATTCTCCACAACAAAAAACTGACTGGCCTCCGACGGCACGATTGAGTGCGTGATACACTTGGGAATCACCACATACTCGCCCTTACGATATTTGAGAAGACCATACTCGGTCCAAACTTCGCCTGCGCCCTTATGGCAAAAATAGAGCAAGTCGCCATCACCGTTGCGAAACCCACGTTTCTGATTGTCCGCCGAGACCGCCAGGTTCAGCCAAGAGATCTCCACCTGCGGATTGAATAATAGCCGTTGCCATCCCGAGCGATCCGCCATTTTAACCAAGTCAAACATTTGCGGGCGAAGCGGGCCCTCAATCTCGGTCCAGCGAGTGCTGGGTTGCTTTTTAATCAGGTGGGAAGCCGGACCAAAAAAACCGAGAAGGCCCTGCTCCTCTTCGTAACAACCATCCGGTATGGCTTTATGCGCCTGCCGCGTGTGTATCCCTTGGGAGTACAGATGCATTACAGGTATCCTCGCTTTTTCTGGTCCCTTTCGATCGCATCAAACAGAGCTTGGAAGTTGCCCTCGCCAAAACCCGCATGATTGCGTCGCTGAATGATCTCAAAAAAGATCGGACCAATCAGATTCTTGGTAAAGATTTGCAGCAGGTAGCCCTGCTCGTCGCCATCGACAAGGACTTTGAGTTCTTGCAGCTCAGCGACCGCTTCTTTCACGCCCGGAACGCGAGAGTTGATAGCTTCGAAGTAAGTGTCGGGCGTGTCCAAAAAGTCGATCCCACTTTCGCGCAACTGGCGAACCGATTGTAAAATATTGGGAGTCAGCATGGCCAAATGCTGAATGCCCGAGCCCCGATATTCATCCAAGTACTCTTGAATCTGCGATTTGCCTTCAGTCGGTTCATTGATCGGAATGGTAATTTTTTGGCAGGGCGACCGCATTACCTTAGAAGTAAGCCCCGTCGCCTCACCCTTGATGTCGAAATGGCGAACTTCCTGAAAATTGAATATCGTTCGATAAAAATCACACCACTTCAGCATTTCCCCTTTGGGAACGTTGTTGGTGAGGTGGTCGATGATGGTTAAACCTTTGCCCTTTGGAAACCGCTCTGGGACCAGATAGCGAAAGTCATCGTCGAAATGAACCGGCGCTTTATAGCGATCGACGAAATAGAGCGCTGAATTTCCGATGCCAAAGATGGCCGGAAAGCTGTGACTTGCGGGATCGTTTTTGGTTTCGATCGCCTTTGCTCCGCGCTGAATTGCTAAGTCGAACGCTCGAGTGGCCGACCGGGTGCGCAAGCCCATCGCGCAGATGGAGGGCCCATGCTGCTTTGCAAACTTAGCCGCAAAAGTTCCGGGTTCGTTGTTCAATACGAAGTTAACCTGGTTTTGTCGGTAAAGAACCACTTGTTTACGTTTGTGTACGCCGACCTTTTGAAATCCCATTTTGACAAACAGAGCTTCCAAATCGGCTGGATTCGGTCCAGCGAACTCGACAAATTCTATCCCGTCGAGCCCAAGGGGATTCTCCAAATTGGTCTGCTGTATCTCCAAACCTGCCTCCATATGACCTCCAGATTCGACTTTTCAGATCGATAAAAGAACCATGATTCAGGACGCATGTAAAGAACCGTGACAAAGTCGCGGTCCCAGAGCTAACTTAAGTGGTTCCAAAGGAGCTTACATGGCTAGTCAAATCGTGCAATTTCAATCCTGTACGCCGAACCCCGAAAACCCGGGAGTCCACGACATTGACCCCAAGGAACTTTGGGAGAATCGAAGCCAGGCTCTGATCGTGGACGTCCGTCGCCCCGACGAATTCACGGGAGAGTTGGGACATGTACCAGGGTCGCAATTGATGGTTTTGGATACACTCCCAGAGCG
>JBFWON010000167.1:0-4223 GCA_050250515.1 Bdellovibrionales bacterium | reverse complement strand
GCCTGTGGCATTCTCGAACGAGGGCTTTAATAAGACCAACGAGTCTCGAAGCCAATGTGTGGGAATTGGCGGCCTATCATCCTTCCAGTTACGATCTCTTTTTTCTTAACGAATTGTCCTATTATCCACGCAGCTTTTTATCGCCGGCCTATTTGGCAGGAAAGCGAGTGCTAGATCTCAATGCGGGGAATGGGGAGCTGACGGAGGACCTCCGACGAAAAGGGATCGATGCGGTGGGTTTGAGCGTTCGGCTAACGGCTTACCAGCGATCGAAGCCCTATTTTATTCAAGCCAGTGCGATGGACACGGGTTTACCCGATCGGAGTGCGGACTTAATCATCTCAACTTTGGGCCCGCTGAGTCTTTATTGGGAGACTCGCCCGGATTTGGTGCGGGCGATTCTCGTGGAGTGTCGACGGGTCTTGCGAAAGAGCGGTACGATTCTGATTTCACCTCTTCACGTCCCGATCGATTTGATAAGACTGAAGGAGGTGGAGGTGAAAGCATGGTTAGTCAGAACGCCCTTTGCCAATTTGCCAGACGGCCTAAAGATAAAACAGCTGCCGAGCCCGCCGTGGCTTTTGACCTTTCGAGATGAAGAACTGGATCTGGGAAGGGAGCGACGGGCGAATTTTTGGATCGAGCTTGTGCGGGTCGATTGAGGTCTCGCTTATTTTCCTCGCCAACGCTCACCGAGTTCATCCAGGCGCGAAGAAATATCTTTGTAAAAGTCATACCGGCCGAGCAGCCAACGCAACAGATAGCGATCGATTAAGTGAAGAATTGGAATTCCGGTGATACAGGCGAGCAGGACCAACAACAAGATGACCAAGACCTTCTCGGTACCGAGATGGTCCTCCATAAAAAAGAGTCCCGGCGTATTCATGCCAAAGAAACCCACGATTAAATTCAGAGGAAGGAAAATTCCTGATAGAGCCGTGAGCGTGAAAAGGGTCTTATTCATCCGGTCGTTTTTGATCGAATCGTAATAGTGGTGTACGCCATCCAAGCGGGTTTTCAGCGCCGTGATATTTGAGGCCTGAAACTGAATTCCATCTTCAATATCTTTATATTCGTCTTTGAGTCGGCCAAAAAGTGGTTCCGCGATTTTATAAAATTCACGGTAGACGATACCATTGCGGTAATAATAATTTTCGAGCTTCGACAGGTCTTTTTTGAGGTCGAACCACATGTCCATAAAAACGCTTGGGACTTGTCGGTCATAAAGAAAGTCTTCGAGTTCCTCGATTTGGCTTGAGTAAGCGGTCAAGATTTTTTGATTGTTTCGATAGTAGCTTTCGAGCTGGGACAACATGGCAGCGTAGTTCTTTTCAAGCGGTCTAAACTCATTCTTCTCCCGATCAAAAAAGTAAACCTCTTTTTCTTTTAGAATATAGGCTTCCGAGCGAAATCCCAGATTGCGCGAGACAAATTCGATTCGCCGAATCAGCAAGAGTTTGAAGTCGCCGTAGTCTTCAAAAGCCGAAAATGGTTCCGGTGATGATAGCATCTCCTGAACTTCTTCCGCACTGTGGTCGATCAACTCGCTGAGCTTCATGTGAAAATTCTGCCCCTACTTATCGTCTCTGTCAGTAGGCGCACTTATTGCCATAACACCGCGCATGAAATCCGGTGGAAGTTTGCCATACAGCGCCCGAATCTAGACTATCGAAGTTCCTCGTCAAGGTAGGTTTGATGAACATAGGCATCTTGTCTCGCGGTCCGAAGCTATTTTCCACTCAACGACTCGTTGAGGAGGCCAGGAATCACGGCCACACAGTGGAGGTGATCGACACCACTCGCTGCTATATGAACATAGCTTCCCATAAACCTCGAGTTCACTACAAAGAACGTGTGCTAGACGGTTTTGACGCCATAATTCCTCGGATCGGAGCCTCGGTTACTTTTTATGGAACCGCCGTCTTACGGCAGTTTGAGATGTCGGGTGTTTACACTTTGAACGAGTCCGTGGCGATCGCGCGATCGCGGGACAAGTTGCGCTCTTTGCAAATTCTGTCGAAACACGGCATCGGAATGCCGGTGACCGGATTTGCCCACTCCACCCGAATGACCGATGACTTGATAAATCTGGTGGGGGGCGCGCCCTGCATAATAAAAATGTTAGAGGGGACTCAAGGGAAAGGCGTCGTGCTGGCCGATAGCCATCAGGCGGCCAAGAGCGTGATCGATATGCTACGAGGGCTTGATGCCCATTTTTTGGTACAAGAGTTTATCAAAGAAGCTGGGGGCGCCGACATCCGTTGCTTTGTGGTGGGTGAAAAAGTGGTGGCCAGTATGATGCGCCAAGGAGCCGCGGGCGAGTTTCGCAGCAATCTGCACCGTGGAGGTACGGCAAAGTCGATCAAGATCACTCCAGAGGAAAGAGTGATGGCCACGCGGGCAGCAAAGGCCATGGGTCTGAACGTCGCTGGCGTGGATATGCTACGTGGTAATCATGGGGCTTTGGTGATGGAGGTCAACTCATCGCCTGGACTTGAGGGTATAGAGAAGTACACCGACGTTAATGTGGCCTCGGCGATCATTGAATTTTTGGAAAAAGAAATTGCCGAGCACAAGACCCCGCGGACAAAGGGTAAAGGATAATGCCGAAGAAGATGCGCTTTGGCGACGAAACAGTGGCTCTGGGCGAGCGAAAAAGACTGTTTTTGAGAGTGGCTGCTCTTCATGATTTCACCGATATGAGTTTACCTGTGGAAGTGATCCGGGGAAAACGGGACGGTCCGAACCTTTTCATCTCGGCCGCGATTCATGGTGATGAGATTTCGGGCGTGGAAATCGTCAAGCGTGTGTTAAAACGCGTTGAAGTGAATGACCTGACAGGAACACTGATCGCGGTCCCCATCGTCAATGTTTTTGGTTACAATGCGAGAAAACGCTATCTTCCGGATCGACGGGACTTGAATCGCACCTTTCCCGGGCGACCGAACGGTTCATTGGCGGCTCGTTTGGCATGGCTCTTTATCGAAGAGATCGTTTCTAAGTGTTCACATGGCATAGACCTTCACAGTGGAGCGTCCCATCGCGTGAATTTGCCGCACATTCGCGCTTGCTTAGACGATCCTGAGACAGAGCGGTTGGCGCGTGCCTTTGGCGTTCAGGTGGTCCTTCACTCGGCTCTTCGCGATGGGTCCTTGCGCGAAGCCGCGCGGGAAAAAGGTGTTTCCATGATGCTCTTTGAGGGCGGTGAGGCCCTTCGCTTTGATGAATCCGTCATAGAAGTGGGTGTAGAGGGCTGTCTTTCTGTCATGAATGAAATCGGCATGTTAAAAGGTGGTTTTGCCGAAGGTGATACCCGCGATTCAAGAGGGGCTCGTCCCGCCGCTACCAAAGAGATTTTCATTGCGCACGGAAGCTTCTGGGTGCGCGCGCCCCACAGTGGTTCGTTTGTCCCCCGTCGCAAGATGGGGGATCGGGTGCGAGCCGGGGATGTGTTGGCGTTGATCTCAGATCCTTTTGGAATCGAAGAACATGAGGTTCGCTCGCCCGTTGAGGGGATCATCATTGGCGGAACGACGATCCCTTTGGTTCATCGTGGGGATGCCATGTTTCATGTCGCCACCTTTACCAACAACCGAACTGTGGGCCGAGCCCTGCGACAGAAAGCGAAATCGGCCGGCGTCTGATGTCTCTGGATGTCTGATGTCTCTGCCAGCATGGGGTAGCGCTCTTCGCTGACCAGGAAGTCATTAGCCGGATAGTAGAATTTTCGCTTCGGGTGGGCTTTGAGAAGTGGGCTGGGCTGGGCTGGTTCGGCAGGTTTGGCAGGTTTGGCAGGTTTGGCTGAACGGGCGGAGCGGCACTCAAATTCGTTCGGATGGACCGGGGCAGTTTCAATTCATTTCTCGAGCATTCGACGCAATGTGAAGGACCGCCTTCGACCGTCCAGGGCAGGAAAATTACAATCCCCTGTTTATTCTCAACTCGACTCAACTGTCGCTGTTAGGCGTATTTTCCATTGGCGCTCAAAGAACTTCCCGTGGGTTCTGGCGCTTCATTGCCGTTGAGTCCTTCGCTTGGTCACGACGGGCGGGCGTTAAAAATGGCGACATCGATCGATGTCGCACCTCACATCCGCAGCCGAATTCAAAAATTCTAGTGCAACAGTTGGGACTTAAGTCTGGTTGAAGTTTGAATCAGCCGGCAAAGTCTCAAAAAATCTCTAGTGACGAAACTGGAGGTGTTTATGAGGAGCTATAGCCGGC
>JBFWON010000166.1:0-4255 GCA_050250515.1 Bdellovibrionales bacterium | reverse complement strand
TCCCACCTTTTGAAGAGGTCAAAGCCACATGGGCCAAATACTCAATGTTCACCTGATGACAGATGCCTGTTCCTGGGGGAACCACTTGAAAATTGCGAAGCGCCGATTGGCCCCACTTTAAGGACTGGTAGCGTTCTTCATTGCGCGAAAATTCGATGTCCAAGTTTTTTTCAAAAGCTTGCGGGCTGCCGAAATGATCGACTTGCACTGAGTGATCGATCACTAAGTCCACCGGTTGCAGAGGGTTGATCTTCTGCGCATCCCCCTTGCGTCCCACCATGGCCGCCCGCATGGCCGCAAGATCCGCTACGACAGGAACACCGGTGAAGTCCTGCAAAAGCACTCGACCTGGGGTAAACTGGATTTCATGATCTGATTCTTTCTTTGGATCTTGCTGCAGCAAAGCCTCGATGTCCTCTTTCTTCACCACTTCACCATCTTCATGGCGCAAAAGATTTTCGAGCAACACCAAGTGCCCATAGGGAAGTCGGGATAAATTAATTCCCAACTTTTTTCCTAACTCAGGGAGTGAGTGATACTTGTATTCTTTAGAGCCAACCTTGAGAGTGCTGAGAGTGCCGAAGGAATTCATTCGAAACGGTCCTTTCGCTATAGAGATCCAAAACTAACTCTTTAAGGAGTAAAAGGGAACTGTGCTAACGCTTTGTCACAAGCAATTCTAGGTTTCTAAAACCCGAGCTTGCCAAAGGCCACCGACGTGCTCGACCTGAACCAATTGGCAGTTTTCGATTCGAAAACGCGGCAATTCCAAAAGGTCCTGCAAGGCCAACCAAACACCTCCGTGGCTGACAACCAGGTAGGGAGCCTCGGCCAAATGGGTTTTCTCCCACGCCCGCTTTACACGTGAATAAAATTCGCGCCGGGTTTCGCCTTCGTTGGGCTCACCCTCACCCAATAGGAGATGGGAAAACTGTTCATAACTTTGCCCTTCCCACTCCCCGAGGTGCCATTCACGCCAGTCCTCTTCAATCGTCGATGTCAAATCGAGAGCTTTCTCAAGGTACTCAACCGTCTGCCGAGCTCTTAGCATGTGGCTCGACACGATTTTGACCGGCGCTTCTTGCAAAACCGAATTTAACTTAGTGGCCAAAGAGCGCGCCTGCTCATGCCCGGTCGGGGTGAGTGGATGATTCATCCCCGAACCTGCCAAAATCCGTTGCACATTGGCTTCCGTTTGACCGTGTCGAACAAAATAAAATTTCATGAATAGAGTGATTGTTCTACGAATTGCCGTTCCACTCAAGGAGCGCTGCGCTTAAAGCGATTGAATCTTTTCTGGAAGGCCCAACCGATCCGCCATCGAAATTCGGGCAAAATTCAGTTCGACCGCGCTTAACTCAATCCGATTGTCCAGGTGTCCGGGTGGGCCACCATAAAGAGTGTCCCCCAATATGGGGGTGCCAAATCGCGCCAGAGCCACTCGAAGCTGGTGTGGACGACCAGTGACTGGTTGCAGCCTCCAAATCCAGCGGTCCTTTTGCTTTTCCACTAAGCAAGCGCGAGTCAGACTGTCTTTGCCATGATCACTGACGTAGGCACGCTTCTTCCCTTTGGCCAGTTTCATAGACCATTCCCACCATTCACCGACAGGGTTATCGGTTTTTCCGACCACGGTGAACGCTTGATAGGTCTTTTCGACCATTCTGTTCTCGAACCATTCCTGCGACAGTCGATGCGCCCGCGAATTGAGCGCAAACAGCACCACACCACTGACTTCAAAGTCCAATCTATGGGCGGGGAAAATCTGTTGATTCACATGCGTTTGCAATCGCCGACCCAAACACGGTCGCGGATCGTCAGAAAACCGGCCCGGAGTTGTCAGCCACCCGGCAGGTTTTTGAGCCACGAGCCAATTCATAGATTGATAGAGAATGACCGGCCACACAGGTGTTCACAGTAATTCCAAATTTGGTGCACCGTCCACTTTTCTTCTTATTTCTAACTTACGAGAATTGCTCCGCTTCATTTGTAATTCTCAAAATGGGGCATTCACAGCCGCGGATTTTTTTGTGGAACTTTAGCGCAATGCATCATACGATGAATTCAGAACACAGATACAGTCCCAAACCCAAATCCACGCGGGCTCTCTCTCAAAAAGCGAGCCCGCGCTCCTTTTTAGGGTCTTCACAAGCCACTTACCCATCAACCCCTCACACAATTTGGCCAATCCTCCAAGCACTTGAAACTTCCCCATTTTTTCCGTTCATTTTGAGACAGACCTTTCACAAAAATTCGTCCTGTTCACGGCGTTCGGCTAGACTAAAGTAAGGGGGAATTCCGTGAGCCAGTCGGCAGCCGAAAATTTAGCACCGCTTACTCAGCCAGATATTTATGGCTATCACGACTACCGTGAATTCCTGCGGGATTGGCTGGCTCACCTTAAAAGCGCCCATGGTCTTTCGACCCGCAAGATAGCCAAATCCTCATCGGTCTCTGAATCCTACCTTTCCATGGTGTTAAACGGCACCCGCCGACTTTCCATCGAACAATTGGACAAACTTGCCACCGCACTTAAGCTTGAGCGATCAGAGCATTCTTATCTTCAGTGGCTGATTACAGTGACCGACGCCGATTCTCCTGAAGATCAGTTAGAAGCTCTTAAGAAAATTCAAAGATTTCGCCAGTATCAGAATTTGAATCCCCTTGAAATCGAGACCTACCGGTATCTGCAACATTGGTATCACGTCGCCATTCGGGAATTGGCACAACTCCCGGATTTTCAATTGGATCCAAAGTGGATTCAATCCCGGCTGCGATATAAGGTTTCTCTAGGTGAAATCAAATCCGCGGTCGACTTTCTCGTTGAACATGGATTCCTCTCCAGCAGCGGCGAGGGCAAGGTTGCCAAGCCAGAAAAGTTGGTTCAATGCAAAACGGGCGTACTGAAACCCGCGTTGACCAAGTTCCATTCCGAAATGTTGATGCTCGCTTCGAATTCCATCACCGAAGTCCCGAGCGAAGAAAGAAATATCAGTGCTTACACCTGTGCACTCCCCGAAGATCAACTGGCCGCAGCTCGATTGATATTGGAGGAAGCCCGGGCCAAGATTGTCGCCCTTTCGCAGGCGCACGAGTCGAACAGTGATCAGGTTTTTCATTTTGGATTTTTGGCCTTTCCTCTTACGAAAAAAGCGGGAGAATCTTCATGACGAGAGCTTATTGGATAGCCGCGATTTCAGTAGTGGTCTTAAGCTTCCAAGCTTGTGATCCCAACAAGATGGGCTTTCGAGCCGCCGGCAATTCTCCAGGATCCGGCGGTAAGTCTCTCATGCTCAACGGCGGCACGACTACCGACAATCCCAAGCCCACCATCGGATTGGAAGTGGCTCCGTTTGCCGGTGATGGTGCTCCTCTTGTCTTCCTATGTGTTGCGGAAATTCGCTTATCCGAACAAACGATTCGCTTTGACCAAAATAAAGGTCAGCCCAGATGGTTGGCCCTGGATCCTGCTGGCACTTGGATTGAGTCCATCGATGTCCCGACGGGACAGTATCAGGGTCTTGAAATGCGTCTTAAAGAGGAGTGCGGCGGTCGAAGTGCGATTGTTATTAACTCTCACGGTGAGTTTCATATTGCCCGCGAAATGAGTCTCCACTTTGATGGTGCAATCTCCGTCAGTGGTTCTTTGTCGAATCTCAATCTCGATATGGGACCCATGATCGACGCATTAAGCTCGGCCACCACGCGAAGTGAAGTGGTCAGCGCTATGGTTGAGCAAGTCGGTAGTTGCAAAGAGGGCGATGACGACGACAGTCACGATTGAAGAAAAACGTTCATACTTTAAACGCCCACCTTCCACTCGCCAAATTCCCATCAATTAACACCTGTTTCTAGGCTATAGTCTGGCCCCGTGACTGCACTTCCGTATTCCACCGGAGGGCTTCATGAGGGGCATCTCGATTTGGTACATCATGGCTTTAATCATCGTTGCAGTCAGTGCACATGGCTGCGGTCCTGCGTTTGAGGCTTATTCAAAACCTCAGTTCGGAGACGGTGGAGGACTCAATCCAAGCGGTGGCGGTGGCCCCGTGGTCGTCGATCCTATCGTACCCAAAGACACTAATATAATTAAGAACGCTTCTTTTAACGGCGACATTTTCTCAATCTGGGAAGACTGGGGCGGATCAAGCCCAAGTCCATCGGGAGGCGTTCGGATCAGCGGTTCGGGACAAGGCGGCGTTGGCCAGGAACTTCTCTTCCGTGTGAAAACCGGAGCGACCTACCAACTCTCAGC
>JBFWON010000165.1:0-4269 GCA_050250515.1 Bdellovibrionales bacterium | reverse complement strand
CTTTCATACAATTGATGATTTGCCCACGGAATCGCGCGAACTTACATACTGTGTTGAATTTGAGCCATTTTGAACAATTGGACTCCTATATACCCCTGGATTTGAACCAGATGGCCCACTGGCCCCTGGCCCTTTTGGTTTTGAGCGGATTTGTTCTTTTTCGCTACTTTCTGCTGGTGGGGGCTTTTTATCTTTATTTCTGGTGGCCTCAGAAACCCTGGGCGGCGACTTCGCTTTACTCGACTGCGGGCCGAGGCCCACAAATACGTGCAGAGATTTTTTGGTCGTCAATGACTGCTTTTATTTTTGCAGCGGGTGGCCTGCTGACGGGATGGCTCTGGCAGAATGGTTGGACCGCGATTTATTTAAATTTTTCGGACTACCCGCTCTGGTATTGGCCTCTTAGTCTTCTACTATTTAGTCTCGCCCATGAAGTTTACTTTTATTGGACCCATCGACTGATGCATCACCCAAGACTCTACCGAGTTATGCATCACACCCATCACCTCTCCCGGGAGCCGAGCCCTTGGGCGTCTTTTTGCTTTCACCCCTATGAAGCCTTGATCGAGAGCCTGGTGCTTCCTATCTTAGTTTGTGTCATTCCCATTCACCCCACCGCCTTTATCTGTTACCTGACCTTGATGACGGTTTCGGCCATCAATAATCATTTGGGCTTCGAGCTGATGCCTCGATTTTTATTGCGCCGAGGTTGGCATAGACATTTAATTAGCGGCACCAATCACGCGGCCCACCATCGCCACTACACTTGCAACTTTGGGCTCTATTACACCTTTATGGACCGCTTGTTCGGAACTTACCGGCCCAACACGGTCGAATAAGCCCCTACCAAACCTGAACTCGACCCTTTGGTTCCAAGAACATCTTATCGCCCGCTTTGCATTGAAAGGCCTGGTAGAAAAGATCTTGGTGAATGACTTGCTGATTGATCCTCTCTCTCGGGAGTGCGTGTGGATTGGTTTTTAGCTGCGCCTTGACGGCCTCGGGCCGTTGGACTGTGCACCAAACTCGACCGTAAGCCTCAAAAAACTCTCGAGCTTTGGCCATATCGTCTGTTTTTCCATTCGAGAATGCGGTCTCAAGTGCGAACCGAAGACCCACATTATCCCCAATATTTTCCCCCAAGGTGAGCTTGCCGTTATGGCCGACTTTATCAAACTGGGCGACCAATTTTTCACCCCGATGAGCAAATTCTTTTAGGTCGGACTTGCTCATCCAAGTACGAAGTCGCCCCTGCGAATCGAACTTGGCGCCCTCATCGTCGATTCCATGGCCGAGCTCATGTCCGACCACCATTCCCATGGCGCCCAGATTTTGAACGCGAGATATTTGCGCATCGAAGAAGGGGTACTGAAGTATTCCCTGTGGAAGAACAAACTGATTGTCGTCAGCCGAATAGTAGGCGTTGACGGTCAAAGGGCTCATATACCAAAGATTCCGATTGCGCGGTTCGGCTATTTTCCTCAGCATCTCTTCCACTTCGGCTTCGGCGATCATTTTTTCGTTGGCCAAGGGGCGATCGGAACTCAAACCGTCAACCTTTAAAAAATCCCAGTCTTCATCTCGCTCTGGGCGGACCAGCTTAAGATCGGCCTTTTGAATTTTTTCAATCGCAGCCGCTCGCGCGGATTCAGAGAGCCATTTGTTTTTCTTCAATCCGTCGACAATTGTCGATCGGACTTGTTCACCGAGTTCGACCACACTTTTTCGCTGGAAGTCGGGATAGAGAATTTCAATCAACTCCGCATCCAGCTCCATGCCCAAGTGCCCCATAGCCAACCGAGTACACCTCTCGTCTCGAGGCGGCCGAATGGGGGGAGCTCCAAAGTGACGATTCTGAAAGTCATGAAAGACCTTGTAGTACTCTGGGTATCCATCGTCCATCACCGTCCTGAGGGTATGATACAACAGCACACTCTGCAGCTGGCGGACCGGAGCCGTCTTCACACTTTGATTCAGGAATTTAAGGGAACTCGGCACGATATCACGAACGCCGGTTTTGGCCGGAACTTTTGCCAACACGCGATCCAAACCCAGCTCGGGGTATGAGGCCAAAAGTTTGGCTCGTGTGATCGTCGTGTTCACCGTGAAACGTTTGCGCAATTTCTCGGGCACCAAGTAAGATTTGGCTAGCTTTTGCTCAAAATCGACCACGTCCTTGGCTCGAGCGTCCGCCTGGTCCGCGCCCGCGGCCTCAAACAAAGCTTTTGCCAGCTTCTCTAAGTCCTGTAGGGCGTCTTTCTCCTGGTAAGTTCGCTTTTCGGGAAGGGACATGCCCGCGGAAAGAAAAGCCACGTCGTTTATGGTCGGGTCATCCAGCTTGGTCAGGTCAAAAGCGTTGACGATAGAAAAGTCGGCCGATAGCAGCCGACTTTTCAAGAGGTCGCGCATCTGTTCTCGAGCCTTGACGCCGAGGATGGCTTCTTTTTGGCTTTGAACAAAAGCCTTCTCCTCCTCGGCGCGCGCTTTCTCATTCATACAAGCTTTGTACAAATGGATCACGTTCTCCGTGCGCTTGAGCTTTGGAGTAAATCCCGAACCCGCCATTTTAAAGAAATTTTTCTTGGCGTGGAGAATCCTCTCCGCCGAGTCCGAAAAAGAAAACAACCAAGTCGAACGGTCCGCCGGCAGATCAAATGTGCTTTCGGTCGGCTCACAGACATAGCGATGGAAATCCTCACAAGGTTTCACGGTCGTCGAAAGAGGAAAATTTCGTCTTGCGGGGACCTTAGATCCTTCTAACAAGGTCTTCGCCGTTAAATCCGAAGATGATTTTTTTGAAGGTGAACTACATGCCAGCAAAAAAAGTGGCGCCATTAGAACAATTCGAGATGTATTTTTCATTGGACAATCGTACGTGCTTACTTTTCAGAAGCCAAGCCGCGCTCGGGAATTTTATGCTTGCGACGCAAAAGGTCCGGCATAGGACCTGAACCAAAGTTCATCTTCGGTCCACCATCGCCCACTACAATACGGCCGTTCTCTATGACGACCGGGTTTGTCCGGCCCACGCCCGACATGATTAGTTTTTCGCCATCGTCACAGAACTCGAGTGGTCCATCGCGTTTGATAGGATAAAGGTCGAGAAAGCCAGTCGTATAAAAAGTAATAGTCAATGCGTTCGCGTGGGAATCAAGCTCAACAAAGGAGCCCCCGGTCTGGTTCACCAAACCAATCGTGTCCTCGGCGCCAAATAACGAAGTGACAGATTTTAGCCGGGCCGTTTGACCAAGCTCAGAGTAATGTGTGGCGCATATAGAGTCTGCCCGCGCCCATCGGGGCCCAGTTAGCATTAGTGCCAATGGGACCAATGCATAGATCACAATTGCCTCCCCCTTAATAGGATAGCGGCAAAGGGCGTGGGCCTGCGCGAAAATGCTATCCCTATGACTCAGGCTGAGACATATCTAACGCAGCTATGAGCCAGGCCACAGACAAAGCTATTTCTCATATTAACAAGAACGGGGTTTTACTCGTCTTTCCCTTAAAGGGACGTGCGGACGTCCCCTCCTTGTGGAAGGCCTTTCACCCCCGCACGCCCATGCGTTGGGAGTGGACCGATGATGCCGACGACAAGGTCGTGCGCATGTGGCAGCTCATGAAAGAGCTTTCATTTAAAACTGATATTGTTTATTCCAAATGGTTCCAGGGTCGCGCCACCTTTTTTTCGCGGGATCTGTTTGTGGCGCTTCTACGTTGGCGCTTGGATCACTCGCAGGCTTTGGCATCGCCGCCCCAAGGGGTCCGCGCGATCGCAGAAACCCTGCGGGAGAGCTCCCCACTTTCCACTAAAGAGCTGAAGGCCGCCACAGATCTTCAGGGGGCTTCACTCGCTTCAATTTACGGCAAGGCTCTGAGCTGGCTCTTTACCCGCTTCGAAGTCGTCGGCTGCGGCGAACGTGACGACGGCGCCTTCCCCTCCCTATTGATCGGCGCCTCCGAATTAATATTTGAAGACCTGTGGGAAGAAGCTAGGTCTTTGCCCTCTGCTGAAGCCCTCGCCCGCATCGATCACTTTATGCCGGCCAGCTCACCCTTTCGCCGGTCTTTGGATCGGGTGTTTGGCTGAAGTGTTGCGGTCCTCTGCGACTTCGCGGTCAGTCTGTGTGTAGGAATGTAGTGTCATAGAGTGAGCCCCTGACGTTGGACACTGTCTAGCAAATATCTGACCGGTTCGATTGGCCTTACTGCGGCAGCCTGTGATATGGATTTTGCCGTGAGAAAAGGACGATCAATGGAAATCTTTACGCC
>JBFWON010000164.1:0-4528 GCA_050250515.1 Bdellovibrionales bacterium | reverse complement strand
ACCACCGGACTTGCCCCGATGTGCACCGCCAGCTTGGCGTACTGTCCCCGCCCCTTATTCGGCATCGCTTCAACCCGAGCTCTGACGTAGTCTCGATAGGACAAAAAATCGAAGATCTCCTTCATTAACTCGATACTAACATTTAATTATCTATTTTGCTAATTTTATGTTCGCAAATTAATTAATAAAATATGGAGATCCGGAATCCGGACAGCTATCTTGATCTCTATGGAATCAAAACAATTACAGCCATATTCAAATCTCAAGCTTCTTCAACTCGCCCACGACCTGCGCTCACCCCTGACCGCCCTCGAAGTCTTGATTCGGCGATTAGGTCAGGACCAGCAGGCCGAAGCCAAATTGTTGACCCAAGTTCTCAACCGAATCAAAGAGATCGCGACCGAACTGACGGGCGATCAAGACAACATAGAATGGCAGGTTAGTATGCTGCACGAGTTGATTCTGCAAAAGCAGCTGGAGTATCCAAGAGTCAAAATTCGCTCCCGCGTTCAGGTGGCTGAGGCCTGTCGATCCAATGTTCCTTGTGGGATTGTGAATCGCATCCTTTCCAACCTACTTAACAATGCCGCCGAAGCCATTCGCGAGCGTGGTCGAATATTTGTGCGCCTCACGCAACTTGAGTCGCGCATCTTAGTCGAAATAGAGGATGACGGACCGGGCTTCGACCAGGGAAAGTCCCATCTCCTCGGAGCCATCCGCCACAGCAGCAAATCCACGGGTCGAGGCTTGGGCCTTTACTCAGCCAGCCATTGGCTCAATGAACTGGGAGGAAGCCTTCTCTTTGGACAAGGCCGGACATTGGCCGGTGCCAGAGTCTCTTTCGCTATTCCTCTAGCCGGTAGAACTTAAACGAGGAACCTGGCATAATCATTTTATGAACTGCCCCCAGTGCGGATGCGCGCTTTACGAAAACCAACAGATCAACGATTCTCTCTATTGTCGCTGTGGTTGGTATGGGCCGAAGAATTTTTATGAACAGCGTCGACTGAAAATTCGTAAAATTTTTTGGGGCCGAGTGAGCCTAGGACTAGCGCTCACTCTCGCCGCTTATGTTCTATATGAATTCGATCAATGGAGAATGTTCGCCGGAAATCATATTGTATTGCAGGCAAAACGGCTCACCGGCCAAATGCGAGAGAAGGACTGGCAGGACCTTGGCGTTATCTGCAACACCATGGGTAAACCAAAATGTGCGAGCAAAGCCTATACTCAGCTCTTAGATCTCGAACCCTCAAATACGATCTACCTGGCAAACCTCGCCCAGGCCGAGGCGGAATTGGGAATGTTCGACTCCGCGGTTGCGCGTTTTGAAAAACTGCATGGCGGTGGAATGGCCACCTACGACACCATGCTGTCCTACGCCAAGTCATTAGAGGGCCTCGGCCGTGAGGACGAAGCCATCCTATGGTATTACCGCGGTCTCGGGATCAAACCCAATCTCGTCGACACCATTGACCATGTGCTCGACTTACTTACTCAGAAGAAACGCTTTGACGAGGCCCTCAGTTTCGTAGGGTCGCTGTCGTATTATGAACCTCGGCTCAGGGAGTTCTTCAAAGCTCGGATTCAAGTGATTTCCGACCTCTCAAGAACTCACTCTTCGCTCGACAGCCACGAGTCCTTGCGACTTGTGAGCATTCAGAATCATCACTTCCTTCCCTTGCGCTTCAACCTGGCCTCTGACCCACATCTATTCATGATCGACACCGGGGCGTCTAAGTTGACCCTACCTTATCAGTATTTGCGCGACCAAGTCGTTGGTCCGATCCGCATTCTGGGTGCCGGCGTAGCTGAACTGGTGGACGGAAGACAAATCGAGACCACTCGGGTTCTCATCAAACGTATATTTATCGGTGGGTGGCACCTCGATAATGTCGAAGCCGTGGTTTGCGATAGCTGCGCGCCCTTGGCTGGAAAAAATCTTCTACGCCACTTCGAAATGCGAACTCATCAAGCCAATGGACTTGAGTACCTTGACCTACGAAAGTCGAAGCCAGCAAGATTCTAGTCCTTCCGACCCTTGTTGCAGTGGTAAAAATCCGTGAAATTAAAGGAGTGAGATATTTATTAATAGCCCTTTGCTGTCACAGTTTTTCGTCTTCTGCGGCCATGCTTGCGCTAACCGCCAACCAAGCCCAAGACAAGGTTCAAACGACCACTGGTTCTGAAGCCGCCGACGCCATTTCACCAGGAATCACGCTTGGACCTCACTTCGATATTGGGGATGGGTTCAGGTTCGCTCCACAACTTGGGTACATATACAATCAAGTGGACTCAAACGATCGTTACGGCGGCAAATACAGGGTTGAGACGTTTTATTTACTGTATGATTTCACTTTAAACGCCGATGACGCTGGCTCATTTCGCCCCCGTTTTGGCGTTGGAAATTTCATCAAACGAATCACTGGCAAGGGCGGCACCGTAACCGTTCCCAATGGTTTTGGCACATCTACTTCCAATCGACCAGGCGGCACTAAAGAATCCTTCAGCACGACTCTAAACCTGGGCTTCGAGTGGGATTTTGCTAAGTCAGACGTAGCCAGCTTTTTTCGCGCCTACGGGTTGGCCTTTGAAATGTTTCTGTTCGAGCCGCTGGATCAACAAAGACGGCTAATTCAACTTCAACTCGCCCTCGCCGGCCAATTTTAACTGGAGGAATTGGTGAGACACATAGGTCTGCTTTTCACATTCACGATTTCCTCCCCGTGTTGGGCCTTTCTTCTCATCAATCCGAGCTATCGCCTAGCCAATGCCACAAATGTGAAAGTGTACCTGTCAGCAGCCACGTGTTCATCCTATGGGGTCTCTACGAGCGATGTCGCCCAGTCCCTTCGAGATTCGATTAATAACTATTGGAACACCGTTCCTGAAAGTCGTCTGCACCTTGAATACAAAGGCGAAACAGAAAAACACTACACGCAAGTTGCTGGTGGGGAGATTTTGGTCGGCTGCTCACCTTCCGTAACGGCCGGGATCGCCGGTTTCGCGGTTCCTGATTTTTCCCAGCAGGGGGCCTACATCGTTTTGTCCACCCAGTCTTTTCAGCCTGGCAACTACTACTATGATGGTTTAGTCGGAACGGTTGGACATGAAATGGGACACGCCATCGGCTTAGATCATTCCGCCGAATCGGCCTCAATCATGACATATGAAGCCCACGGTTGGGGTGCCAAGCCGACTTATCTATCGCGCGATGATAAAGATGGAGTTATCTACCTTTATCCGAACGAGGCTGTACTCGGAGGTCTGCTCGGCAGCTGCAGTTTGGTACAGGCCGAATCAATTGGGGGCAAGCCCGTTCGAATGAGTCCATGGGCCGCGATTTTTGAGCTTTTCGTGTTGCTAGGAATTGGGCGGGGCCTACGCTGGCTTGGTCGTCTACTCAAAAACTGAGAAATCACACCAATTTGGCCCTGCGGCTTGGAAGCCACTTGCCTGCCAACACCACGTAATCTATGGTCTTTGCAAAAGATCCGACCACGTAGCTCAGTTGGATAGAGCAACAGTTTCCTAAACTGTAGGTCGCAAGTTCAATTCTTGCCGTGGTCGCCATTTTTCCCTGCAATCCTCACAGATATCAATTCGCGCGTCCGCGGGCAGCGTGATCTGGCTCACCCGCCGCCAAGCGACGGTTAGAGCGATCTCAGTGCGCGGACCTTGATAGTACTTAAACTCCATCGGGATCCGCGACACGTCGTCGATGTAGATCGCCTGGCTCCTTTTAAGAGCCAGAGGTGGGCTCCGAATTTCACAGGGCACCTTCTGCGCCTCGGGGTCGCCATTAAAATACTGAATGAGAAGCAGACAAGTGCGGCGTTCTACTCGATTTTCAGTGAAAGATCCGGACCGGTCAGAGACAACGCGGGTACCCTCTCAAAAACTGGATCGTATTCAAAGACGAGATCCTCCAGTTTGAAAATTGCAATTTCGGCGATTGCGGTTCCCTTGAATTTGCCTAAATAGCGGCTATGTATCTGCGGCGCATTGATGAGAATTCGCTCAAAGCTTTGCGACGCCCCATAGGCGGAGCAGTCAATGTCGCGAAGGTCGGAAATTTTTTGCGAATCGGCGATGATCTGGGCGGCCGAATCGCTCGCGCTGAGCCCTCCGCGCGTAACGAAAGAGCCGCGCTGCTTGAATCGATTCGTCACCGAATCGAAGCTTCCGCAGCGGCCAAGACCCATGAGGACCGCGCGCGAGCTGACAATTTGCAGATTCCGGTCGTCGAAGGCGCCGATCAGTTGAGGTGCTCCCTCGATAAAGACCGAAGCCGTGGCGTAAATGCGGCAGCCACGGGTGGTTTGGATCTTCGCTCCTTTGAGGAAAAGGATGCCGTCGACGACCACGTCGCCTTCGCAGGTGAAATTTTCCGAGAGCTGAAAATATCCGCCTTTCCGTGCGAGCGGAGAAAAGGTGTTGGCGCGACCGTGCGCGGCCGCAAGAATTTGGGCCGCGCTCGGGGCGCCGATGTGAAGCGAATTTTTCTCGACGACCGACGGCAGTCCGG
>JBFWON010000163.1:0-4551 GCA_050250515.1 Bdellovibrionales bacterium | reverse complement strand
TATGCGTGAAACGTAATTTTTCTTCTTCAGATCCGTGTGTGTAATCTCTGAGCGAAAGTTCCGGTACCTGGTCCATTCGATCACCCCCTGCTGGTGGTTTTAGCGGCACATCTGACGTTGTCAAGGGGCCAAGGTCGCCTTACTATGTAAGGGCAGATACTTGGGGGGCAAGGATGCGAACCACGATCACGTTAATGGTTGTACTATTGGCCGTTTCGACTGGGTGCAATAAAGAGAAAAACAAGAGCTCTCGCGATTCAGGCTTATCTGAGGAGCAAGAAGAAGTTTTTAGGAATGTGAACGCGGGCTTTGCCGAGCTGGATGAGGCTATTGACCTCGCCTTCGCCTCCAAGGCGAAGGCCGCCCCGTCGGATAAGGTGGTCGCCATGGCCAGCAAACTGAGGGGAGGAGATTGTGTTCGCGAAAGTAGTCCGGCCTTCGAAGATTTCAGCCAAGAGTTCCATGGATTTGAAAGGGTCACGGGAGTTGTGACCTGTCCGATCAATCTCAATGTGAAGATGGATTATCTTGTTAAAACCGGAGAGTGGAGTGAAACCGAAAATTTTCTTATCACCAAAGACGACTTCAAAGACAGTATGGTGGTTCGAAGCTATGAGTTGAGCGGATCCCTTAAGGTCGATAAGACCGACGGCCAAACTAAAATCAACGGCAAGATGACGATGCAGAATTTTTATATTGAAGGGATCGGATACACCACGGCGGCACTCCAAACTTCGCAAGCCTACACGAAAACCAATGGCGGAGGTCGTGTGATCGTTTATCTCGACTCTCGCAAACAGCTGAAGGTCAACATAATCGCAGACTGGAACGTCCGCAAAGGGACCGAATACAGAATTAATGGACATTCGGTCGATGCCAAAGTAGTCAGTGAGTTTTACGGATTTCTTGGCATTCAGCGATATATCGATCGTTCTCTCGCCATGAGGTAGAAATGGCACACACATGAAAAAGGCACCTCGCGAAGCCACCGGAACGGTCAAACGGCATCCGGATGGTTTTGGTTTTTTAATCGCGGATCATGAAGAGGTCCCCGATGTTTATATTCCCCGTCACGAGATGGGGGGAATTATGTCTAACGATCGCATTCGCGTTCGCATTGAGCGAGAAAAAGGTGGATCCCGCTTTCGCGGTGAAATTGTCGAGATTCTCAATCGCTCCGTCACGCGGGCGGTGGGCGTCTATCACGCGACCAGTCCGGGCAAAGGTATGCTTTTGGATAAAAGCTTCGCATGGGGCCAGGATCTGTCGGTCACACACGATGCGGGTTTAACCCCAAAGGATGGGGAGCTGGTTCTTGTTCAAGTTGAACATTATCCTGATTCCGAAAATGGCTTCACCGGCAAGATCATTCAAGTCATCGGTGATGCGGCCGATCCGTTGAATGATTCCATCCGCATGTTGCATGTCCATGGAATTCCGTCTGAGTTTTCGGGCGCCGCCAAAAAACAGGCTCAGGCCCTTCCCACAGTGGTGGATGAGCGGGACTTTGCTGGAAGGCAAGATCTTCGTGGCAAACCGCTGATCACGATTGATGGAAAAACGGCAAAGGATTTTGATGACGCCGTTTTTGTTGAATCCACCGGTGAGGGCTTCAATCTCAAGGTCGCGATTGCGGATGTCAGCCACTATGTTAAAGAAGGATCCGCCATCGATGAAGACGCCTATGTGCGGGGAACTTCGACATACTTTCCTAATTTTGTGTCCCCCATGCTTCCCGAGGCTTTGAGCAATGAACTTTGCTCCTTGAAACCCAAAGTGCCGCGCTTGGCTTTAGTGGCCGATATGCATTTTGATTTTACCGGAGAAATGCTCAGGTCGACTTTTTATGAGGCCGTGATTCAGAGCGCGGCGCGCGTGACTTATGGTGGGGCGCAGGAAGTCATAGACGGTTTTACGCCTGCAGAACTCCAGCATGTGGAAGCGAATATTAAAAAGTGCGCGGATTTGGCGAAGATCTTGATGGCGAGACGCTTTCGTGAAGGCTCTTTAGATCTCGATTTGCCCGAAACCGAAATTGAAATCGACGAGGCCGGAATGCCGGTCGATATCATGCGCACGGAACGCTTGTTCTCTCATCGGTTGATTGAAGAGCTGATGCTCGCGGCCAATGTGGCTGTTGCCAAGTTCTTCAAATCAAAAAATGTTGAAGCACTTTATCGGATTCACGAAGAGCCCGCGGGCGAAGCGATCGAAAACTTCTATAAATTTCTTCGAGCGTTCGGCTACAAACAAAAGCTGACCGGCGGAATGTTGCAGAAACGAATCACTCGGGCGCTTGAATTTTTCAAGGGTCATCCTAAAGAGCATATTTTGAATATGCTGGCGCTTCGATCTCTAGCCCAGGCCAAGTATTCGCCGAACAATGTGGGGCACTTTGGTTTGGGTTTTCCCGATTATGTGCACTTCACATCCCCCATTCGAAGGTATCCAGATTTGATCGTGCATCGCTTGCTGAAGTCGATTGTTTGTCCTGGTCGCGGTTATCGCCGAATCCCACTGGGGGACCTTGAAACAGCGGGATCGGTACTTAGCGCCTGCGAACAACGCTCCGTTAAGGCAGAGCGTCAGATTCATTCTATAAAGAAGGCGCGCTTTCTTGCCCAGTTTATTGGGGAGGAATTCGAAGGAATCATCAGTTCGGTGACTCGCTTTGGATTGTTTGTCCTGCTACGGCGGTTTGAGGTCGATGGATTGATTCGAGTGGAAGAGCTTGGGGGCGATCGGTTCGACTATGATGAGGAAAAATTGCAGCTGGTCGGGCGAAACTCTGGTATGACCTATGAAATCGGCGACACGTTGACGGTGCAAGTGGCGAAGGCCGACATCGAAATGGGTCAGATCGATTTTGTCCTACCGGAGGGTAAACGTCATGTGGTCAAGGCCAGGCCAGCGATTCCGAAACGTGGCTCGGCTAAAAACAATTCTCGGGGTGTTCGCCGCCCACGGGTTTCACGAGCTCGTCGCCCGCGCTAAGCTCGGCCGGTTTCTGATCGACAGATTGGTTTCCAAAGATCTCGAAGGCTTTTCGACGCCTGAGCGCGTGCGCATGGCGTTTGAACAATTAGGTCCCACGTTTGTTAAATTGGGGCAATTGTTAGCGACCCGGCCGGATTTAATTCCGGTTGAATTTGCCCACGAGTTTCAAAAACTTCACGACCAAGTCGGTGGGGTTGAATTTAAAGAAATCGAGACTAGTTTGGTGGCCCATTTCGGTGCGCCCTTGGACGAAGTGTTTTCGGTCTTTGAAAAATCGCCTTTGGCTGCGGCCAGCATAGCTCAGGTCCATCGCGCCAAATTGAAAAATGGCGATCAGGTGGTGGTTAAGATTCAGCGGCCAGGTTTGGACACCGTCATTCAAGATGATTTAGTGACACTTCGAACGTTAGCGGATTTGGTGGACCGCTATATTCCTGAACTTCGCCCCTTTAATCCCAAGGGAATTGTCGAAGAATTTGGCCGCTCGATGGAGCAGGAGACCAATTTCATTATTGAAGCCAATAATATTCGGCGGTTCTCGGCGAACTTTGCGAGTGATCCTAATATTAAGATTCCGAAGGTTTATTCTAAATACACCGGGCGCCGGGTTTTGGTGATGGAGGCGTTAGACGGAGTTCCCCTGAGTCAGAGCCGGGCTTTGCAACAGCAAGGCATTGAGCCAGAAGAAGTTTTGAAGCGGGGTTTGAGAGCCTATTTGAAGATGATTTACTCAGATGGATTATTTCATGGTGATCTGCATGCGGGAAATGTGTTTTTGTTGTCGGACAATCGAATTGGTTTGATTGATTTTGGTATTGTCGGTCGGTTGAACAGAAAAACTCAAAATGCGATTGCCAACATGTTTTTGGCGTTGGCTGAAGAAGATTACGATCGAATGGCCTATATCTTTGTCGATTTGGCGCCGTTTACCGAAGACATTGATGTGGATCAGTTTGCCCGCGACACCCGAGACTTAATTGCGCCGTATTTTGGTATGACAATGAAGAACATCAATGTGGGGCGCATGCTGATGGACTCGACGGCCGTGGCGGCTCGCCATGGTTTGGTGGTGCCTTCCGAATTGGTGTTGTTCTTTAAGTCCATTGTGGCGCTTGAGGGTATGGGCCGAATGATTCTGCCCGATTTTGATTTTTTGACCTATTCGTTGGAATTTGCCAGCGAGTTGGTGCAGATCCGGATGGATCCCAAACGGATTTTTTCAGATGCTTCGGTGGCGGCACGGGATTTAAATTCTTTGCTCGCCTTTTTGCCCAGGCAATTGAAGCAGGCCCTGCGCCGGGTGAACGACCCTGGCTTTTCCGTGCAACTGCGCCTGCAGGATCTGCGGCGCATCGAGCGCGCCATCGATCGCGGCGCCTGGGTGATCTGCTTCGGCCTGATCGCCGCCGCGCTCATCATCTCTCTTCTTTAGGTTCGGAGCCGTATTCAAATTGCCAGTGCAACTTTTGTCTTAAAGTAAACTTCGAAGGGGGTCCTGTAACCCAGGACCTTTCGAGGTCTAAAATTTAGACGTTGTTCTAACTTCGATAGCTC
>JBFWON010000162.1:0-4905 GCA_050250515.1 Bdellovibrionales bacterium | reverse complement strand
GATCTAAAGACTTAGCACCCTTAGCTGCCCCCGCAGCCCTCTTTTTTCCTGGCATTCAAACTCCATGGCAAAAGTGAATCTACTACAACAAAATTTCTTGAAAGGCTAGGACCTAAAGTGGCATGGATTGAGGCAAGATCCTGGCAATAAAGAGGTTTTTGGCGTTAGACTCTTGCATTGTCCAGAGCCAAAAGGGGCGTCGTAGTGACTATTCAACTGTCTGAAATCCTGAAAAAATTTCCGGAATTGCTGAAACTGGAGCGTGGTTCCGACCAAATGGCTGTGGAAAAGCTCTGGGAGCCCTCCAGCGCTTCCGAAAAACAAATGATTTTTGTCGGCAAAGCTGAGCACATGACGCTGGCGAAGGAAGGTCAATCCAAGATTTGGGTGGTCGATCCCAAACTCTTGGCCGACGTCCCGGCCTCAATTCCCACTGTTTTGACAAGTCCGCGCATCAGCCTCGCCATGGCCCTTGTGGGTCAGAATTTTTTCCCAATTAAGATCAACATTCAGATCATTGAAGGTTCAAATATCTCTGAACGCGCCACGATCTCACCCAAAGCCACACTTGGAAAGAACTGCATTGTTAACCCTGGTGCGGTCATTGGCGATGACTGTCATTTAGGCGATGGGGTCATCGTCGGAGCCAACACAGTGATCGAACCTGGGGTCACAATTGGTTCAAAGACTCGTCTGCATCCGCTGGTTTTTATCGGCCACAGCTGTCTTATTGGCGAGCGTTGCGAGATCAAACCCCACACGACCATCGGTGGAGAAGGCTACGGCTATGCGCAAGATCAAGCCGTAAACCATCACCGAATTCCCCATTATGGGCGCGTAGTGATTGAAAATGACGTACATATCGGCGCCGGTGTCCAAATCGATCGGGGTACCTTTAAAGATAGTCGAATTGGGTCGGGAACGAAGATCGACAACCACTGTCATTTTGGACACAACATCGAAATCGGCCGGGGCACCATTATTACCGGGGGAATGATCACCGCTGGATCGGTCCAAGTGGGTAGTTTCTGTGTCATCGGTGGGCGCACGACCGTCGCTGGGCATTTGCGCATTGGCGATCAAGTCCAGCTGGGAGGAATGTCAGGGGTGACAAAATCGGTCCTGACACCTGGCCAGTACGGCGGACTTCCCTTGCAGAAAATTTCGGATGAACTCAAGTTGAGGGCCTCCTTTAAGAAACTGCCTGGCATGCAGAGGACCCTCGCTAAAGTCGTCAAAAAACTGGGCTTAGATTTGACCGAGGTCGAAAAGTGAAACCGTTTTATATTACCACTCCGATCTACTACGTAAATGACAAGCCCCATCTGGGAACGGCTTATTGCACTCTGGTTGCCGATACACTTTTTCGTTTCCACAAGCTCTTTGGCGCTGAAAGCTTTTTTCTCACCGGCACCGATGAACATGGCCAAAAAGTAAAGCAGGCGGCCGAAAAGCGTGGTCTCACCCCTCAGCAGCACTGTGACGAAATGGTGAAGAACTTCCAGGTCGCGTGGCAGGAACTCGGCATCGACTATTCCTACTTCATTCGCACGACCTCAGCATTCCATACAGAGTCAGTAAAGAAGTGTCTTCAGTCCTTGTTTGAGAAAGGCGACATTTACGAGGCCACCTACGAAGGCTGGTACTCTGTTTCTGAGGAGATCTTTTATACGGAAAAAGAACTGGTCGACGGACGCAGTCCCACCGGTAAAGAAGTCACTCGCATTCAGGAGAAGAATTTCTTCTTCAAGATGTCCAAGTATCAGCAGCGCCTGATCGACCATATCAACAAGCACGCCGAATTCATTCAGCCCGATTTTAGAAAAAATGAAGTCTTGGGTTTTCTACGCCAACCGTTAAATGATCTGTGCATCAGTCGGCCCAAAGCTCGTATGAGTTGGGGAATCGAAATTCCGTTTGCCCCTGATTATGTCACCTACGTTTGGTTTGATGCGCTTTTGAATTATGCGACCGGCGTCGGCTACCTACAAAGAGAAAAACAGGCCGATTTTCAAAAATGGTGGATGGAGGCTGGCCCGGTACATCTGATCGGCAAAGATATTTTAACCACCCATTGTGTTTATTGGACAACTATGCTGATGGCGCTCGAGGTCGCACTGCCACGTACGATTTTTGCCCACGGATGGATTTTGAATCGGGAAAACGCCAAGATGAGCAAATCTGAAGGCACGGTGATCGACCCGGTGATCGCTCGCGACATGATTGGTCTGGATAACTTGCGCTACTTCTTGGTGCGCGACATTCACTTGGGCAATGATGCGCCCTTTTCTCTTGAGCTTGTCGAAAATAGGATCAACTCCGAACTCTCTAACAATCTTGGAAATTTGCTAAGCCGCTCCGCCAACCTGGTCGAAAAATTTTTCGAGGGCAAAAGTCCGGCATGGCAAGATTCGGCGGCCGATGAGCAAGCCCTTGCACTAAAATTGCGCTGCCTTGAACTTCCTGAAAAAGTTCAATCCGAGGTGGACAAGTTCCGACTCAGCTTTGCGCTAGATCATATTGTTCAGACGCTGACCGCAGCCAACAAATACATGGAGGATAAAGCCCCATGGAAATTGGCCAAGACGAATTTGCCAGCCGCAGGTCAAGTTCTCGCGACTATTCTGGAAGTACTTCGAGTGACCGCTATTTTGTTAACTCCGGTGTTGCCCAATAAGGCCGTCGAGTTATTAGATCGAATTGGAGTGAAAGATCGTACTTGGGCCTCTCTTAATCGATGGCCAGCCGTCGCACCTGGCACACCTATCGTTAAAGGCGACCCCTTGTTTCCCAGACTCGACTTTTCTCATCTCAAGGGAAAGTGAACCGATATTGACGGGCTCATTTTACGCCATTGGACTCGGCCTTTTCGGATTAGGATTTCAGCTCCTTTGCTTTCGACTGTGGGGAATTCAGTTCTTTCCCGGAGAATTGGCCGTCCTTTTTCCCGTCATGATGGGTGGCGCCGCACTGGGAGCCTTCGCTCTCGTCTTTCTAAAAACTCACGTCCCTAGAATAGGTTTAAAGCAATGGGCTGAGTTTTCCGGCTACTCGATTTTGCTATTTTCGATCGCCTGTCTTGTCACTCAACAGGCGGCCAGGCCGGGTAATTTCAGCAACTTCCTTCCGCTGTCCCTGGGTCTCGTCGCCATGATCTTCTTCGGAATTGGGCAAGCCGCTTTGTTAACGCAAAACAAAACACCGATGCAGCCGCTCGTTGGCCTAGGGTTTGGTGCACTCGTTGCTACTGCTATTATCCCTCTACTTGATCATTTTTCACTTTTGCTGGTGATCCGATTATTTTTAGGCGCATTTATTTTACTGGTTTTTTCTAAGCACCTCCTCAAAATAGTCGGCGTGCTCACCATCTGGTTCTTTCCTTTTCAAGAATCAAATATTTTTCCCGAGTATCAAACGGCAAGTTTACTTAGTAATTCGTACTCCCAAATAAAGCTGGCGAAACTCGAGCCTGGGGTAGGGCGTGGACAATTCCTTAGACCGGTCCGCGAGCAAATGGTTCGCCCAGGTTTTGAAAATATCAAAGTCTATACCGCTATACGGAATTTTCGGGACGGAATCCTTATTTTCGATGCTCCCAAACTCGAGGACTTGGCCGTACTGAAGAAACAAGATCCGTTCCCACTCATGGAGATCGCCCCCAAAAACCGAGCGGCTGTCATTGGAGCTGGTGGTGGACGTGAACTCGTGATGGCCCAACTGGCCGGATTCAAAAAAGTGGATGCGATTGAGATCAATCCATTGATGGTGCGAGCCGCCAACCAAGCGACGAAAAACCCCCTCCTAAATTACCGCGGTGTCAATGTGACCACGCACATCGAAGAGGCGCGCGTCTTCTTTCGAAATCTTCCTACAGAAGATCAATTTGATGCCATTATTTCTTCCAACACCAAGGGATTCGGGGCTGCGGGTCGGGTGTCAGCCGCTGACAACTACATTCACACAAAGGAAGCCATAGTCGAATTTATTAGGCATTTAGCGCCCGGCGGTTTTTTGATCCTGCATTACACCGCCATTCCAAGGGATTCCTCAATCGCGATCCGGCAAACGGTCGCAAACGCCTTACATTTTTCTCAAGGCTACGAGCTCAGCGCCGTGCTCCTTCACCAAGGGCGAAGAAAAGACCAAATTTCCATGGGCAGAGGAGGCTTCGCCATTCTTGTCAAAAATGGAAAATTAAATGCACAGGAATTCTCTTATCTTGAGGAACTTACACAAAGTGGGATCTATTCCTCCTATCGCAACTTTCCGTCAAATGGAGAACTGGAGGGAAACAGGTTAATAACTGATGATCGCCCGAGACATTTTTCCAACACCTTTCATATCTGGGAATATCGCCTCAAGAAGTCCTTGGCTCTTAAGCTAGTTATCCTCATAGGTTGTCTCGGCGTGGCGCTCTCCTTCACCAAGGCCTTCGCTTTTCGATTTTCTGGGCTTTACGCGCTCCTTTCGGGGGCCCTTTTCGCGGCTCTGGAAACTGTCGTGATTGAGCGAACCCTATTCTTATCAGGAATGCCTTCCGCCTCGGTCTTCGGGGTCATCTTTTCAGTGGCCGCCGCTGGCTTTTTATCCTCCCTATGGGTTCTTCGGTATCCAGAGGGCTATTGGCCACGAGCTCTCATTATTGCAACCGCCTTTCAAGCACTGCTGTTTGTTGTTTTCCGAGCCCTGTCGAAATCTCAGCTCGATGGCGTTTCGACGATTGCGGTGATTCTGATAATCTTATTCGCTAACAGTTTTTTTTGCGGCATGGCCTACTATCGTTTTTTTACCTATTTGCAGCGAAATCAGCCCCGCGCAATTGGCTCTGCCCTTGGCTTCAACGCCATTGGATTAATTATGGGCGGCATCGGGATAAAAATTCTTATTTTCTACCTCGGATTCGCA
>JBFWON010000161.1:0-5051 GCA_050250515.1 Bdellovibrionales bacterium | reverse complement strand
AACCTCATCGACGCGGTAACCATGAAGATCGAGAGTCGGTACTTTGTGGCCGGATTTCTTTTTCATCTGAATCATAGTGTACCAAGGCTTGACCACAAGGCGAGCGTTGGCCACAATGCGGCATTCAGTCAGGGAGGTGGGCTATCGAAGGCGAATTAGAAGGGCGATTGGCTCTAGTCGGGGGCGCCTCACAAGGTATTGGACGGGCGACAGCCGAGCTTTTGGCCGCACGCGGGGCTCGCCTGATCTTGATCTCGAGGCGGATTGAAGTCTTAGAAACTTTGCGTGCAAGTCTGCCAAATCCATCGGCTCATCGTTCGTTGGCCGTGGATTTAGAGCGAACGGATGAAGTCAGCCTCAGCCTTTCCCGTTTAATTTTGGAAATTGGACCCGTGTCGATTTGGGTGAATAACTCGGGCGGCCCCAAAGCGGGCCCCTTAATGGAGGCTGGCCCCGTTGAGATGGAGCGCGCCTTTCGTGGTCATCTATTGGCCTCGCAAACCATTCTCCGATCGGTTTTACCCGGCATGCGTGAACTGGGTTATGGTCGCATCATCAATGTGCTCTCGACCTCGGTGAAAGTGCCGATCCCAAATTTGGGAGTGTCCAATCTGATTCGTGCGGCCATGGCCAGTTGGGCCAAAACACTTTCAGCGGAAATTGGCCCGTTTGGTATCACGATCAATAATGTGCTGCCTGGGTTTACCAAGACCGAGCGCCTGGTCGGATTGGCGGCCGATGCCGCCGGTCGAACAGGTAAGTCCAGGGGCGAAGTGGAAGCGGAGTGGATTCGAAGTATTCCGGCCCGTCGTTTGGCTGAACCTGCGGAAACCGCTGAAGCCATTGCCTTTTTGGCCTCGCCAAGGGCGGCGTATATTAATGGAGTGAGTTTGCCAGTGGATGGTGGACGGACGGTGGCCCTATGAAATTTGATATTTTTCTCTCCATTTGTCAGACGGATGTCGATGGCTTTATGCCCAGTGAAAAGCAGATGTTCGAATCCTTCTTCGATCAAGTGCGCTTGGCGGATGAATTGGGCTTCGGAACCGCTTGGGTGGCTGAGACCCATTTGTCTTGTGAAGTGCAAAAGCATGGCCCTAAGCCGGTCATTCCGCACTTCAAAGGTGAAATTGGGTTGAATACGGACATTTTGCAAATGGCCCATGTTGTCTTTGGTGAGACCAAGCAAATTGAAATCGGCTCAGCTATTCGTAATATTTTTTGCAATGGCGGACCTGTGGCCCACGCTGAGGCCGTTCGGACTTTTTTAGCTCTGCACGGTAGAAAGAGTTCAGAAAAGCGACGTCTTCATTTGGGCTTTGCCTCCGGTCGATTTGATTTTTCCAATCGCCCGTACGGAATTTTTCCGCGCGATCCGATTGAAGAGGCGGCGTGGCCCGTGGTGAAGGGCAAAGCCTTACTCGAGGCCACCGAGATCTTTGTACGTTTACTCAAGGGTGAGCGTCTGTCGCGCTCGGATGTACCGACCTACAGTTTGCAAGAATCTGACTTTCGCAAACCCGAAGATTGGCAAGCGGTCTACGCTTTAGCCCAAAAAGAGGTCATCGCTCTTGAACCTTTTTGGAAATTTGATCAAGTGGGCGTGATTCCAAATGATGTGAATTTAGATCTGCTCAGGCTGACGATTGGGACTCATGACCCAGATGCGCAGATTTTAGCGAATCGATTTATGCCAGTGGGGGTGTTCAACTTGTCGATCACTCCGCCGGTCGTTATCGAGGCCACCCACGAGCGTATGCGGCTTGCGTATCACGAGGCCGGTGGGCCTTGGCGCCGGGATTACATGCCCCGCACGGCCATGGTGTTTTTAGAATCGAGCACCGACAAGGCTCGGGTCGCGGCGGAGAAGGCTTGGACCACCTATTGGAAAGCGATGGAGGGCACCATCGACTCGCGCAAGGTGGAGCAGGCCGTGGGCAATGCCTTGGCCGGTGATGCTGAGGAACTCGCGGATCAAATCCGTGCCCGCTACCATCCGGAGGATCGACTGATGCTCTGGTTTGATTTTAATAACCACGACAATGAACACATTAAGCGAAGCATGGTGGACTTTAAGGAAAAAGTAATCCCACTGTTAGAGGAATCGAGATGGAACAACTAAAGAATTTTATCGGTGGTGAGTTTCGTCCTCCGCAAGAGGGGAAGTATCTCGACAAATACTCCCCCCGAACGGGTCAGGTCATTTACCAGTTGCCCAATTCGACCGAGGTCGATGTCGTCCTAGCCATCCAGGCCGCGCAAAAGGCTTTCACGGACTGGTCAAAGACCTCTGCCGTTGAGCGTTCGCGGATTTTAAACCGAGTGGCGGATTTAATAGACGCACACGCCGAAGAGTTGGCCCGGGCGGAGACTGACGATGTCGGTAAACCCCTTGAACTATCCAAGGCTTTGGACATCCCCCGCGCCGCTTGGAACTTTCGCTTCTTTGCGAGTAGGGTTTTGCATAAGACGGAAATGGCCAGCGATATGGACGGCGAGGCGATTAACTACACACTCCGACAACCGGTCGGGGTGGCGGGGCTGATCTCGCCGTGGAATCTGCCCCTTTATCTTTTGACTTGGAAAATTGCACCGGCCCTTGCGTTTGGAAATACGGCGGTGGCGAAGCCATCGGAGTTGACGTCAAAAACCGGATTCTTGCTGGCTAGCCTACTCAACGAAGCCGGCGTGCCAAAAGGGGTCTGCAATTTCGTGTTTGGCGCAGGTGATCCGGCCGGCCGCTATTTGGTCCAACATCCGGGAGTTCCGTTGATCTCTTTTACTGGAGGTACAGCCACAGGTGAGAAAATACAGGCCATGGCGGCGCCTTATGTGAAGCGCTTGAGTCTGGAGCTCGGAGGCAAAAATGCCACGATTGTTTTGAAAGACGCGGATTTAGCTAAGATCATTCCGCAAATCGCCCGGTCGAGTTTTTTAAATCAGGGTGAGATTTGTCTATGTGGTTCTAAAATCTTGGTGCAAGAGGATATTGCCAAAGAGTTTACGGCGGCGTTGGTCGAACATGTGAAGTCCTTGAAGGTGGGCGATCCCCTGACCGCCGGAACGTTTATGGGCCCCTTAATTTCGAGGGGTCATCTGGACAAAGTGACGACGCTGCTTTCAACGGCGAAAAAAGATGGCGGCCTGGTTTTAACCGGTGGTGAGGCTCCAACCGATCTGCCGGCGGAATTGAAGGACGGCTACTACCTTTCGCCCACAATCATTGATGATCTTACGCCCTGTAGTGAAATCCATCAGACCGAAATTTTTGGTCCCGTCGTGACGGTGAACACCTTCAAATACCCGCATGATGCGGTGAAACTCGCCAATAACTCTCCTTACGGGCTCTCGGCCAGTGTGTGGACGAAGAATATCACCTCGGCTCATAAGATCGCCGCGGACCTTAAGGTGGGAACGGTGTGGATCAACACCTGGCTAAAACGTGATTTGCGTATGCCCTTTGGGGGCGCCAAGGCTTCGGGTTTGGGACGTGAGGGCGGTGAGCACTCGATAGATTTTTATACGGAAACAAAGACAGTTTGTGTGCAACTCTAAAGGAGTCGTTCATGTCGAAAAAAGGTAAGATTGTCGCCGGCGTATTGGCGCCTCATCCGCCGCATCTGGTGTATGCGGAAAATCCTCCACAAAATGAGCCGAAAGCTGAGTGTGGCTGGGAAAATCTTCGATGGGCCTATGAGAGACTTCGAAAATCGTTGAGTACTTTGGATTACGATGTGCTTATTGTTCATTCCCCACACTGGCGAACGAATTCCGGCACCCATTTCTTAGGGTGTCCACAATTTAAATCGATTTCGGTCGATCCGGTTTTCCCTAATCTCTTTCGCTATCACTATGATCTAAAAGTGGATGTGGATTTGGCCGAAGCTATTTGCGCAAAAGCATCCTCGCTTGGCCTTGAGACCGAAATGATGCGCAACCCTGACTTTCGCATCGACTACGGCACGATTGTCTCCTGCCATATGACGAATCCGAAATGGGACAAGCCCATTGTGGGAATTTCGAGTATCGGCACCGCACGCTATTTCACGATGGATGTACTACAGGCCCAAATGCTGAAATTGGGACAAGCGACCCGAGAAGCCGTTGAGGCCAGTGGCAAGCGGGTGGTCTTGCTTTCAAGCAATTCGCTCAGTCATCGGCATTTTGTAACAGAGCCACCGGTACCAGAAGACATGAGTTACGAGCATATCGACAATCACAATCAGTATCTTTGGGATATGAAAATGATCTCACTTATGAAGGCTGGCAAAACCCGCGAGATATTTGACATTATGACGGACTTTACCGAGCAGGCCACATCTGAAACCGATGGTGGAAGTTTTAGTTGGTTATTGTCGGCTATGGGATTTCCAACCCAGCCGGCCGAGTTGCATGGCTATGGGACAGTAATTGGGACGGGCAATGCCGTGGTTGAATGGCGGGAGGTTGGCCTATGAATCATCCCAATATAGTCAAAGGCTATGTTTTACCGGGTCTTCCTCATTTGATTTTGTGTCCAAACGCCAATGCCGGATGGGCTAAGATTCGACAGGCCATGGACAAAGTTCGGACGGAGGTTTCCAAAACCCAAGCCGATGTTTTGCTGCTTTATTCCACCTACTGGCCCAGTGTGATCGGTCATCAGATCCTAGCCAGGCCCATGAGTGAATGGGTGCATGTGGACGATCAATTTCATGCGTTGGGATCCATTCCCTACACAATCAAGGGTGATGCGGAGTTGGCGAACGCCTATGTCGAGGCCGCTCGGGCGCGCAAATTAGAAGCTCGTTCCATCAACTACCATGGATTCCCCATCGATACGGGGTCGGTGGTTGTTGCCAAATTGATTAACCCGGACAACCGGCTGCCAGTGGTTGTCGTGTCCTCCAACGTGTATGCCGATCGGGCTGAAACTTTGGTGCTCGGCAAAGCGGCGCAGGATGCTTTGGCTAAGACTGGCAAAAAAGCCATCGCGATTGCAGTGACCTCACTGTCCAATCGTATCCACGAGCATAAAGTAAAACCAGAAGACGATCATATTCACTCTTTGA
>JBFWON010000160.1:0-5158 GCA_050250515.1 Bdellovibrionales bacterium | reverse complement strand
TGCGGGCGATAAAGAGAATCAGTATCTCAATACCGAAGACTTTCTCGATCTGTTAGACCGAAATCAGAAGGAATCCTGGAAGGCTTAGTTTCTGGCGAAGGAAACGATAGACTTGCGACGTCTTTTTGCGGTCGAGGAAATCGAAGAGAGTCCTCGTCTGCAAGCCATTTTTTGGATCTTACTCACCATTTTTCTTGTGAGTTTCGAAAGCTGGCGTAGCGTCGATGACGTAACCAAATCTGCGGCGCGAGCAGGTCGCAATGTTTGCCCAACCTATTTTCAAGATTGTCACCGGCTTTACTTCCTAGATGTTCCTCCCCATTCCTATAGCCAAGATTTACTTTACACATTGCTAGGCGGCTTGCTGGTCATCTCGGCCTACTTAGCCTGGCGCAAAGATTGGACATCCGCCTTAATCTTCTTTCTACCGGCACTGACTTGGAAGATCCTCTATGTTTTTGTACTGACCTACAACACCAAGGCTAACTACGAATACTTTCACATTCCCGCAGTTCTACTGTTCTTATTTGCTCGGGACAAAATCAAGTTTATGCGATTCACGTTAGCACTAACATATATGCTTTGTGCCACCGTGAAATTCAGGGAGGCCTGGCTAACTGGAAAGTACTTCAGCAGCTTATCACTAGGTTTGCCATTGGTTCCCACCCTCCTCGTTCCTGCGGTTACGATTGGAGTGACTCTCTTTGAAACCGTGACACCTTTGCTACTTTTCTCTGTATCGGACCAACGGCGCAAAACCGGGGTCTACCTGTGGACGGCCTTTCACCTTTACTCCATTGCATTCGTTGGATATCAATATCCATCCTATTGTTTGCCTCTGCTATGGGCTCTTTTTCTCGGCGGTCTACCATCTCAGGTCGGAAACTCTTCGCGGAAATGGCTCGGCTACGGAATCATGGCTCTCCTCTTAGTCGGCGGTGCGCTTTCTCGTTTACATAATTCAGAATGGTCCTACACACTAAGTAGAAAAAAATTTAGCCCCGCGATGTTTCCCGCCAATTATCAGTGCTATTCGGAAGCCAAGTTTTATCGGAGCGGCCATGAAATCAGAGGGAATATAAACCGGTCGAGTTATGCTATGCGACGCTGTGAACCTTACCCAAGCTGGTACAGACTTCGTCGCATGTGCAAGATAAAACGGCTCGATAAAGTGTCTTGGCGGTTCGTTAGTTCCGTCAATGGAGGTCCTTTTTATGAACTCGTTTCAACGGACAATGTTTGTGATCTAACCTACCTACCATTTGGGCGAAACGCTTGGATACGAACTCCTGCGACCGGGGCTACAATTGTTGGCTATCCTCGGCCCAATACTCTGGGGCCACCTTCAATTTCAAATAAGGACCTCATCAGTCCACATCCAGTGATTGTTGTTAGCGATTTTCAACAGTGGCTCTCACGCCATCTATCATGGCTAAAGACCGTCTGTTGGGCGATCTGGATCGTTTGTTTCCTAGCTCTTGTCAGAATTGGCACGAGGGTCGAGCTGAAAGACCGCGGGTGAGGTCCGTGGCATTGGGACAAAGTTCTCAGTCGCCTTGTTCCTTGCGCCCGATTTTTTCAGCCGAACGATCAGTACTAAGGCTAAAAAGCCATGCGCAAAGGCCGTCACCAAAAACAGGGCTCCTCCACCAAACAATTGAATCAAGACTGCGGCGGCGGAAGGGCCGACGATCGCAGTGATCGAGAATAGGAGCAAAAGTCCGCCCGAAACTTCGACCGATCTTTTCTTTGAAATTCGATCATTCGCATGCGCCAAACACAGTGGATAAATCGAAAACGCGCAGAGGCCAATTCCACCCCCAAGTGCCAAAGTCCACGACAATTCAGGGGGAGCCCAATGAAATAGAACTCCCCCTATGACCGCGCCTAATACGGACATTACGAGCAAAACCGGTTGGCGTCCGATGCGATCGGAAATAGCTCCCACCGTCCATTGCCCAGCGGCGCCGGCTAAAACAATCACTGACAACAGAGTCGCTGAACCTTCTGGACCGATACCGACGGCCTTGCCATACACCGTAATCATCGTCCATATCGCGCTATTGGCCAAACCCGCGCACAAACACCCCACGGCAGCTGTTGGCGAAACTCGAATCAAACGATTCAATCCCAGACGGGCGGTGGGGATTAAGGCCGGGGCATTCCTTCGAGTTAAGGCCACCGGCACCGCCGCCAGTGAGTAAAAAATCGAAATCACGGCAAACGGTTCAAAGCCCGAGTGACCCACCAAATGCATGAGCTGCATCCCAACAGGCACGGCCACAAGATTGATAATGGTGTAAGCGGCCAAGATTCGTCCTCGGCTGTGTCCCTCTGTACTTTGCGAGAGCCAACTCTCAATTCCCATATAAAGGCCGGCAAAGCACACGCCTGTCAAAAAACGCAAAATCGACCAGAAGAACACATGAACATAGAGAGCATGCAGAAGCGGAACCGCCGCCACCAAGGCCGAAAAGGCGGCAAAGGCTCGAATATGACCGACTCGCGCAATCAGGCGAGGGTTCAAAAGACATCCTAACAAAAGTCCCAAGTAGTACGAGGATCCAAGAACACCGATCGCCATTTGCGAAAAGGACTCCGAGTCCGCCCGCACGGGAACGACGAGGCCATGCAAACCATTTCCGAGCAAAAGAATCGCGGTCCCTGTGAGGAGTGCCGCAACCGGACGCAGTAAATTCGACATTTAGACTAATAAGGCTAACCGGTTCAAAGAACCGGTTCACCCTACGCTACTGCGCACAATAGTATTTAAGACTGTTTTGCCCAAGGGGCAGGCTGTTCTGGAAGGTCAGTTTTGTGCCTTCGAGAGTGAAAGCCGTAATGGCCACTCCGTTGGCGTCCTTCACCTCGACGTCGGCCGTGTTGACAGATCCATCGCCGTTGGCGTCCAAAGGTGGACACATAAGAGTCACAGAATTCACGAGTTCCGCCGTGACTCGACCCATTTCACTAAGTTGTGAGCCATAGTCCTCCGAACAGACCGTACCTTTAATTCCACCAGTCATTTGAGACAGGCGATGATACTCGCGACCATCAAACTTCACACTCTCACGGTAGTTTTTGCATGGATCCGCCGCATTCAAAGATCCACCGGCGGGCAGTGTGTAGATACTCTCGGGGACGACGATCGAGTGGAAGACGAATGGTATTTGACCACCCCAACGCGAGTTGACGGCAGCAAGAACATCTTCAGGTCTCTTGCCGCTGTCATCATAGGCATCCGAAATCACAATCACCGCCGTCGCTGCATCCGCACGCAGGAGTTGAGCGTTGGGTGCATTTACCGGATTGGCACTATCAAACGCGCGATCTATGGCGCGCATCGTGGCGTGGAAGCCTCGCTCGCGAGGAGACCCTGTTGCCCGAAGTTGCACGGTCTGACCGAAAGCCTCTTGGGCTTGAGCCGAGGACATCGACGAGTTGAGAATGTACTGACCCGGCATAGTATCCAACTCCAAGATTCGACCGTCTTTGAGAGGAGCGTCGTAGTCGACATCCGTTGTGATCACGCCAATTTGCCAATCTAGATCCTGGATCTTCGCCAAGAAGTTCGAAAATCGGCTGGCCATATTGGCCTGCTCGTTGGCCATCGAACCGGAATTATCCACGACCACCAGAATATCAACTTTGTTTTGACCCTTCACTTCGACTTGCTGAGTTTTAAGGACTGGTGGGTTCACAGAAATCGACTTAATATCCTCTACTACGTTGCCGGCATTGTCTTCGGCCACGACGACAAAACTATGAACGCCCGTTGAAAGGGGCGGCAACGTCTTAAGCTCATCGGCCTTACAAGCGATGGCCACGCCGTCCAGTTTACAGCTCACCGATTTAACGCCCGACAAATTGTCCGTCACGCTAAAGCCCAGAGTCACGACCGCAGACGAAAGAGTCGCAGCGGGGGGCATCTGGAAGTATGCGATCACGGGGCCAGTCAAGTCGATCGACCAATCATAATAGATTTCTGCAGAAGTATTACCCGCTTTATCCACGGCTCGTACCGTGAATCGATGGCCACCTTCCGCTAGTCCTCGAGTCCAATGATTGGTCTGAGTGTCACAGGTCACAAAAACCTGGGCGTCCAATCGACACTCGACTCGCTCGATTCCATTTTCATCCGTTGCCAGGAAGCCAAATTGGAAGTCGGGATTCTTCGTGTAGGGAGTAGGAACCGCAGTTAAACTGATTGCGGGTGGGGTCAGGTCGATCTTAAATTTGACCAACTCAGACGAACCCACATTGCCCGCTTTGTCCGTCGCGCGAACCTGAAAAGTATGATCCCCTGCGGGAAGATTGACAAAAGAGGATCCATCCGACGGGCAATCGCCATAAGCACCGCCATCGAGAGCGCACTCGGATTTCACCAAACCACTTCCGGTCTCGACGATATTGTACTTAAAGGTCGCGTTCACATCCCTTGAGAGAGCCGGTGGCGTCAAAATAAACTTAATCTCAGGCGCCTTCGTATCAATGTACCAGCTTCGCGTTGCTGGAGCCGAACGATTGCCGACCTTGTCGATCCCTACCACTTGAAACGTATGTACTCCGTCAGAAAGAGCTGTGTAGAGCTTGGGTGAAGAACACGACTCAAACGCACCCGAGTCCATACGACATTCAAAGTCAGAAATTGGATCCAACCCATCCTTGCCTTCAAATTCGAAAGTTGCATTCGGCGACTTTGAGTAATCCGGCGGCGATTTGGTGATGACTACGGTCGGAGCCAAAGAGTCCACCACAAAGGCGTGCTCAGCCTCACTCGAGTTGCCCGCTAGGTCCGTGGCGCGAACAAAGAACTTATGCGGACCATCAGCAAAATTCTTGGCCACTGGCGAAGCACAATTTTGGTAGCTCGCTTTGTCCTCAAAAGCACACTCAATGGACTTCACTCCCGCTCGATCATCGGTCACATTGAACGAATAGTCGACGGCCCCCGAATTTCCCACGGCGGGGGGCGAACTTAGAAACGTAATCACCGGCGGCGTACGATCGACAATTAAGTCGTGGACTCGCGGATCGGCCACATTGCCAGCCCGGTCGGAGGCCGCAACCTTAATAAGATATCGTCCCTCGGCCACATTGGCTCGCGAAGTCGAATATTGGCAATTTTCAGCCACTTCGCCAGGCCATTGACAGGTCA
>JBFWON010000159.1:0-5212 GCA_050250515.1 Bdellovibrionales bacterium | reverse complement strand
CACGCGGCTTGCGCACACCATTTTCATAGGAGGCCTCAACGCGCCGGCAGGGCGTGGGACGATTTTCATAGACCCCGCACTTCGCGTTCTGGCCGATTCGACCCACCAGCGCGATACATTTTGGACGATGTTTTTTTTCGGTCCCTCGCATGCATCGGTGGCGGGAATCAAGATCCACTGACAAAGCGGAAGGTACTTCTTCGCTCCAATAAAACTGCACGCGAAAAAAAGCGCAACAGGCACCGCAACCCAGACAGGGATTTGGCTTCACCTTTTTAGATTAGCACTCCTGCCATGAACGCTAGGTCCAGTTTTCCAATTGACAGAGCTGAATTCGGCTTCCACACTTTAAGGCGGCGATTTCCGAGTTTAGGGGCGGCATTGCTCTTGTTTTGGGACTGGTCACCCGGCTCGCCGCATTAGGATCGGTGATCACAATGGCCGCTGCTTGCATGCATCTTTTTGCCATGGGTGATCCTATGATTGCCACAGGCCAAGGAGGATCCGCTGAGCCCGCCCTGGTGTATTTGTTCATATCCATTCTTTATTTGCTCCATGGGCCTGGGCGACACTCAGTTGACAAAATGTTGTTCGGGGCCTCGAAGTAAGCTAGCTTAGTCCGGGTTGATGCTAGCGTCTTTAGGAACTCTCTTCATTGCTCTTTCCTGTTTTGCTACAAGCAATGCCAATCGATTAAAACTGAGCGAAGTCGAAACCCGCTTTGCGCAATCGGCGGCTTTCACCTCCACTGAGAAGGCTCTTGAGTCTTTGCAACTCGACTATCAGTCCCGCGATCTGGTTTTGGAACCCACCCTTAGTTTCACCGCCCAATCCATTCGCGACCGACGTGAGACTTTTTCGTCCTCGGCGAAATCGCAGACCCAGGATTTTGATCTGACTTTGGAGAAACCCTTTTCGACCGGAACCACTTTCACGCTGAATCCTTCGATCGATCAGTCTCGCTATCCTTCTCAAAGTCCGCAAAATCGTGGTACGGCGGAGTGGCGCTTAGGCCTTTCACAAAACCTTTGGCAAGACGCTTTTGGTAGATCCACCCGGCTTCGACGAGAACGAGAGCGGAACGAATGGCTACAACAGAGGGCCCTTATTCAGCTAAAACGGGCTCGCCTCTTGGTTGATATGGAGTCGCTTTACTGGGACTTCGCCCTGGCCATTCGAGAGGCCGAATTGCGCGAGCGCAACGTGAAACGGGGACAAGAGATCTTGCAATGGATGAAGAGCCGACTCGCCCGCTCTGCCGCTGAAAACACGGATTATTTGCAGGCCCAAGCCCTCTTGGCCACCCGCAAGCTGCAGCTTGAAGTCGTGCAACAATCCCTCACTCAACTCAAACTTAAGTTGCATCGTTATTTTTCGCCCATGGATTGGCAGCCGGACCCTGACGAGTTGGCTCGGCGAAGGCCGGTGGAATCACTCGTTGTCTCTTGGCCTGAAAACTCTGGGACCAGTCCTCAACCACTGGAGTTCCATGCCTCCAACGGCGAAACCGAGGCGGCCCGAATTAAAGCCAGAGAAACTCGAGAGTCCATTCGGCCGAAGTTGTCCCTCGAATTGGCCTACGGCAAGAATGCCATCGACACCACAGCGGGGACAGCGGCTCGTCATTCGGTTGAAGAGGAGCATGAATACGGCGCCATCGGATTGACATTGAAAACGGGGCTTGGGTTGGCCGATGAGTGGCGAAAAGTGGAAGCCGCCAATGCGGCGGTTCGCTCCGCCGAGCTTGCGCGTGAAAGTTTACAACAAGAATCTCAAGTGGCTTGGCCCAGACTGATGCAAAACTTAGAGGCCTATCATAAGCGTGTCGATCAGGCCCATGAACTCGTAAAAATTCAAGAAGCCAAAGCCGTGGCCGATCGTAAACGTTTTCGCATGGGCCGCGCGACGGCTTTTGAGAGCATTACATTTGAACAAGATGCCGCCGAGGCCGAAATTGCCTTGTGGTCTCTTTACGCGCAACTTCGCAAAGCAGAGGCTGAGGCTCGCCTCTTTGCACGGTGATTTATGAATTTGATTGAACTCTCGATTCGCCGAAATGTCTTTGCCTGGATTTTGATGGCCGGCTTGATTACTTTTGGCGGCTTTACGTTAACCAAACTGGGTGTCAGTCAAATGCCGGACGTCGACTTTCCGATCGTGAGCGTGTCGGTGAATTTTGACGGGGCCGCACCCGAAATTGTCGAAGCGGAAATTATCGATGAAATAGAAGAGAATCTGCTGAACGTGGAAGGTATCAAAGAAATGAAGTCCAGTATTCAGCAAGGCAGTGGCACCGTGACTCTGGAATTCAATATCGATCGCAATGTGGATGTGGCCCTGCAAGAAGTCCAAACGGCTATCAGCCAAATTCGCTTTCCCGTGGGCGTGGATCCCCCCGTTGTGCGCAAGCGAAATCCCGAAGAGCAACCTATCATTTACATGGGTCTTTCAGGCGACAGATCCATTAAAGACCTGATCGTCTTCGCCGACGAATACCTACTCGATCAGTTTCGATTTATCGAAAACATTGGGGAAGTCGACCTGACTGGTTTCTCCGACCGAAACCTAAGGGTATGGCCGGACCTGAACAAACTCAAAAGGGCCGACCTCACGATTGTCGACGTGATCAACGCGATCACCTCCCAACATGTAGAAGCGGCGGCCGGACAATATGTCGAGGACAAGCGGGAGTTAAGAGTTCGCTGGCTCGGTGAAGTCTTTAAGGTCGATGACATCAAAAAACTTCGTATCTTAAAGCGCGGTGGATCCGCCATTCAAGATGCGATTTTCACCATTGGTGACGTGGCCGAGGTCGAAGATGGCCTGTCAGATATTCGCCGGGTGGCCAGCGTTGATGGTGTCCCCGCTCTGTCAATCTCGATTAAGAAACAGCGTGGCGCCAATGAGGTCGAGCTCGCCGATCGAGTCTTGGCCAAAGTCAAAGAACTCAATTCCACCTTGCCAAAAGATCTTAAACTCACAGTTCGTGTGAACTTCACTGAGTCCACCCGAGCTGTGGTCGACACAACAAAAGAAAAGTTGGTCGTCGCCGCTCTTGTCACCATTCTCATTTGTTTTTTGTTTCTTGGCAGTTGGCAGGCGGCCGTTAATATTTTGTTTAGCATCCCCACCTCTATTATCGGAACCTTTTTAGTTCTTTATTTTAGCGGCTTCACACTGAATCTGTTCACTTTGCTGGCATTGACTCTGGCGATTTCCATCGTGGTCGACGATGCCATTATGCTGCTCGAGAACATTGTCAGACACTACCGTATGGGAAAAACTCCCCATCAAGCGGCCTTTGATGGAGCTATGGAAATATTGCCCGCCGCCATCGCCGCGACATTAGCGGTGGTGGCCGTATTTGCTCCCGTAATCTTTATGTCGGGCGTGACAGGAAAATTCTTTTACCAATTTGGTATTGCCATGTCGGCGGCCGTTTTATTGTCGCTGCTCGAGGCCGTGACAATCACCCCGATGCGGGCCGCTGCGTTTATGGCCACTTCTCCAAAAATTTCTAATTTTGAAAAGCGACTCGATCATTGGTTTGAGAAATTAGCAGAGTCTTACCGACGTGTGCTTCGCTGGACTTTGCGCTATTCAAAAACGATTGTATTTGTCTCACTTATCGCCTTTGCCCTTTCGCTAATTCTGGTGCGCAAGGTTCGCCAAGAATTTATCCCCCCCCAGGATCAAAACTTTATTTTGTTGAATGGACAGCTCCCTCCCGGGAGCTCCTTACAGACCACATTGGCGGTTTCCAAAGAGGTCGAGCAAATCGTGAAAGCCATCCCTGAGGTCAGTGGATACCTGATCTCGGTCGGCGGCGGCGGTGGCAATTCCAGCGTCAACCAAATGTTCATGCCGATTGCTTTGACTCCACTTGAGACCCGAAAAGTCGGGCACCTCGAAGTGATGGACAAGATTCGAAAGGAATTAAAGAACATCAAGGGCCTGAAGGCAGGACTTCGCGATATTTCTTCCCGTGGTCTCACCAGTGGCCGAACTTATCCACTCTCGGTCAATTTGACCGGTCCCGATTTGACGGTTCTTAACACAAAGGCGCAAGAGATTATGGAGCGCCTCGAAAAAGAAGGCTTGGCGCAAGACCTCGATACGGATTTTCGCTTGGGCGTTCCTGAGCTTCATTTAGAACCTTTGAGAGAGAAATTGGCCTCGCGCGGGGTCAGTGTCGCCTCGGTGGCCCAAACCCTCAACGCTGCTATCGCAGGCAGTCGGGTCAGTCGGTACACGGCCGGTGGGAGACGCTACGACATTCGGGTTAAGGTCCCCGAAGATCAAATCGCCTCCCGCGACAATATCCGCCAAATCGGTGTTCGAAATGACTATGGCAATATTGTTCAAATTGGCGAGTTGGTTCGAATGGAGGAGACGCCTACCATACAGACCATCACGCGGATCAACCGTCAGCGGGCCATCGGATTGTTTGGACAGCTGGCTAAGGGACAATCGCAGGCTAAGGTGGTGGACCGGGCCCTGCAAATCGGCAGAGAGGTCTTGCCCGAAGGTTACGGGATCTCCCTCGATGGCTCGGCCGCCGGTCTGGCGGAAAGCTTTCAAAGTCTATTGAGTGCTCTGTTGCTCGGAATCGTCGTGGCTTACATGGTGTTGGCCGTACAGTTCAATTCGTTTATCCATCCCATCTCAGTTTTGATCGCCTTACCTTTTAGTGTGACCGGCGCTCTTTTGGCACTCTACATTTTTGGAGTGTCCCTGAACCTTTTCAGCTTTATCGGCCTGATCGTACTGATGGGAATTGCTAAGAAGAATTCGATCTTGCTGGTCGAGTTCACCAATCAGATGCGGGAGAAGAAATCACTGGGGATCGAAGACGCCTTGCTCGCGGGCTGCCCCGTTCGACTAAGACCCATTTTAATGACTTCGGCCGCCACCATGGCTGCGGCCCTTCCCCTTGTGATTGGAAACTCGCTTGGGCAAGAGACCCGCACGCCCATGGGCCTAACGATTATCGGAGGAACCCTCCTGTCGACTCTCTTAACGCTGTTTGTGGTGCCTTCACTCTACAAGGTGCTGTCTTATTTTGAGAGTCGTCGAAAGATCGAGTTTTAAAAAGAAGCCCCGGGGGGAGTATGCCCCGAGGCTATGGAAATTTCCCCATTGGCGCCACCGCAAGTAGCGTCCCCCCAACTGAAAATGAATCTACACCTGTGCCTGTTAAAAAGCTCGCAAA
>JBFWON010000158.1:0-5223 GCA_050250515.1 Bdellovibrionales bacterium | reverse complement strand
TTAGGCTGGTGTTTATGTGGAAAAAGTGTAGCAGTTGTAAAAAACCGATTGATTGGGGTGCGCGCTACTATCGCTGTAGCGTTTCAACTTGTAACGGTGATCGCACGGGCTATGTATTTTGTAGCGTGCCGTGCTTTGAAGTGCATTTGCCAGGTGCTCGCCACAAAGATGCGGCGGCGATCGAAAATTTTGCCCCGCGGGAAGGTGCTCCCGCTCGCGAGCCTTCGCGAAAAATAATCGCAACCCCGGGAGCCGCGTTGAAATCTTCGACATCGGCGCCGATCCAGTCGGGGGAGGTTCTTATTATCGCCTCTCGGTTGAAGGATTATATTCAGGCGAGGGGAGGCATGAATACCTCTGGCGGTGTTATGGATATTTTGTCGGACTTTGTTCGGGTTTTGGCCGATCGGGCGATTGATAATGCTCGAGCTGACGGACGCAAGACGGTCATGGATCGTGATTTTCAATTTCTAAAGAAATCGGCCTTCTGAGATGGCGCGGGCATTTGATATTTTGGTCGTCGGCGAACTCAATGTGGACCTGATTATGGACGGGATCGCGGGTTTTCCCAAATTGGAGGCCGAAATCCTCTGCAATTCTATGGCACTCACTATGGGTGGGTCGTCCGCAATATTTGCCTGCAACGCTTCAAGCCTTGGATCAAAAGTCAAATTTTGTGGCCGCATCGGCCAAGACCCTTTTGGCGCGTTGGTGATGTCGGAGCTCCATAAAAAACGTGTCGAGACCTCTAGCATAAAAGAAATCGCGACCGATCAAACCGGCGCCACGGTGGCCTTAAGTTTTGGCGAAAAGCGAGCCATGGTCACGTATCCGGGAGTTATGCGAGATTTATCACTACAGGATATCCCCGACTCGGACTTTAGCGCCGCCCAACATTTGCATATCTCTTCGATCTTTTTGCAGCCGAAACTCTTTGCGGATTTGAAATTAATTTTTGCAAAGGCGAAGAAAAAGGGGATGACGACTTCACTCGACACCCAATGGGATCCGAGCGAACAGTGGGCTTTTGATATTCATGGAATTTTGCCACTCGTCGACGTGTTCCTGCCAAATGCTGCGGAGGCTATGGCATTGGCTGGCACATCTTCCGTCGATCTTGCCTTGGACCGCCTGGCGGAAGTCGGTAACCTGGTTGTGATCAAAGAGGGGGCCAGAGGATCGCGCGCCAAGAAAGGCTCTGAAATTTTCCATTCGGGGCCATTCATCAATGATCAAGTGGTGGATGCTATCGGTGCGGGCGACAGTTTTGACGCTGGATTTGTCTGGGCCTATGTAAAAGGCCTACCTGTTGACAGATGTTTACAGGCGGGGAATTTGGCTGGAGCTTTGAACACAACGGCTGCAGGTGGAACGGCCGCTTTTATCGATTTAGATTCAATCCGCAAAACGGCAAAGCTTCGTTTCGGAATGTCAGAATCGATTTTTTGATTGCGTCACTAAATTCACTCTCTCTACCATGTTACCCTAACCACTCACAACGGGGGAAGACATGGTGGTGTTTCTACTGGGACTAGTTGTTTCACTGGCTACGGCCAACGAATCGACACTGGCGGTGTTCAAGGGTGCGCATCCTAAATTCACCAGCGGATTGAATGGCGCAGTTCCCGTGCAATTGGATTTTGGCCTTTCTACCGAGCAGCAGAACAAGATTCGAGAATTAACAGAAGGTCGAATTGATTTTTCCAATGTCTACACTTTGACTGTCCCGACCCACCATCTTGGGTTGTATTCTCAGCAAGATGGTTATGTGGGATTCATTTCGGCTCAGGTTCCGCCGCCACTGATTGCCGATTTCACGCCTGATCCAAAACTCAATGGACAATGGTGGATTGAAAAACTGAAGGTGCCGGCCGCGTGGCAAATGGCCACAGGGGCCGGTGTCACCATCGCCGACTGTGATGCGGGCTTTTACCACGATGAGCCTGATTTGCATGCCAATATGGAATTGGACTATCGCTACGACCTATCGGATGCGGAAGACCCACTGACGGTCAACGACGGTCCTTATGCCTATCATGGGACGGCCGTCAGCGCGATTATGGCGGGCGTGATGGATTTTCAAGGCACTAACGGAATCGCTTTTGAATCGCGAATTGTGCCTTTGCAGAATTTTAACTATGACAGCAAAGATGATAAGAACAAGGAAGAAGCGACCGCCGCTTGTATCTTACGCGCGATCGACACTCCCGACGTCAAGGTCATCGTCTTAGAAAATCAGACTTCCAATGGATCATCCGAAACCTTTGTTGGCACCCGGGATGCCGTCCGCTTGGCGATGCAGGCGGGTATCACGGTTGTGGGAGCCGCGGGAAATTACTCTGTTGAGTTGACGGAAGAAAAAACTGACGACACAGGATCTATTATTGTCGGCGCCCTCGCTTCGAATGACTCGGCGGCGAGTTTCACCAACTATGGTGAGCGCATCACCGTTGGGGCGTATGGTGAGAATCTCTTCACTTTGTACGGTCCCGACGGATATTTCGGTTACTTTGGCGGGACTTCAGGCGCAACACCTCAGGTGGCGGCTACAGTGGCGATGATTTTGTCCGTGAACCCCATGCTTTCGCCTGAGCAGATTCGAGATCTATTGAAGCAAACCCGAGTGGTCAGCCCAGGTAACGAGATGGCCGGCGGACTTTTGGACGTGGAAGCTTCTGTTCGGGCCGCGCTGACAATGGCGCCGGATTATCCTGAGTGGTTAAAAGCCCAGGGCTTTCGTGCTAGGTTGATGCAGATTTTATAATCGCGATGCAAAGGGCGGGTTTGGTGCATCCGCCCTATGAATCTTTGGACGGAAACGAGACCAGGTTGGAGCGATCTCGCTTCAGATTCAACTTGTGATGGCCGACTTCTTCCACGGATACGATGGAATAAATGGAAAGGTGAAGGCCCTTTACATTTTCAAGGCGCTTTTGCATTTGCTCTTCACTTGGTTTGATTACCACACCTTCGGTGTCGAAGAGAAAATCAGAAATCAGCACAAAGCTTAAACCTAAGTTGGAGTCGGCGATCTTTCTTGCCTTAAGACTTTGAATTTCGCCGCTCTTCGGGTCTCGGTAATGAACGACGTAGTGATTGTCTTTTTTCTGCGCCATGGGGCTCGTATACCTTTAGGGCGGGAAAAGAGGCAAGGGGTATCTAAGTGAGCAGGTCCGCAGGAACCGAGCCCGACTTTATCGCTTGCGAAAGTCGACTGTGCTGATCCTGACCGATAATAGTGAGAGCCTGCGACAACTCCGGTGGATCCGGATTGCCCAAGGCTTCTTTTTTGAGAGCGAGGACTCGATTGAAACTCTCTTCGACCCGCTTGGCAGAAATTTTGTGATCCTTGCTCGCCTTTTCCAAAGCATCCAAAGCCACCTGAGGTTTATCGAAGTTGTTGCAGTATAATAAGATGTCGCATCCGGCTTGGAAGGCTCGAACGGGGATTTCACTCTCAGAATAATTATTGGCCAGGGCTTTCATGTCCAAGTCATCGGAGATCACGAGACCCCGGTAGCGAAGTTCCTCGCGCAGAAGTTTTTGCAGAATAATTTCCGAAAGAGTGGCCGGCCATTCTGGGTCCAAGTGGGTGTACTTAATATGGGCGGTCATGACTAAATCAAGTCGAGCACGGAAAACCTTTTTAAATGGAACGAGCTCGATAGACTTCAACCGTTCAACGTCCACATCTTCAACGGGCAGCGCTTCGTGCGAATCGAGAAGAGTATTGCCGTGACCGGGGAAGTGTTTGGCACAGGGGATAATTCCCCCTTTGATGTAGCCACGCACAAGGGCGGATGCCAGCTTGGCCACCTTTTCTGGATCAGACGAGAGGGATCGGTCTCCGATAACCGCGTTCTTAGGATTGGTCAGAACATCCACGCAAGGCGCAAAGTCGAGATTAATGCCAACGGCCCGAAGCTCGGCGGCCATATCGAGAGCAAAACGAAAGGCCACCGAAGTCGAGTCTAGGTTGCCTACGGTGGAAAGTGGTGGCCACTGAGTGAACGGGGTCTTCATGCGAGCGACGCGGCCGCCTTCTTGATCGACGCTAATGAAAAGCGGGGCCTTGTCTTTCATTTTGTGGCGCAGGGATTGAATCGAAGAGCAGAGCGCATGAACTTGTTCCGGTGTTTCTATATTGCGGGCAAATAAAATGACCCCGCCGATGTTGTTTTTAACAATGAACTCGGCTTCATCTTCTGTCAGTGAAGTGCCGCGAATACCAATCGTGAGAAGCTGACCAAATTTTTCAACCATATTATGTAATTGCAGCATTTTGGGGGTCGAAAATCAAACTCTCACTTGGCCCCGACGAGGGTCGAGGCGATCCCTTAATCCGTCCCCCAAAAGGTTAAATCCCAAGACAAGCAACAGAATGGCAATTCCTGGCGCTAGGCTAATTTGGGGAGCTTCCAGCAGCACACGACGACCCGAGTTGAGTAGTCCGCCCCAGGTCGGAGTGTCGCTCGAAACTCCAAGTCCGAGAAAACTCAGGCCGGACTCCGAAATGATCGTCCCAGCCAAGGCGAATGTGGACTGCACGGCCACCACACCCAGAAGGCTTGGCCAAATATGAAGGAATAGTATTCTAAGAGGCCCGGCTCCGAGGGCCCGAGCGCTTTGGATGTGCTCTAGCTCTTTGACCCGAAGGACCTCGGCGCGCACCAAACGGGCAAACGGGGCCCACGAGGTGATCGCCATAGCCAAAACCAAATTGGACAGCGACGCCCCCAAGACTGCGACAAGTGAAAGTGCGATTAGAAACCCTGGAAACGCGTAGAAAATGTCGGTGATTCGCATAATGATCAGATCACCCCAACCTTTTGAGAGGGCTGAAAGTGAGCCGATAGTTAGTCCGAGTATCAGGCCAATACCGACCACCGAAAAGGCGACCGCTAGGCTCACGCGAGATCCATAAACTAGAATGGCGAATACGTCGGCCCCATTTTCATCTTGTCCCAACCAGTGGTCTGCGGACGGGGGGGCGAGACGATCGGGTAGAGAAAGCAGGTTCGGATCGTGGCGGGCGATCGCCGGGGCTAAGAGAGCCATGAGAACAAACACTAGAACTAAAATTCCACCGGCGGATCTCTTATTCACCCGGCCTCACTTTGTCGAATGCGAGGATCGACCAATCCATAAGAAAGATCCGTTAGTAAATTGATCAGTACGTAAAGAGCGGCGACGACCAAAACGGTGCCTTGCACTAAGGGGTAA
>JBFWON010000157.1:0-5342 GCA_050250515.1 Bdellovibrionales bacterium | reverse complement strand
ACCAGACAATAAGAAGAAAGATCGATCGATCGTGCATAAGTTCTCGAATAAATATGGCGTCCGCATTCATTCACTGGCGAATGTGGGCAACCATCTTAACTTTCATCTGCAGCTGACGAATCGGCATACGTACAAGCCTTTTATTCGGGCGTTGACGGCGTCGATTGCGATGGCGGTGACCGGTGTGAACCGATGGACGAAAAGGTCAGGCCAGAAGGCGAAGTTTTGGGACTACCGTCCCTACACCAAGGTGGTGATGAGTCTCAGACAGTTCCTGAATCTCAGGGACTACGTCCAGATCAATCAATATGAAGGCTATGGCGTCGAGCGCGCCACCGCTACTTATCTGGTCAAGAGCGCCCGCAACACTTCGTAGTGGGGCTGCGGTTGGTCAGGAGTGAACTGCTTTGGGACTGGAGTGACTTCCCAGGCCGGGCGTCGAGCCATGACAACAAAGCCTGAGCAATCAAAAACAAATTTCGTAACTCCAAAAAGCAAAAACCCGGGCTTGCCCGGGTTTCGGAACCATTTTTAGTTTTTGCTCGCCTTGTGAAGGGCCACCAAATGCGCCTACACCATCTTAAGGTCTAAACAGTGTCTGCGAGCAAAGGACACTCTGGCGGCCGTATTGGCAAGCGCTGAAGATAAACGGAATGTCGATCGCGAGAGTCGGATCCGGATTGATGTTCAACACGTAAATGATACGTGAAGTTTCACCGGGTAGGAACGTCACATGACCACTGCCGGGAACATAGTGAACGTTGGCCACTCCGCGTGTGTGAGTCAAATAAGGGGCGGCACGGTTCGGATCATCGTTCGTCTTCCAGTCAAAATCGACTACATAAGGATAAGCTTTGTCGAGATTCAAAGTGTAAGCGCACCAAGTGAGGCGGGCACAAGGCGGTTCACCTTGGGTCACTCGAGGATACTCAGGGGGCGTGGTTCCCGGAGGAAGCGTGCTTCCCGGGGGAGGATTCGGTGGAGGAGCGAAGATTCCCGGAGGCGCCGGCGGCACGGTCACTCCCGGAGGTGGGTTGATCGGATTGGTCGTACCACCCGGTCCACCTGAAACATTGGGATCTGTATTCCCGTTGCTCGGGGGAGTTACGCCGGTTCCCTGACCCCCGTTATTGGGATCATTCGGATCGCCGTTTTGTCCGACTCGACCGTTGGCATCGTCGGCGGCTGCACCACCGCTGCCACCTTGTCCTTGATCAAAGCTGACGTCTGAGCAGTTTTGAAATCCTAGCGCGAGCGCCAGAACTCCTATTGCGAGTATTGATTCACGAGTTGCTTTTTTCATTCTCTACTCTCCCACCTCGGGCAAAAATAACCATATATTTTTCAATCTACGCTCGAGGGAGGAGACCGTAAACTGTCAGTTTCTTAGCGCGCGAACAGGATTCTGACACTTGCGCGATTTAGTTGATTCCCTTCGCAGGCTTAGGATGGCGAGTGATTCTCGCTCCACAAATTTGTAGCACAAGCCGAAATCGAATATGTCTCAACTCGGGAAATTGGCATCAATTCTTATTTTGAGACAGATAACCTAGGAGAGGATTTTTACTTAAGACTGGCGCGGGCGGCGCTCTCAATCAGGTCATGAGCGGTCTTGTCGCCAAGGGCCCGATCAATAATCGAGTGGCCCAGGTAAATCACAGGTGTCATGGCAACGGCGACTAACAATTTAAACGTATAGCCCGACAAGCACGTGGACATGAAGTCCCCAAAAGTCATGGCGACCTGGCCCTCAGGCAAAAGACCCAGAACTCCGGGGAGGTAAAGTCCAATCCCCCCTACGATAAAGGTGTCCACCAGCTGCGAGATGACGGTGGAGCCCGTGGCCCTAAGCCACAGATATTTACCTTTCGTTTGCGCCCGAATCACCCAAAAGACAACAACGTCGACAAGCTGACTGATTAAGAAAGCAGTAATGCTCCCGGCAATAATCCACTGGGACTGGCCAAAGACGGCTTTGAAGGGCGCGTCTTGCACGGGCGAAAAGCTAACGGCCGGAATGCGCATGCCAATGGAAAAAACCACGAAGGCGTAGAGAACCAGAAGCGCCGTAAAAATAGATAGGTTGCGCACGCCCCTTCGACCAAAATATTCATTAATCAAATCGGTCGTGATAAAGACGACCGGCCAAATGATCACACCCAAGCTAAGATTGAAATGCCAAATATTAAAAAGCTTGCTGCCAATGATCTCAGCCAAAAGTGCGTTGGCGATAAAGATCCCGCTTAGGATCAAATAGATCATGTCACGTGAGCGGTTTTCGCTGGCCAACCGGTCTTTCATTTGCGTTAATCTAGCATGGCCCAAGGAAAGGAGCCAAGGTGATTCGAAGCCTAATCATCGGCATGGCGTTGTCTGTTCACCCGACTTGGGCCGCCACTTCGCTTGGAAAGTTAATCCGTTTAGCCGAGGAAAATGCTCCCTCCATTCGCAAGGTTCGCTTTGACCTCGAGCAAGCCGACCTGGAGTATCGATCGGCCCGGGCCAAGTTCTTGCCGACCTTGGATTTGACCTCCACTCATGGATTGCGGGACGTCTTTCCCGATGATGGCCAGGGGACTCTTTGGGATTCTTCATTGAAGTTGAGTCTGTCGGAGACTCTTTATGACAATGGTGAATCCATCACCGGCTATAGGTTGGCCGCGACACGCAAGCGGCGCTTGACCCTTGAGTATCAGTTGGAAAGAGACAATCAACTTCTTAGGCTGGCGTTGCTCTATTACGACTGGTCAGCGGCCCATCAGGATCATCAGATTGCTGAGAGCAAGCGTGATTTGTTAAGACGGCAATTTAAGTTTCTAGAGGCCCAGTACAAGCAAGGCATCAAAACCAAACGCGATGTATTGCGGATTGAAACCGAGGTCCGGCGCCTCGACCTGGATTTACTGAAACGCGACAATGATATCGCCAACACCACAAGGCGCATGGCTGCCATTGCTGGTCTTGAGCCCGAGACTCTGGCGGCCAGTGCGATACTACCTGAGCCTGCGGAGTTTGAGGGCAAGTCCAAAGCGCCGACTGAGGTGGCACCCCTGAAAGTCGATGAACATCGAAGAGCCCAGATTCTTAAAGAGCAAGAAAAGGAAGCCGAGCTCGAAACCCGACTCGTTGAGCGAAAGTATTGGCCCGAGTTGGGCTTAACCGCCGAGGTCTATGATTCCTACGCGGATTACCTGGACACGGGCAAATCTATGCAAGACGCCCGCACATGGGGATGGTCGACCCTCTTAACCCTCAATTACACAATCTTGGATTGGGGAATTGAGCGACGAAGCTTGGAGATAGCTCGGGTCAAGGAGAAGGCGGTTCGAAACACGAACTTCCAAACCATTTTAGATCTGAAGGTCTCGCTGAACGATGTAATTCTTAGGCTAAAAGAGCTAGCCGAGACCTTGCGATTGGCCCGAGAACTTTATGAAATTGAGCAGCAAAGTTACAGCATTCTTCAGGCCGAGTACCGCAACGGGCGGGCGACTTATTTGGATCTGATCACAAATCTCAATTCTTCGGTGGATGCCAGGTCGAAGGTGGCTTCGGCCTATTTCGAGCTGGCCAAGCAAAAGCTAAACTATTCCTTTCACAGAGGCACAATCTATGAAGAGCTCCAAAACAGGTAAGTGGAAGTGGATCGTTCTGGCGGCCGTAGGCTTGTCCGCCGGTTTGATTTGGTCTTTGTACGGGTCCAAGTCTCGTGGAGGAGGACCGACCGGGACAAGGCTTGGTACAGTGAAACGGGGCGATCTTATACAAAGGGTCACAGTGTCGGGGCAAGTCCAGCCCTCTCGTCGAACGGTCTTTGTGGCACCTTATTCCGGTTATATTCAAAAGATATTTGTGAATGTGGGTAAAAAGGTGGTGCAAGGATCACCCATCATTTCAATTACTTCCTCACTGCAAAGTCCCGAACCCGTATTCCCTATTCGCGCGCCGTTTTCAGGAACCGTGGTTTCGGTCAACAAGTATGAAGGCGAATACGTAACGGAGAAAGATACCAAAGATGTAATTGCCCGAGTAGATGATCTGGACCACTACTTCGTTTTGGCGAAAGCTCCGGAAACCGACGCCGTTCGCATTCGCAAAGAAATGCCGGTGGAGATTCGTATCAACGCGCTTCAAACGGAAGTGCTTAAGGGTGTGGTGAAACAAATCGATTTAGCTGCCGAAGAGGCCGATGGCTGGCGCCAACAGCAATCCACTTTTCGCGTTTTGGTTGAAATTCTAAATCCGCCGCCCGAAATTCGATCGGGCCAAAGTGCCATTGTTGATATTGTGACTCGCAAATTTGCTGATGTTCTTTATCTGGAGCACGAATTTATCAATCAGCAAGGAGATCAACATTTTGTGATCGACTCGCAGGGTGAGCGGCGTGAGATTAAGCTGGGCAATCAGTCGGACTTGGCGGCGGAAATTACCTCCGGTTTGCGTGAAGGCGACCGAGTTCGACAGGTGGACTTCTTGAAAATACTTGAGAGCGGCGAATGAGCCGTTTGGCCCTCGAACTTAGGGACGTTTACTACTCTTACAAGCGGGACGGACAAGATGTGCCGGCCCTCAGTGGCCTCACCCTGACCGTCAACGAGGGTGAGATGGTGGCCATTCAGGGTCCATCGGGATCCGGTAAGTCCACACTGCTTTATCTACTGGGATGTATGCTCGGGGCCGATCGAGGTGTGGTTCGCGTTCTCGGTCATGATGTCAGTCGCTTTTCAGACAGCCAACGCGCGTATTTTCGCAATCGAAGACTTGGTTTTGTCTTTCAACAATTTCATCTCTTGGCGTCCCGAAATGTTTTGCAAAATATTTTGCTGCCAACGCTGTATCCGATGGAAGCGCCGGAGCTAAGTCCGGAGGATGAGTCCCGCGCCCGCCAACTGGCCGTTCGGTTGGGCCTTGGAGTTCGCCTTGTTCTTAAGCCTCAGCAACTCTCTGGCGGTCAGCAGCAGCGTGTGGCGATCGCGCGCGCATTGATTCGGCAGGCGCCTGTCATTTTGGCCGACGAACCCACTGGCAATCTAGATTCAAAGTCTTCGCAAGAAATTCTGCGGCTTTTGCGCGAGTTGCATAGCCAAGGTAAGACTATTGTCATCATCACCCATGATCAGGAGGTCGCGGAGAGTTGTGATCGTGTGATTTGGGTCAAAGATGGTCAGGTGGTAGACCAGGCCCACGGGGGGGTGGGGGCGATCGAGAGTCAAGGGAGCCCCGTGGAGTTTCCGCCGCTTCGGCGCCTCGGCGTTTCGGATCTATTAAAGGCCAGTTTGCCCCAGGCCATGGACAACCTTTGGAAAAATCGAGTTCGCACCCTTCTCACGATGTTGGGTGTC
>JBFWON010000156.1:0-5594 GCA_050250515.1 Bdellovibrionales bacterium | reverse complement strand
CTCGCTCTATTCAGACTACCGCTTTTATCCTGCCACTGTGGATTTCGACAAACTGTACCGAGCGCGCTTTGACCTCCTCAAACCCGGTCGGCTTCTGGTTTGGGAGAAAATGTACGCGCCCAACAACGAAACCTGCATCCCTACTTACGCCCAGCTATTTCTCGGCGAAGACAAGAGCGTCACGGAAGTAGGCGACTGGTATGCCAACAACGGGTGCAATCCAGATGTGGCCTTCGGCTACAGTGACCCCACGTTCACCAGGCCCGACGGACTTGCATGGTCGGCGCCGGGTGGCTTAAAAAATCTTGCAGCCAAAGAAGGGCTCGGCATAAAACGCCAAATCAGTTCCACCTCGGACTATCAAGATTTCGGCTGGAGTGGCTACAAGGCGTGGAACCATACGGTGTTGAAAGAATTTCTGGCCACCTATACTCCTGCATTCGGGCGTTCCTCCGCTGGCGTTTGGGGCAAGAGCCATTCTAAAACCTACCATGATGTGATTCGAATTATTTTTTATCACGGCACGCAAGAGCCCGGCCAGCAACCCATCCATTGCGCGGCCCAAGCCGGATATGTCTCGAAACCCGGCTATCACACGTATGCGTCCGAATTTTACTTGGCCAAGGGCATTGGCATTATTCAAGAATCATTGCTCTACACCGAGAGCGGATCATATTGGAATATGCCCAACTGTTCCGGTCAGTTGATGGATAATAGTGAGGCCAAGTGGACTTCGTATATCGATTCTCAATGAGATCTTGAAGTTGCTTTCGAGTCTCATTTCGAGACACAGATTTGTGGAGTGCTGAGCACGACGTCGATCCCGTATTCTATTTTTGGATTGGAATACGGAGGACTCTATGCGACCCCACCTTACTTTGTTACTGGCGACGACTGTGTTCTTAACTCTCACGGCCTGTAGCAAAGGGCCCAAGTCGGCGAACAATGTGACGGCAACAGGTACACCACCGCCACCACCGGCGGAGAAGTACGTGACTGAGCTTCATTACTTTAGAGGTGGTTGGTATGGAATGCCAAACACAGCCAACTGGGCCCACGATTACGTCATTAAATTCAATCAGCCCATCAATGGTGTGATCCCGGTGGCCGGCAAGGATCCAGACGCCTTGTGTTTTCGCACGGGCGGAATGGATCAGGCCCAGGTCCAGGTGTTGGCGAATCTTTTAAGTGGACTGAAGCTGGCCGTTTCAACTGGTCCGCAAGGGGCGGACGCCGGGGTGGAAACTATAGAAGTCACCTTGGATGATGGTGAAAAGCGCACCTATCACCTGATGCGTTTTGAAGCGCCACTGGGGGCCTATTATGCCACCAACCCAGAAGGGCTATCGGCGTTTCTAAACGACCTTGGGGATAATTTGGCCGTGGGTTGTCAGTGATTATTTCTTTGCCTGTTTTTCGTAGCAGGCGGTGAGTTCTTCAAGGGGCGCGAGCTTCTTGTTACGCAAATAGCGATCGCGCGCACATTCGCGGAAATTTTCAATCATGTGCAGCTTTCTTTCAGGAGTTAGCTTCTTGTCGTCGAGGTCTGCCAAAATCTTCTGATGAAGACCACTGCACTCTTGATAAGTGGTCCACAACTCGTCTTTCTCTTTCAAATCCTCTGGCCAAAGCGAACTTAGTAAAACCAAGCTTGGGTCTAAAGCCTCTTCCATTTTTGAAAATTCGTCATCTGAAACCGTTTTCAATTTTTCTCGAAAAGCTTGGCGGAAACCATCGAGGGCCGCCTTGTATCCGCGCCAGTCTTGGGCGCATGCCTTGACCGCCGCCACTCGTTGATCCGCCTCGGGACTGGGCGCCTTTTTGGACTTGGCCCAAGCGCCAGCCGAAAAGATGAGCCCACAGCTGAGGGCGAGGTATTGTGCAAAGACTAAAATCCTCATCTCTTCCTTTGTTGCCCGGTGATTAGGCAGGTGTCAAACTTCCGAAGATAAATTCTAGACTCGGGTGGGATTGGAAGCTTGGCGTAGTCTGAGGCGATTTTGGGATCCTCTCTGACAGCCCGTGCAAAGACTTTGGCGGGACCACCACCCGCATTGTAGGCGATCAAAAGGTAGCGAAACATGTTTTGGACTTCCTCTAACTTCGGCTGGCGGGGTGGACCTAGGCGCGCGCGAAAGTAAGTCGCTGCCAAATTGAGTTCATGACGCCAATACAACGCTGAGGCAAAGATTTGAACGCCGGCATGTTCGGCTTCGTCACTCAAGATACTCGCTGTATTGAATTCGGCCTGTCGATCGACACCACGAAGTTCAATGTAGCTTCGCCAGGCCGATTGATAATCGGGTTTGCGCGCCATCAGGGATTCGAAGTAAGTCGCAGTACTCGGAATAAACTGGGTCACCCCTTTGGCCCCCTTCTTTGAAGTGCGGCCCGAATAAAATTCCGATTCCACCTGAATCAGGCAAGTCAGTGCCTGCACCGGTAGGTGCAGGGTTTTTGCGGCGGAATCCAGTGACCGAATGGTTTGCCTTCGTCGGCTGCCGTGACAAAGATTTCGCTTGTCCATGGGCCGATGGTTCGAGCGGCAGAGTTGAATCAAAAGGTTTTCAGGCGGGGGAAAGTTGAATACGTCCAAGAAATAGCGCCGCCCACCCACCAGGAGAGGGGGAGCCGCTCGAGTCGGGGAGGCCGATCGCACTGCAGGGAAATCTGGTCCACCGGGCGATAGGGTCTCGGCCTCGGACAAGGCCGAGCTCAAGACTAAGAAAAGAAGAATTCCGGACTTCCGCATAATTGCTCATTCTGCAAGCCGGGCTCCGCCCGTGAGGCCAGGGATTCGAGTGAGCGAGCTTCGTAGGGCTCAAGGGCGCTTTTTGGCCAACTCTTGTCCAGCACTTGGCCAAGTCTCCAGACCGTAGCCATGCGACTGCCAAATTCTGTTTTCGGAGCCTTAAGCCCGGCCTCTGTGGGCCTGATTTCAATTAGTTACGGTGGCGCGCCCCTCGCACCAGTGGAAAGTGCCCTCAGGGAGGGGGAACGTATGAAGAAGAATTTTTTTGTTATTTTCACGCTGGTTTCGCTTATTTCGGCATGTGCTAAGACTTCAAATGGGTCGGGTAGTGATGGTTCCGCGGGCCAAGGCAGTGCCTCCGGGCCCGCCGCCTATCATAGTGTGTACTCGGATATAGAGGACACAATCGTGACTCTCCAGAACTATCGACTACGCCTGAATGACGGATCGGTGATTAGTATCCCAACGGCTCCTACAGAGGTGGACCTGCAAGATCTCGTTGGTATCGGCAAGGGATTGGTTTTGGATCTCGCGGGGGTTACGTTCCCGGGCGGCGCTATCACCACTGAAATCGTCGAAGTCGAAGTCGATGTGGTCGGAACCAATGCTCGCATCGTTTCAAGCGACAACACGACCTGCGCTCTTAAAACGCCAAAACGTCTTAACCTTTACACATTAGCACCGATGACCGTCATTGCCGGTGAAAGCTATTTAATTAAAGTGGCTTATTCAGCTTTGAATTCTATCCAGATCGACATTTTGGGCGGTAGCACTTCAACCAAGGTGAGCCAATCGGGCAAAAAGCATCGTCATTCTCGTGGCCATACGGATCAAGATTGTGATTCAGATTCTGATTCAAATGATGATGACAAGAATCCGCCGACGACTGGCAGCCGAACCTGCGAGTTGGTCAATCAGCGACAACCGATTCAAGAAATTGTTCGTCCCATCGACGAAGCTTAATTGTACTCACACTGATTTTCGACACAGTTGCCGCGCGGATCGCGGCAGTCGGAGCGAAACCGGCACTTGTCATTGGTTAGTGAGCACTGGCCACTCTGACAGGTGTTGACCTTCATGCAATCCGTATCGAACTTGCAGGCATGGGCTTTGGAACTTTTGGCTTTTGTCGCCTGAGCTGGGCGACTTTTGCTGACCGATCCGCCGTTTTCAGTGGACTTTTGTGTAGGGGCGCTGTCGCTCTCGTGTGAGTTTTGTGGGGCGCTACTGGCGCACCCTACGATAAAGACAAAACCAATCGCTATCCCAAATGCTTTCATGCTGAGCTCCCTCGCAAAAACAAAAACCCCGCCGTTGAGCGGGGTTTTCAAGATAAAACCTAAAAACAATCGTAGACTGATTTAGAAGTAACCTTCGTCATCGCCTTCGACGTCATCATCAATATCGCTGTCGTCATCATAGCTCTCAACTTCAGACTCTTGGAAAGAATCGTCTTCAACCGCGTCGACTTCGTCATCGGCGATGGTTTCGCTCATTCCTTCGTAATCAAGTGTTTCTTCGTCGGCTGACATAGAGCCGCTGTAGGGATTGGACATTCCGCCAATGGTCGAACCGAGGGCTCCACCCATCATTCCACCGGCAACGGCGCCCATCTCCTTGGATTTTTTCTTGGGAGCGGCTTTGGCTGTGGTCTTTTTTGTGGCCGCTTTCTTGGTTGCGGTCTTCTTTGTCGCAGCTTTCTTAGTGGCTTTTTTTGGAGCGGCTTTTTTAGTCGCTTTCTTTGTCGCTTTTTTAGCAGCCTTCTTAGTGGCTTTCTTCGCGGTTTTTTTAGTCGCCGCCTTCTTGGTTGCCTTTTTAGTCGCTTTCTTTTTTTTCTTAGCCATGTCGGACTCCCGTTTAAAATTTCCCTATGAGAAGTGAGATTACTTGCTCAAAGATACTCTATAGATTTATGCCACGATTTTAACGGGTGTGAAGGGGAAAGGGTCAATAGTGCGGGGCATCAAAAAATGAAACCCGGCCGAGAGGAGCCGGGTTTCAGCTGTGATCCGGAATCTAGAAAACTTCTGACTTCAAATCACAATTAAGAGCGGATCAAATTCAGAGCGACTTGGTTCGACTGGTTGGCCTGACCTAAGGCTGCAGTAGAAGCCTGCAACATGATCTGGTTACGAGTCAGTTCAGACGAGGCGAAAGCCATGTCTGTGTCGCGGATTCGGCTGTTGGCGGCCGAGATGTTCTCTTCGAACACTCCCAAGTTGTTCACGGTGGAGAGCAATCGGTTCTGAAGAGCTCCGAGATTGGCTCGCATTCCGTTCACATTTTCTTGAGCCGCGTCCAAGAGGCCTAGAGACTCTTGCGCGCCTTCTTTTTGGGTGTAGTCCATACCTGCGAGACCCAGAGCGTCTAGAGTGGCCACGTTCACCGACGAATCGAAGGTGATGCGGTCTTCTTCGGCGCTATTAAAGATACCGACTTGGAAGTCGAAAGCAGGCGAAGAACCATCTAAGAGCTTCGTTTTTCCCCAAGTGGTGACAGCCGAAATACGCTGCAATTCCGTCTTGAGCTGTTGAATCTCTTTGTCCACGAATCCGCGCTCGACATCTGACACAGTGTCAGAAGAGGCTTGGATGCCCAGTTCGCGCATACGGACAATGATATTACCGATTTCGTTCAAACCACCTTCAGCAGTTTGCACCATCGAGATACCATCGTTCGCGTTGCGGTTCGCTTGGCGCGTGGATCGGATTTGTGCTTTTAAGTTTTCACTGATCGCCAAACCAGCGGCGTCATCAGCGGATTTATTGATTCGTGATCCAGAAGCCAGTTTTGCCAAACTGTCTTGGATGTTCGTTTGACTGCCCATCAAATTTCTTTGAGC
>JBFWON010000155.1:0-5715 GCA_050250515.1 Bdellovibrionales bacterium | reverse complement strand
ACTCTTCGACACGACCCAAAGCCCGACGAAAACGTTCCTTATCCAATTTTTCGCCGGTTTTCATATCCCACAAACGACACGTGTCGGGTGAAATTTCAACTGCCAACACCAGCTTGCCCTCGGGCGTCCAGCCAAATTCCAATTTGAAATCGATCAATTCCAACCCAACACTTGCAAAGATCTGGCGCAAAACCTGATTCACTCGCAGGGCCTGCTGCTTAAGATCATCCAAAGTGCCACGATTGGGCACGGCCTCCATCAAGAGAGCCTGATCGTCGCTGATGAACGGATCACCAAGAGCATCGTCCTTGTAATAGAACTCCACCAACGGCTCTCGGATGGTAGTGCCCTCTTCGCGGCCCAATTTCTTTGCCGTGGACCCCGCCAAGCGATTGCGAGTCACGACTTCCAAAGGGATAATCTTCACTTTGGCGCAAATCTGATCAATGGGGCCGACGCTCCCAATAAAATGAGTGGCGATCCCCTCTTGTGCAAGTCTCCGATATAAAATATCGGTGATACCCGCGTTGATCGAGCCTTTACCGGCAAAATTGGATTTCTTTTGCGCATTGAATGCGGTTAACGAGTCTTTGTATTCGACCCAAACTTCTTGCGGACGTCCGACGACCTCATAAAGTTTTTTGGCTTTTCCTTCGTAAAGAAGTTGGCCCTTTTGTCTTTCCATTCTTTAAAGCCTTTCCTATCATTTTGCGCTGACTGGCGCCCGAAAAAATCTGTCGAAGTTGGGTCGGTTCCAGCAACTTGCGAGTCTCCGGATCTGAGAGCAAACGGGATTCAAGAGTGTCCCCAGGCTCCAAATCATGACACACACGTTGGACGACCTTATAGGCCTGTTCACGAGTCAACCCTCGATCAATCAAATGCAAAAGCACCTGACTGCTGAACAACTGCCCTTGAGAAAGTTCCATATTCCTCAGCATCCGACTTTTGTCGACGAAGAGGCCTGCCACAAGATCCGCCATCCGGTGGAGAGCGTAATCGGCCAAAATAAAGCTGTCGGGGAAAATGACTCGCTCGACTGAAGAGTGGGAAATGTCGCGTTCATGCCAAAGTGCAATGTCTTCCATTGCCGCATGGGCATTGGCTCGTAAAATTCGTGACAATCCTGTCAGGTTCTCCGCACTGATCGGGTTTTTCTTGTGAGGCATAGCACTTGAGCCCTTTTGGCCTGGAGTAAAACCTTCGACCACTTCGCCGACTTCGGTGCGCTGGAGATGTCGAAGTTCCACGGCCAAGCGTTCTAGGGCGGCGCCCGTCATCGCCAATGACCACATCATCTCCGCATGACGGTCGCGCGGGATGACTTGTGTGGCGACAGCTTCCGTCTGCAATCCCAGCTCTTTCGCCACGCCACTTTCGACCTCTGGGGACTGGGTCGAATAGGTACCAACCGCCCCGCTCAACTTACAAATTAACATTTGCTCAACAGCGCGCTCGACACGAGCCCGGGTCCGGCGAATCTCCATCAGGTGACCGGCCATTTTATATCCAAAAGTGGTGGCCTCGGCATGCATGCCATGTGTGCGGCCAGCGCATAGCGTATCTTGATGTTCTTGCGCGATTTTTTCCAATGCTTTTTCGAGGCGATCAAAACCTTTAAATAAGACAACGGAAGCTTTGCCCACTTGTACGCTCAGCGAAGTGTCCAAGACGTCTGACGAAGTCATCCCGTAATGAATATAGCGCCCTGAGGGGCCCACATTTTCCGCCACGTTGGTCACAAAAGCGATGACATCGTGTTTGGTCTCTTTTTCAATCGCTGCAATTCGATCGACATCAAATCGAGCCTTGGCTCGAATGTCTTTGTAGGCTTTGGCCGGAATCAGATCGAGCTCCGCTTGTCGCTTAGCCACGGCGATCTCCACTTCCAGCAAACAGGAAAAGCGAGATTCAAGAGACCATAGGTTCCCCATTTCAGGGCGCGTGTATCGCGGAATCACCGGCATCTCCTTGTTTCTTAAGCATATCGCTACGCCAGTTCTGAATTCGCTGCAAAGATTTTAGCTCTCGTCCAAAGCGAGATCCTAAATCCAAACGCCCGATGGACTCTGGTGCAATCCAGTCCCAATTTTTCCATCCTGGCTCGGCCCACTCTCGCTTTCGTCTGGGAAAGACGACCGAATGCGGACAAATTCCAAAACCCTTGGTGTCGATCTGCCACTTGGCCATTTCCAGTCGGCGATTCAAAATCCGTAAGACATCATGAACCCAAACTTCCCGTTGATGGGGATTGCGCGCCGATTCGGCGGGCACCTTCATCCAAATCGAAAATTTTTCGGAATCGTGCCATTCCAGAATGAACATATTGGAGTAAACCCACGGCAAATGAACATCTTCGAGAACCACCGTGTAGGACGGAAAACCCTCACTCCAAGGGCCCCGTTCGGCGCGTCCCGACCACTCCACCCAAAGCCATTCAGGCCGTCGAACATCACTTGAAAACAACATGGACGCGACCGAAGGACTTAGGACCTCGGTTTCATAAGATGACAAGCACCATATCCATTGAGATCCAGAAGCCGCCATGGGCTGACCGGCCTCAACTTCAATTTCCAAAATACGGGAGGATTCGATTTGTAAATCCAAAAGTCCCTTACACTCGTGATACCCAGGTTTGTCGCGAAAATTTTCGTAACCAGAATGAGGCTTCTCTAAAATTGCGGGGGTTCGCCGCAAAGGCTGAGTGATCGTAAACGGCTGGCTAGCGCCCGCCAACCAAGTCTCCTGATGAAAAGCTGAGGTGAATTGACAGAGGAATCGACGTAACCAGTCCTCATCAAAATCGCGACCGATCGTATTTTGTACCGCGCCCCGAAAAGCCGCATGATTCTCCAAAAAGAAATGGGACATTCGCCCGGAGAATTCAACCGGGCCTTCCTTCAACCAGACCGTCAATCCCCGGCGAAGCGGTGTTGAAGCGGTCCACAGGTCCTCATGTTCGGGAAGATACGTGCCCTCAGATAATGGAAACGGTCCCAGTCCTCTTCGATACTCGGATCCAAAAGCCGAAGTCAGGTCGAATATTTGAACATCAAAATCTTCAGCTTGAAGAGCGCGGGCGAGGCTCTCGCCGCGGCCGAAAGCTGTGACCATTTGAACCGACCACTCGCTCACGAGTCCAAGCCCTCCCATTGCGAATCCGCCAACTTCCAACCTTTAGGGTCTGAGCCTTCGCGAACTTCTCCCAAATCGAAGGCTCGAAAGCCAGCCTCAACAATCACTTTATGTAAAGCGGGAGCCGACTCTGGCTTCACAATCCACACCATTCCCAATCCACAATTCAGGGTTTGCAACATGGACTCCCAAGACATTCCGGAGCGAGATTTCACTTCGAGGAAGGGAGCCGGTACCGACCAGTTCAACAAGTGAGCAAAAGTTCCATCCGGTAAAACGCGCGGGATATTGTCGAGGCCACCACCAGTGATGTGGGCCACAGCTTCAAGTCCACCGACAGCTAAGCCCTGCTGAACCACTTTCACATAAAGAGCGGTGGGCCTTAAGAGTTCAGTGCGCCAATTTTCTAAGTCCGCCGCGAACACTTTTCGCAAGAGTGAAAAGCCATTGCTGTGAAAACCGGAACTCGAAAGTCCCAAGATGGTCATGCCCGCTTGCACGCGATGCCGTCCCAAAGCCTTCGGACGATCCACCACTCCCACACTAAATCCAGCACAATCAAAATCATTGCCTTCATAAAGGCCCGGCATTTCTGCCGTTTCGCCGCCAATCAGAGCGCAACCGGATTCCACACACGCTTGCTGAACTCCCGTCAAAAAGTCCTGCGCCGCAGGTAACCTCAGGCGCCCGGAGGCATAATAATCCAAAAAGAAGAGTGGCGTTGCCCCGGTACAAACCAGGTCATTGACGCACATGGCTACTAAGTCTTGGGCGACTTCACGGTAGGAATCGAATTGCACAGCCAATTTGATCTTAGTTCCCACACCGTCAGTGCAACTGACCAAGCAGGGTTCCTGCATCTCGCGAAAATCGGCTCGAAAGAGGGCGGCGAAACCACCTATACCCTCTACCAGTCGCTCCTGGTGGGGCCATCGTTTGGGAGCGTTGGTCTTAAGCCAGTCGACCAATGCATCACCGGCTTCGACATCCACACCGGCCTGCTTATAATCGAGGGGCACGGGGACTCCTTTTTTAAAGCCATGAAATACCAGACCGACCTAGTCATTACAACCGTTTACGATGGTCGCAAAATGTTAGATCGGACTTGGACCATTGAGCCGATCTGTGGCTTAATTTAAGTTAAAGAGGACTTTAGATGACGAGATGGATATTCGCCTTAGGCTTCTTGGTTGCCGGTGGGTCCTGGGCTCAACCGGCCTGGTGTGAATCCGATACTCCTGGGGTTCAAGTCGCCCAGTTTGATGCGGACGACACCTATGACCCCTTTGCGGACTACTCTGAATTCGATGAAGCCCAAGATGAAGAGGCCGATATCAATTTTTTTCGCAATGGTCGCTTTGTCACCATTGGATTCACAGGCGGCATGCGAGGTTTTACCGAAGGCCTCGGCCTTATGTACCGCTCGAGCCCGGCCTTCGGATTGTACTTAAGCTATTTCTTTGATCTTCGTTTTGCCGTTCAATTTAGCTTTTTGACTTCGGATCACACGTTTCGAATTTCGGGACCCTCGGGACAAGTCGCCACGGGCAATGTCAGCATTACGACTTACGGACTCGACATCAAGTACTACGTGAATACACAAAACGTAACTAAGGGGCTCGCCGCTTTTAATCCTTACCTGATTGGTGGTTTTGCACGGGTCGATCGAACCACCAGTTTGCGTGATCCCAACGGCGACGTTTTAACCGGCTTTGGCCGTGAGGGCGCCATGGGCTTTAACATCGGTCTTGGTATCGAGCTTCCGATGTTAAGAAATAAAATGTACTTCGGCGCCCAGGGCATGTACGAGCTTGTCACCTTTCAAAACGAAAACTCCCAGGTCGTGTTCGCCAGCGGCGAGCAAACGGGAAAGTATCCCAACGGCGATGTGTGGACTGCGCTTGGCATCTTGGGTGTGAATTTTTAAGGCCAGCGACTCAATCTGAGACTGTCCTCATATAGACCGGCAAAAATTCCGATCAAGGTAGAATGAGAAGTCCTACCCAACAAGAAGAGGCCCGACTACGGTCTTTGGTGGATTATCGCCTTTTGGATTCGGGAGCGGAATCAGACTTTGATCAGTTGGTGCAATTGGCTTTGAAAATGGGCCAAGTTCCTATGGCCCTCATTTCTCTTGTCGACCGAGATCGCCAGTGGCTCAAAGCGAGGGTGGGAGTTGAAACCGCGCAAGGTGAGCGCAGCGCCTATTTTGCCAATGAGATTCTCAAGAAAGCTGAACCCTTAGTACTCGAAAACATCGAGCCCGCGGACGGCTTGGGCCTTCGATTCTTTGCCGGTTTTCCGCTGATCAATGCCGAAGGTTTCACCCTCGGTTTTCTGGCGGTGATGGACCGCCAACCTCACAAATTGACGCCTGACCAAGTACAATCGCTCAAGGTGCTCGCGGACCAAGCCGTTCAACTGATGGAACTGAGAAAGGCTAACGTAAGAGTTTTAGAAAGCGCACGCATTCTCAGTAAGTACACACGAATTATCGAGGATCAGCAGGAGACTTTGATCCAGACTGCCAAGATGTCCTCACTCGGCTCTATGGCTGCAGGCATTGCCCATGAAATTAAT
>JBFWON010000154.1:0-5843 GCA_050250515.1 Bdellovibrionales bacterium | reverse complement strand
CAACTCCTTTAAAATTTGTTGTGGTAAATGAGTTTTTAGGCCAAGAGTGGCCTGTTTTTCAATTACCAGGAGTTGCACTGGAATATTGAATTCAGCGGACTACTTTTTGGGCCGTCGGTGCGTCAATGCGGGCGCGCGGATATGTTGCGGAATGTCCTTCCTCACATCCGCATTTCGGAATTCACTGGGCCCGAGCCCAGTCGGAATTCGGACGCAATCCCACGGGCAAATCTTGCAAAAGGAGCGGCGAGATTGTTGCGAACTCTTGTCGACACTCTGTTTTAAGGCTCAGAGAGGATGTTCTGGCAGGAGTTCACTTGTAAAAGAACTGCGGCGATCTGGGCATTTTTTTTGGCGTAATCGTCGGAAATTGGATTCGGAAAATCGTCGCAACTCATGCTCTCCAGTTCGGCATAGCAGGCGTTTAAGCCTGCGCTGTCGACCGTGAGGTGGGATTGATCGATAAAGTACTGAACTCCATCCAAACTTGTGGCGGCCGAAGCTCCTAGATACTCGGAAACCCCTTGAAGTGGCGCCGTGTAAAGCAAAGTGGGGCAAGAGAGTATGACCTGACCTGTGCAGGCTTCGATTTTGCTGCATACGCGGCTGGCGATTCCAGGCATTTCGGGGCCTTCCTTGCGGCCCACCGGATTTCCAACGTCAGTGCCAAAATCTGTGTCCGTACCTGGGTCAGAGTTGTTGGAAGTGGGAGTTGAGTCAGCGATCGACGTTGAAGAGTTGGCTCTATCGGAAGGGAGCGCTCGCAAACTGCCCCCGCAATTGTTAAAGGCGAGAACGAGCGAAAAAAGAGCCGATACCAGACTCAGTCTACCCAACATCTATGAACCCCTTCCTTCCATTTTAAACGAAAACGACGCCCGAGTTCCAACATTGGGAATCGGGCGTCTCAGAATTGGACAGCGTGAAATCAGAACAGCCGAGGTGAGCCTGGTGGAGGCTCTAGGGTGTAGGAACACTCGAGCACATTGGCAGAAAGGCTTTGGTTTTGTCCAATCGCTTTGGCTTTAAGCAAACATTTGGTCGTGAACTTGGCGCCTTCAAGAGTGTTGAAGTCTTCGGCCTCGGCCATGGCGTCGGCGACTCGATCTGGGGTAACCTGATCCAGCTTGAAGTAACAGGTCATTTTATCCCGTTGTAGGGTGATCACCTGGAATTCGTTCTCGGTCCCGGTGTACGTGATGTTCTTAATTCCAAAGGCGCCGAGGCAGCGAAAAGGGGCGTCAAAGTGTTTGTAACTTCGGTAGCCTTCCGCAGGTCTTGCGCCCGCCAGAATACGATTTTGGAATAGATTGGCTGGATTGTCGATGTAGTCGGTGGTCGTGTACTCGTGTGCAATGTCCCAGCGGGCGTAGGAGTAATTCGCCGTAGCGCAAATCCAATTGAGTGGATACCCGGCTAAGTACGAAGAATAGCCAATGGCGCCGGGAAGGCAGATGACTCCCGCCTGCAAGTTTGCATACTTCTTAAAGTACGGGTTTTGAGTTCGAACGACCCGCTCCATATAGTCGATGTCGACGCGAGCGTCGCGGGATCGGCAAGTCGAGGAACCTGTAGCATGAGTACATATAAAGTCAGATCCGGGAATGGGCGGATCATTCGGCATCAACGGCGGCGGTGGTGGCGGTGGTGGGTTTGTGGTGCGTGGTGGACCACCGAATCCGTTCTGATTGTTTGTTCCCGATTTGCTGAGATCCCCTACTCCATCGGCTTGAACCGAGGATTGAGATCGATTGACCTCTTCCATGGGCGCGCAGTTACTGAGAATCCCAAGCGCAAAAATTGAAACTAATATTTTTGATTTCCAAAGCATTTGTCCCCCTAATTGATTTCGTTTTTTAAAAGGAGAGCAAACCGTGCCACGGTTTGGAGCGGACTGTATTGGAGGAAGATGCCCATGGGCGCACGCTCTGTCCAATCGCTCGACGGCGATTTGTACACTCCAGTTTTTTTAGTTCGCCTCATATTGAGACACTGTGGGAGATAACCATGCAAAAATACTGATGTGGGCGTAGTCTATCGGAATGGAGATCTTCGACTACTCGGACTTTCGAGAATACATTAAGGCCCGAATCGAACAGATGCGGGGGACGGTTGAGGGTTTTACCTTTCGTAGTTTTGCGGAGGAGGCCGGGTTTAAGTCTCCTAACTTTTTGAAATTGGTCATGGATGGGAAACGCAATCTCTCTTTGGATGGGGCGCGGAAAATGGGCCGAGGCTTGAGGTTGAATCCGCGCGAGATCGAATATTTTGAAAACTTAGTGGCGGCCAATCAAGCCAAAGGCATTTTGGAACGCAATGATCTGTCAGCCAAGTTAATGGGGCTTCGGGCCAAGTATTCGCCTAAGCCGATTCAAGCTGTGAATTATGACTACTTTAAAACCTGGTACAATGTGCTGGTACGTGAGGCTCTCTTGGTTGAATCACCTAAGTCCCTTCCCAGAAGAAGCGATGCCTTCAGACCCAAGCTGAGCGTGAAAGAAGTAGAGCATTCTCTCAACCAACTTTTAGAATTGGGACTAATCACCCGCACAGAGGATGGCCGATTTATTACCAAGGAAGAAACTGTTCGCACCGATGATTTTTTTTCGAACTCGGCCCTGTTGTCCTATCATCTCAAAATGATGGATCTGGCCAAGAACTCATTGACTGAGTTCCCAGGGACGGATCGAGAGATTGGTGCTCTAACTCTGGCGCTCTCGGCCCGTGGGTTTGTGAAAGTCCGCGAATTGATCAAGCAATTCAAAGCGGAAGTTTTGGCGGTGGCTGAAAGTGAGTTAACGAAAGAAGATGTTTACCAACTCAACATTCAAATGTTTCCTTTGTCGCGTGGACTGAAGCGCTAGCGGGCGGGTCGTTTAAAAAGCTACAGTGAATAGAGGAATCGGACGCACCGCCCGGGCATTTTTGTCGGCGACTTGTAGGCCAATGGCAATGACGTCCCACCAGGTGTGCCAGAAGATCGATTGGCGAAGGCTCCAGTCATTTCGTTGGGTCATCCAACCGAGATAGTAGCCGATAAGAGCTTGGGCAACTGGGAAGCGATTGGACTCAGAGTAATGGGCGGCGCCGAAGAATACAGACGAAGTGAAGTTGGCCCAAAAAGGAGAGTCCCAACGCTCGCGAAAGAGCGGCATCATGTAGCCACGAAAGAAAGCCTCTTCACCGACCCCGGCGTTGTAAGAGACCCCGCCGGTAAAGGCGACATCATCAATATTCAAAGAAGCTCCCGAATGGAGCTCAGATATCCCCACGCCCAACAAAATAAGGAAGGGGATGTAGGTCGTGGGCCTCAGTAAATGTTCGACCTCAAAAGGTGCCAACAATAGATCCTTAGGATTCTCCTCGACCGGCAAAAACGTGTATTGCCCCACTGAGCGGCGAGACGCAGCTGCCGTTCGGAAAGAGTGATAGGCGCTGATTTCGCCAGCGAACATGTAGAGCTGCAAACCATAGGTGTATTGTCGATAGGGACCATCTTGCTCATCGACTTCGTCATTTTGCGCTTTGGAAGTGTCGACCTGATTGGTGGCCGCAATCCCGAGTCCCAGTCCAGTCACACCTACGGCTGTGTAGGTGGCGGCCGAGGTCCATTGGCGTTCAAAATATTGCGGGAAACCGGGCAAAACAAATCCGGCCAATGGCATCCAGATCTCGTTGCGAGGACGATCAGGATCTTTTACGGGTCGACTTTCAAGCCACTCAGCTAAGGCCGGCGAGGCGAGTGAAACAGCAACACCTAAACAAATCGCTTGAAGTGAAGCGAACACCTTTGGCCACGCTTTGCGGCTCATTCGCCGGTGCCCATTTCCTTTTCGAGGAGTTTTAAATCTTCCGGCGAGTATTTCGCCTTTAACTTCTCTTGCCTAAGTCCATCGCGAATGAATTGCGTCCCCCAGGAGGCGGCGAAAATCACAAAGACACCAATGAAAATCCGCTTCAGTATTTTTCGATTCACGGAGTAGTTATGCATGAAGCCGATGTACAATAGGACCAAGGATGCGGCTAGACCTAGGATGACAATGGGTGGAACCAATTTTTGTACGATGTTTGCGACCTGAAATGGAATTCCAGCAAAAACTAAATGGGTGTAAATCGCACGAAAAGGAATTTCTCGCTTAAGGCCGAATTGAAAGCCATAAAGGAAAATGGCGCTGCCGACCGATGTGACGGCCACAATCGCCACAGGCGCGAGAATCAAATCAGCAAAAAATCCGACAATGTCCCGCTCAATAATATTGGCTAAGGTGGCGCACGCCGTACCAAAAGCAATTTGCAAAGCTAGCAAAGTGGGCCATTCCCAGTCGGGCAACTGGCGCATGCCTTCAGCGGGATTTTTTAAAAAATTGGGAAGGGCGACGATGGCTTCGCGTAACTTCTGGCGGTGATAGGACCAATCGATTTTCTTCATCTAGAATGTGGCGTTCAGCCGAAGGGCTGCGTCCCATGCGCGTTTGTCAAAGGTGTCGGAGATCAAAGCCGATCGGTAGGTGATGTCGGGTCCAACACTGACGGTCTTAGTCACTTTTCGTTCAAGGCCCATCATCAGGGAGCTTGAGGGTGTGGACTGCCGATGACTTCGCCATTTGGAGTCGACTCGCGTATCGATGTTCATATACCGTGCTGAAATACCTGTACCCATTCGAAGTGTCATTTTGTCCTGCAATACAGGTAGGAAAACCACGCGCAGTTCAAATTCCTTCAGATCCCCACTGAAATTGGAGGACATGGACTCTTGCCCAAAGCGTCGAAATTCAATCTCCGCTCGGGCTTTTGGGGTAAAAAGATTGAGCCCCAGATGGGCGGAAATTCCTTTCATAAGGCCCGATCCGGTAAAGCCCTCGTCGGTCTGCACGTGCACATAGGAAGTGGCAAAACCTAGGCCGCCTTGAATCGCCACTTTGTCCCAACTGAAATCATCTTGGACGGGCGCGGGAGTTTCCGCGGCGGCCCGGAGGTCGGCCACGATCGAGTCATAATTCGTGTAGGAATCCTCGTCTTCCGCCCAGCTCACGGCGGCGGCAAAAAGTAGCGACGATACCATCATCCACTTCAAGACTTGCATAGGACCTCCATAGTCTCAATTCTAGCAAAACTCGCCTTTTCGGGAAGAGCCATTGCGGTAGAATAGGACCTATGAGGATCTTTTCTCGACTTCATACGAAGAGCTATTGTGCATTTTGCCGCTCTCCACGCCGCGTGTATGCGAAGAAGCATGTGGACCTGACGAATGTCCTGGGGGCTGCGATGTTGTCGGCGGGCCTCGCTGTGGCCCTGTTTGGCGAGTTCAATCCGCGCTCCCTCCTCTTCTTTTGCCTGGTTGTGGGTCTGTCGGAACTCTTCGTCTACTTGCGTTGGCGACTGGCCATCGTTTGTAAGCTCTGTGGATTTGATCCTGTTCTTTACAAACGCTCGCCTGATGCGGCGGCCAAGCGAGTGAGAGCCTTTTTTGAGGAGCAGATTCAAAATCCAGCCTTTCATTTAAGCAAATCTCCCCTTTTGGCCATCTACCGCAAGCAAGTTGCCACGGAACGCAAAAAAATGGAGCTTCGCAATCGAGTTGGCGCGGCGAAACTCCCTATGATAGAGCCTTAAGGCTGATGCAATCTCTGATCGTGATTCCAACCTACAATGAGAAGGAAAATGTCCAGCAACTGGTGCCCGAGCTCAGGCGATTGATGCCTGAAGTCGATATTCTGGTGGTGGACGACAATTCGCCCGATGGCACTGGCGAAATTGTGCGCAAAATGGGGGCGACGGACTCTCGCGTGCACCTTCTCGCGCGGCCTGGAAAACAAGGATTGGGCCGGGCGTATATCGCAGGC
>JBFWON010000153.1:0-5885 GCA_050250515.1 Bdellovibrionales bacterium | reverse complement strand
CCCAGTTTTGACTTTGCAACTGAGCCTCGCGCAAAAGTCCCGGAGTCACCCGCGGATTCAATGGTTCCTTCGAGCGGGATTGGGCGAAACGGGCCCGTTCAGATCGAGTGAAGGATTTGAGAACTTCGTGAACTACATCTTCGGCCATCTTACGGTAGGTCGTGTACTTACCGCCCGAGACAAAAGTGACACCGTGAGGCTCGGTCCAAATAGCATGTTCCCGACTGGTTTTGCTCTCGGTCGAAGAACCATCATCGACAAGAGGCCGAACTCCCGCGTAACAGGCCAAAATATCCGTCGGGCGAATATCAAGTCCCGGAAAATATCGATTGGTCACTTCAATGAGATACTGCACGTCTTGCCGGTCGGCGCGAACCTCGGAAGGGTCTTGTGAGTAATCCGTATCCGTGGTGCCTACGATCACCATTTCATGGCGAGGAATGGCAAAGACAATTCTCTTCTCAGCCGCCATCACAATGGCCGTTTTGAGAGGAAACCGCGCTCTGGAAAAAGTCAAGTGCACCCCTTTGGACGGGCGCAAAGTGGGTTTCCATTTGCCGAAAAGCAATCCGCCCACACGATCGGTCCACGGCCCCACGGAAGCCACAAGATGGCGGGCGCGCAATTCAAATTCTGAACCTGTGGCTTCATCCCGACAAATTAAGGCTTTCGCTTTGCCATTGTCCAAGCGCAGAGCCTTGGCTCGAACGTAGTTGGCCACTTGCGCTCCCCATGCGTGGGCCGAGCGCATGGTCTCATGCACAAGGCGGTCATCATCCATGTAGGCATCTGAATAACTGAAACCGCCGACAAGATCTTCGCGCCTTAGTTCAGGGTACTCAAGATGGAGCTCGTCCGACGAGTGGTATTGATGTAGCTCTGGCGCTTCGAACAAGCTCAAAGCATCGTAGGCCATCATCCCCAAACCGAGCTTCCACGCCGGGACTCGACCACTTTTATAAACGGGAATTAGAAATCGAAGGGGATGAACCAAGTGACAGGCGGTCTCAAAGAGGAGCTGGCGCTCGCTCAGAGCTTCAAAAACCAAGCCGAACTCATAATTTTCTAAATAGCGAATGCCCCCATGAATCAACTTGCTCGAGCGAGAGCTGGTGCCCGAAGCAAAATCGCAGGCTTCCACCAAAGCGACCTTGAGTCCGCGCCCGGCCGCTTCGCGCGCCACACCCGCGCCGGTAATGCCACCACCGATAATGGCCAGATCGAATTCTTCGGATTTCATTCGAGACAAGGCGGATTGCCGGTCCACCGGCGACATTGTGTGAGTCAAATTTACCTCAAAATCTCGATGTGCGAATCTCAATCATGGGGCCGGCCATTAGCAAAGCTTTCGGCCATGACTCGATGATGTGTTCACGATCGGGCCGACTTTCCAACAGGACACACTGTAGGTGTTTGTCCTTGGCCCATTTGTAAAGAGTGTCGAGCAAAACATTGGTGGCCTCGGGTAAAGAGCTCAGGAGTTCTTCCACCCACAACGTTTGGGTGAGGCCTCGATAAAAAAGCAGCGGTTGACCCAGGGCTAAAGCGACCATTTTGCCTTGCAAAAAGGCGCCAAAACTCCATCCTTGCGGAAGGTAGTAGTCCAATGCCTCTGGCCGCCATCGGGCATTCCAAGATTGCATTTCTCTTTCCATTTGGTCCGCAACAAGCTCGCGCAATTGGATCTGGGCAAAAGCCAAAATCGCTTCGCGATCGGAGGGCAAGAGTATGCGAACTTCAAGATTGGCGTTCATGCCCAATGCATATATGATTCCGGCATGCCAAACAACAAGAAGCCTTTTGAAAAAGCCAAGCTCGATCGACTATTGGACGAACTGGAGCGAAAACGCCCACCTGGTCGGGCCGTGGCGGCGTTCGACGCGGATGGAACTCTTTGGGATACGGATTTGGGTGAGATGCTTTTTGACTACCAAGTGAAGCGGCGACTGGTGCCCTTGCCTGAGGATCCGTGGCATCACTACAACTATTTGAAAGAGAGCGTGTCTCATCCCGTCGCCTACCTTTGGTTGGCGCAAATAAACAAGGGCATCGCCCTCTCACAAGTTCGAGAGTGGGCGGAGGCCGCGGTTCGGGAATTTGATCCTCTGCCCATTTTTGACGAACAATTGAGGGTCTTTGAAAAACTGCGGGCCCTTGAAGTTGAAATTTATATCGTCACGGCTTCTATTACGTGGGCGGTGGAACCGGGCGCCCGTCGTCTGGGACTTCGCGATGACCAGGTGATCGGCATTGAAACCGAGGTGGTCGACGGCAAAGTCACCGAAAAACAAAAGGGCGTGATCACTTATCGTGAGGGCAAGGCCCAGGCCATATTAGCCCGAACGGGAGGCCTGGCACCCTATTTTAGTGCCGGTAATACTGAGGGCGACAAATGGCTGTTGGAAAGCGCGTCGGCCTTGCGACTCGTCATGTCTGCAGCCCCACCCGGAACAGAAAATTTTCCAACCGAATCCGTCATGTTGAATCTGGCGCGCGAGCGCGAATGGTTCTGGCATCGCTATGAGTAATGCGGGGAGTCGCGCGGGTTTCTTTTAGGTCGGCTTCGAGTATCTTGCCTTTTAAAATTGGAGGTCACTTATGAAAACCTTAGCGGTTTTGCTAGTCGCACTCATTTCACCGTTCGCCTTAGCCCACGGGCACGGTCAACCGACCGCTGGTCATCATTTGATTTTTGCTGGCGGCGCCTTGCATGCCCACATCAGTTGGGTTCAGGGCCCTGCGCTAAGCCCCAACGAATCGATCTTGCGTGTGCAGTGGATGGACTCGGCCACTCATACACCCATTGAACCGGGCGGAAGCTTCGCTATTGAACCTTTCATGCCCGCCCACGGGCATGGCACAGCTCCTGTTCCAGCCCCGGCGGCGGTCTTGGATCAGAAAGGTGATATTTTGTTGGGCGCCTACAACGTAAATGGGATTTATTTTACCATGGGTGGTGCTTGGGAAATTCGCCTCCATCGACAAGCTCCAGATGGAACCATCGAAACTCAATCTTTCACAGAAGAAATTCAGGGTGGCCATGGCCATCACTAAATCCATCGGCTTGTTGGCGCTGGTGCTGCTCGCCTTGCCAAGTTGGGCTATGGTTAAGGAAAAAGCGGACCACCGTCCGATGGATGAAATGCAAGGAAATTGCGAGAACTTTGCCATGGATCTTTCCGGCGAAATGCGGGCCTGGGAAGCGCCCGCCATACCGCTTGAAGCCGGGCGCGATCTTACGTCTCGCACCCCGCTTTCAACGAATAAGCGGATCGCTTTCAAACTTCACCCAAATAAGGAAACCAAATTTTTGGTGAAACCTGAAAAGTCTTTTCCCACAAAGAGTCCATACGCGGGCATTGGACTCTTTCGCCCAATGGACACGGGAATTTACCGAGTGAGCCTTGGACAAAAAGTGTGGTTTGATTTGATCGATAAACGTACTGGTGAAGTAGTCCCTGCCAAAAAATTTGAAATGCAAACCAAGTGCGACAAAGTATTTAAGGCCGTTGAATACGTCCTTCAAGCCGACAAGGATTACTTCGTACAGGTTTCTTCAAGCCCCAAACCGACTGTGGACTTGATCTTTAAGCGAGCCTACTAATCGAGAGGTGCCTGCTAAAAGTGAGCAGGCACCTTTTTCGCATATGCTCCCACGCGACTCACATGAGCGGGTCGAACTGGAGCGTAGGTAAAATGCGTGCTCGAATTGTTTACATCTGTCTGACAATTCTCGTCAGTCTATCGTTTGGGCAGGCTTTTGCCGATGCCAAGATCAAAAAAAGTGCTCGCACGAAGTCGAATTCACGGCTGCAGACCGAGGCCCAGTCACTCAATAAATGGGAGTTGAGAACGGCACCAATTGCCATGCTCGCCAGCTGGTACACACTCGATGTGAGTTTTCATCTGACGCCTTATTTTTCCATGGGGCCGGCTGTGGTTTTATACAATGATCGAAGTGAACACGGCGGCATGTTGGCCCCCACTTATCACGGGCATGCGCTTGGCTGGCATGGTTACTATTATTTCCGTAGCCATGCTCGCCACGGGATGTATTTGGGATTGCGCTCTTATTATGAAAGCTATCGGTCTCGTCAACACGGTCTCTCGGGACAATATGAGGATCGCGATGGTTTTCGAACGGATTTGTTCACTGGCTATCGAATGCGCTGGTCACGCTTTACCATGATGGCGGGTGGCGGACTCGAAATCGCCACACACTCGGTGGTGGAAAGAGAAGATGCTCTTGGATCACGGCCGGCCTCTCGCAAAACTTATAACGAAACCAGATCTGGCCCGATGATCGAATTCAAGTTGGGGTTGGAAATATAAATAGGAGAAAGCCATGAAGGCCGTCGGAAAAAAGGCACAAGAATTGCTGAAAAAGTTGGTTATGAACCTTGGGGTGATAATTGCGTTGCTCACAATTTCGGGCCTAGCTTGGGCCAGTCCTGCGCAGACTCCCTATTCGTGTATGCTTCGAATTGAGGACCTCCAAGGACGAGTTGAATTGGAAACCATTGAAAATGACGTCAGACTTTCTGCCGACTCCGCAACCGGCGTCTTCGCGAAAGACGAAGGTAAGGTGACCGCACTGATGTTCTCAAAACTGCTTTTTCAGATTGAGCGAAAAACTCTCGACACAGGATCAGGTCCTGCCCCCACAATTCGCCTCGCCGTTTACCGCGTGCCCAAGGCCGCCCCACCCTACGATGAAATTCTGAGCGCTGGTGGTGACATTGGCTCAACCCTAGATGTGTTTGCCCGTATTCAGCACCATCGCCTGCGTTTTGCCTGTAACGCTCATTAGTTTCCGCTGTGATATCGGAACCGATTCTGGGCCCGGGCCCAGTAGATCCGATTCTCGGAATTACAACGTTCGATTCAGACATGTACGCCTGAGGTTATGTCGGGCGCGTTTTTGAAGCGAGATTGTTTAAATTTCTGAACTCTTAGTTGAGGAGCATACATCGACCGATCGAGAACCTTACCTAACCCGGGTCCAATTGGCGGTCGTCCTGCAGCCCTTCGGCGATTTGAGCAGTTCTTGTTTACCATTTTTAAGATTCATGGGCCTCTACTCCCGACTCTTCCATCCAGTCGCCGTGAATTTGAACGCCAAGCTGGTGCTTCGGTTGTCCTCGCCCTCGCACCTTAAGTTTTTAAAAAAGGTGCAGTCGTGCGTGCCCGTAGGCTCTCAGCAGGCTCCGGAGGTCGGATAAATTTCGGTGACGTCCGCCGAACGTCGGACAAGGATACTTCCAAGTTGACCTAAATTAGATTTGGAGGAACTGGCACGCTTGCAATAGCACCACCCCGCCAGGTCACCCTTGTTGAGTCTCAACTCTAACGGGAGGTGCGATATGGAAAAAACAAGCGTTCTTTCCTATCGGTGCCAATGGAGAATTTTTCGAGTCCTGCTGTGGACGCAGTTCTTACTGCTTAAGCTTCTAATCGTGATTCTCCAATTGGCCCATCACTCGACCTAGGGCTTAAGGCAAGGACGTCTGTGGGCGCAAGATTGTGACGATTCACCGAAGGCTCATCTTGTCGGTGATCTGGCACTTATAAGTTGAATACATGATTCCTGTGCAGCTAGCTCAGATAGGAGCGCCGTCTATATCGGATCCGATTCTGGGCCCGGGCCCAGTAGATCCGAATTTCGAATGGTTCAGCCTCACGGCGACTTGGACTGCCGTCCGTACGTTTTGACAAAAATCCCGCGCGATAGTGGGCCGTCGCCGAACACTAAACAAGTGATTTAGAGTGAGCCCCTGACGTTGGACACTGTCTAGCAAATATCTGACCGGTTCGATTGGCCTTACTGCGGCAGCCTGTGATATGGATTTTGCCGTGAGAAAAGGACGATCAATGGAAATCTTTAC
>JBFWON010000152.1:0-5945 GCA_050250515.1 Bdellovibrionales bacterium | reverse complement strand
GGCCTGTTGGGGCAAAGCGATGTGGGTTGGGAAATGGCTCTCGGCGTTGCCATTTTGGCTCTTGTGGCGACTTGGGGCTTGGCCTGGACCAGCCTCCGGCGCGGAAGTTTTCATAGGTGGTAAAATGTTTGAAGCTTTGTCCGACAAATTGACCGCAACCCTTAAGCGGGTGCGTGGCCAAAGCAAAATTACCGAAGGCAATATCGAAGAGGCGATCAAAGAGATTCGCCTCAGTCTGTTAGAGGCCGACGTCAATTTCAAAGTGGTTAAAAGTTTTCTCGATCAGGTTAAGACACGGGCCCTGGGTGCCGACGTTGTGGGCACGCTCACAGCAGGCCAGCAGTTTGTTAAAATCGTACATGACGAAATGGTTCGCATGCTCGGGGCCGAAGCGACGGAGCTCGACATTCGTGGAAATCCGGGCGTTTTATTAATGGTCGGTTTGCAAGGTGTGGGTAAAACCACAACCTCGGCCAAACTGGCGTTGCACATTCGACAAAAATTGAAAAAGAAACCGGGCCTAGTGCCGGCCGACTTGAGCCGTCCCGCCGCCATCGAGCAACTCACAGTGTTGGCCAAGCAGAACAATATTCCAGTCTTTCCTACACGAGTGGGGATGAGTGTTTCTGAGCTACAAAACGAGGCCTCTGAGTGGGCCAAAACCGAGATGATCGAAGTCGTCATTGTCGATACGGCAGGTCGACTGCAAATTGATGAGCCTTTGATGAATGAGCTCGCTGAGTGGAAAAAGCTCTGGCCGCCCCAAGAGGTTTTGTTGGTGGCCGACGCCATGTTGGGGCAACAGAGTGTGCAGGTCGCCGAGGGCTTTCACCAGCGCTTAGGACTGACCGGTCTGATTTTGACTAAGGTGGATGGCGATGCCCGAGGTGGTGCCGCGCTCAGTATCCGGTCCGCCACCGGAGTGCCAATTAAATTTTTAGGTGTGGGCGAAAAGGTGGGGAATCTCGAAGTCTTTCATCCCGATCGCCTGGCTGGCCGCATTCTGGGCATGGGCGATGTGATGTCGCTGGTCGAAAGAGCCCAAGAGGTCATCGACGAAAAGACGGCCCGGGAATCTGCCCGCAAGATGGCCAAGGCACAGTTTACGCTGGAGGACTTCCTCTCCCAAATCCAAATGATGAAGAAAATGGGTGGGTTAGAGTCGATTATGAAGATGATCCCGGGGATGGGGCAGCTGACCAAACAAATGAAAGACATGGCCCCCCCGGAAAAAGAAATGAAGCGGATTGAGGCCATCATCCGATCTATGACCCCGGAAGAGCGACAAAATCCGAAAATCCTGAATGGTTCGAGGCGTCTACGCATTGCCAACGGGTCGGGGACCGAGGTCAAAGACATCAACAAATTGGTTCAACAATTCACCCAAGCCCAGAAAATGATGTCGCAAATGATGAAAATGGGGGGCCGTGGGCGGATGTTTTAGCCCACGACTTAAGCTAGCTCCGCGAGGCGTTATTTTGTTGCCCTCATTCGGAAATCGGTGTAATTCCTGGGCTCTTTTGCGTTTTGGAATACGTTTTAAAGGGAACTAAACTCGTCTCTAAGGAGTAACAAATATGGTCGTGATTCGACTGGCTCGATTCGGCAAAAAGCACAGCCCAAAGTACAGGGTGACCGTTGCGGATTCGCGCCGCTGGCTGAATGGAAAGTGTATTGAAGTGATTGGACATTATGATCCACGGCCGGTTGAAGGTAAGAAGCCATTTGATGTGGACATGGAAAAGTTCAACTCCTGGGTGAGCAAAGGCGCGCAACCTTCGGATCGTGTGAAAAGCCTGGTGCGAAAGGCACAGGGCTAGGAATTTTTCAGGCCTAGCCTGAACTATTCAATGCGCTATACTGACTGAACCAATTAAGTGCGAATTGTCATCATAGAGGTGGAGTAAATGGACCCGTCGTCGCTGAGAGATCTGGTGGAATTCATGGCGAAATCACTCGTGGATAAGCCTGATGAAGTGGAAGTGAATGAGATTGTTGGAGAGCAAACGACTGTGGTCGAACTTAAAGTGGCCAAAGAAGACTTGGGCAAAGTCATTGGCAAGCAGGGGCGCACGGCTCGTTCGATGCGAACGATCTTGAATGCGGCCAGCACAAAGCTGCATAAACGCAGTGTCCTTGAGATCGTCGAATAAATTTTCCGGTTACCATGGCGTGGGCTGGGTTAAAGACGCCCACGCACTCAAAGGTGAAATCTACATACAACTGCATGCCGGGAGAGCCGATTGGCTAGACCGGGTGGAAGAACTCTATCTTGTTCTTGCCGACCAGCTGAAGCCGCTGCCTTTGGAGCGTGCGAAGCCCTTTAAAGAAGGCTTGATCGTAAAGTTCAAGGGCGTCGACGACCGAAATGCCGCCGAGTTGCTGAGAAAATCTGAGGTCTTTATCACAGAGTCCGCCTTAGTCTCACGGCCCGGAGAGAACCTGTTTTTGGCGGAAGTCTTAGGCTTTCAAGTAAAGCAGAGGCAAGCGCCCATTGGAGAGGTGGTCGGCTTTACCAGCAATGGCGCCCAAGACCTATTGAAAGTTCGGTTGCTCGATGGGCGAGAGTCCCTTATCCCGTTGGTGGAGGCCTTTTTGGTGCATATCGATCGTGCCCATCGTGTGATCGAAATGGATTTACCAGAAGGGTTGATTGACCTCGAGGAATGATGAAGTTCGCTGTTGTCACCGTAATGCCAGAATTGATGACACCCTTTTGCGAGCAGGGCCTTGTAGGTCAGGCTTATAAAAAAGGTCTGCTCAATATCTCGGTCCACAATCCTCGTGAGATGGCGACGGATGTGCATCGCACGATCGACGATCGAGCGTTTGGTGGCGGCGACGGTATGGTCATGATGGCCGAACCATTGATGCTTCAGCTCGAGAAATTGCGAGCCGAAGGCGAGGTTTTGCCCGTGGTGTTGTCGCCGCAAGGAAAGACTTGGACGCAGGCTCGAGCCCGGGAATGGTCCCAGATCAAGGGTAAAACCATTGCGCTTTTTTGCGGCCGTTACGGAGGCATGGATCATCGCTTTGTTTTGCAGTCAGGGGCCGAGGAAATCTCTATTGGCGACTACGTCTTAAACGGTGGTGAGTTGGCGGCCATGGTCGTGATTGAAAGCACGGCGAGGCTTCTGCCCGGATTTTTGGGCAATGTGGCCTCGGCCGTGTCAGATAGTTTTTCAAAGAATCTTTTGGAGGCACCTCAATACACTCGCCCGCGTGAATGGCGAGGCCAGGCCGTTCCGTCACCGCTCCTCAGCGGGCATCACGCGGAGATTGAGAAATTTTTGGGGGCCGTCAGTTTGGTGCGCACTTTTCTTCTTAGGCCTGATTTAGTTCAGCGAGATCAGAGTCTGGTGAGCGCCGCCAGGTCCTTGGAAAAATTGAATGAGAGCGACCTTGCGGTGATAGGCCTTAAGCGGGTAGATCTAACGGCACTTCTGGAGGGAGTATGAGTTTTCCAAAAGGGCGGTTGGATGTGGCCCTGGTGCACTGGCCGGTCTTCGACCGGGCTCGAAAAACCGTGTGCACCAATGTGACCAACTTCGATATTCACGATATCGCCCGGGCATCGCGCACCTACGGCGTACGGAAATATTTCATCGTCAATCGGATGCAGGAGCAGCTGAGTTTCGTCTCGAGGGTTTTAGACCATTGGCGGCTGGGTGTGGGCTCCGAGTACAATCCCAAACGCAAAACCGCCTTGGGCATGATTGAGCTGGTGCAAACCGTGGAAGACGCTCTTAAAACCTATGAGAAGCGTCCACTGGTGGTTGCGACCTCGGCCCGAGATCTGCCCACCCCCCGCATCGAATTTAAGGAGCTTAGGGAGCGGATTTGGGACGAAGAGGGGGAGACCCTTCTGATCTTTGGAACGGGTTTCGGGCTTGGGGATCAGGTCTTAGCTCAGGCCGACCGGCTCTTGGCCCCGTTGAAGGGGGCTTCGCAGGATGACTATCGACATCTTTCGGTCCGATCGGCTGTGAGCATCGTTCTTGACCGCCTGCTAGGTACCTGGTAAACCGACGGATTCTGCAATCTCTTATGATTTCCGCTGGAGTGCGTTATGTCTGATTTAGTTCGTCGTGTAACTTGGGATCGTTTGAAAACCAAGAAGAAGCTTCCCCCCTTTGATACGGGCGACACCGTGGGTGTTTACGTGAAAGTTAAAGAGGGTGAGAAAGAGCGTATCCAGCTTTTTGAAGGTGTTGTTATTAAGGTGCAAAATTCCGGAGCGGGCCGCACCTTCACTGTTCGCAAAATTTCGAGCGGTGTGGGCGTGGAAAGAACTTGGCCGCTTTTGTCGCCCGCTATTGACCGAGTGGAGCTGATCTCGCGCGGTAAAGTGCGAAGAGCTCGCCTGTTTCATCTGCGCGGCTTAAAAGGTCGACAAGCTCGTCTTGATAGTGAAATCTATCACGGTGAAGAAACCACCACGAGCGGAACCACCGATGCAGCAGCCAAGCCAGAAGCTCCGAAAGAAGCCAAAGCTAAAGAAGAAAAAGCCCCGAAAACAAAGTAAGCCTTCTCGTGCGCGCCTAGACTGGTGCGCCTTTGCCCCCCCACCTATCATTGGCGTTGATGAAGCCGGGCGCGGATGCCTGGCTGGCCCCGTAGTCGCGGCGGCCGTGATTCTCTCTCGAAAAATCCGTCCGAACCCCTTCCGAGATTCGAAACTTTTATCCGAGGCTCGGAGGGAGGAACTCTATTCCTTGATTGTAAGCGAGCACACGTGGGCTGTTGGTTTTGCATCAGAAGAAGAGATCGACAAGATCAACATCTTGCGAGCTTCTCTTTTGGCCATGCGTAGAGCGGTCGAGGGCTTGAAGCGGACAGGTGGCCATGTGTTGGTCGATGGCAAATTTGTAATCCCGGACTTAAAGGGATTTGAGCAAACGGCCGTGATCAAAGGAGATCAACGGTTGGACAACGTATCGGCGGCGTCGATCGTCGCCAAGGTCACGCGCGATCGATTGATGCGCGAGTATGCGGGGAAGTTTCCAGGCTATGGATTTGAAGTACACAAAGGCTACGGGACCGAACAACATCGACTTGCCTTGGCGTCGTTGGGTCCGTGTGAGGCGCACAGATTCACCTTTGCCGGAGTCTTGCCGGCCGAAGTGGTCGTCGAGTCGTCTGGCGCAATCGTCACATCCTAGCGTACCGGCCAGCGAAGTGGCCGCAATTGAGTATTTACAGAATCAAAACTGGCGAATCTTGTTTCACGATGTGAAAATCTTTGGGATTCAGATCGATATTCTGGCGCGGGATACAAGCGGCGTTTTGCATCTGCTCGAAGTCAAGTCGGAAGCCGCCGGTGATTTGGGCGGCGTGGGTTTTCGTCAACTGGCAAGGCTTTGTCGTGTGGCCGGTTTTCTGTCGGAATTTGAGCCATGTGTGTTGCAGATTGTCCTCGTGGAGCCCGGCCGTTTTGAGTTCTTGCCCGTCGATGGATTGACAGATTGAGGAAATCGCGAAACCCTAAAATGGCATGCGTCGCCTTCTACTGGCTCTAAGTCTAAGTGGATTTGTTAGTGGTCCTGCCGTCTGGGCGCAGGGACAAAACCAATTGCAGGAGCCACCAAAAAGCAATCCGACTCGCGAGTTTATAATGAGTTGCACTTACGGAGTGTTGGCTGGAACTTTGGTGGGCGCGGCCTCATTGGCATTTGTTGATAAGCCGAGTGACAATCTCAACAAAGTGGCGCGCGGTGCTTCGCTGGGTCTGTATACTGGAATTCTACTTGGACTTTACGTTGTGTATGTCGTTCCGAGTATGGAGGACGGCCCTCCCGCGGAAGAAGACTATGATCCGGTGGTCATGCTCACGCCGCGATTTGATGTGGGCCAACTCGACGGCGTCGATTTTTCCTGGAAAGTTTTGAGTTTCTAGGTTCGGACTACTTTTTGGGCCGTCGGGGGGGTTGACGCACCGCCGGGCC
>JBFWON010000151.1:0-5970 GCA_050250515.1 Bdellovibrionales bacterium | reverse complement strand
ACTGGGAAGGCAAAACTTACGATTCTTATGTCTTTGAGAAACCGCTTTGAGTTAAGTGGCGGTCGCTTATTAAAAACTGGTCAGGTAGAAACCAAGTCGCTGTCGTGGCGCCCGTTCCGCTCGAAGCCCCATTCTTGTTGGAACAATTGGCTTCTGCCGTAGAGACAGTATAGTCCGTGCTGTAGTAATAGAATTCGGTTTGAAGGTTCGTATTGTGGTTGAGAACGCAGACACCGACTAAATTAGTGCGTGGACAGCGTCCATCAAAATAAGATCCCGATTCAATCGCACTACAAGAAACCGATAAGTTGGCACTGGCAAACGCCGCGCCCGACCAGGTTCGACACTGACGATCCGCCAATGAAGAATGGCCGCGATGGTCGCAACTCACTGGAGATATGGTAAGAGGATTATCTAAGTTATTCCCCGTCCCATCTCCACCACTGCCGCAACCGGTGACGAGAAGAACACTAACCACCAATGTAAGAATGTGAGGCTTCATAGAGTCGTCTAAACTGCAAAGACCAGACCTAGTCAAACGTTCTGTTACCAAATGAGACAGATTAACCATACGAATCGGTTTAGATATTTTGAGATCAAATTGAGATCCAGCGGAACTCTCAGGACTCATGTCTAGACTCTAGTCGACCCCACCTACGTCCAGAAACTAGGGCCCAGACTGTATCTTAACGGATTTAACAAGTCCCAAGGTGGCCCTTGATCTGGGTCCTGCTAACCTAAACTCCTCATCTCAAGGAGGAGTGAATGAAATCATTACGAGCGGCGTTCTCGATTGGCGCCGTTATACTTTTGGCCTTAACAACAAGTGCAGCTTCGCAGTCCCATCAGGTTTGTGAAGGATTCTTGCCACCAAACGATTTGAAGATTCCGGTGGGAGTTCGAATTTTAGGTGTCCGCAATAACGGCGGCATAAACGAAATTCAATACAATGAGATCATGGATCGCATAGAGACGCTCTACACGAATGTCGTCGCCCAAAAAGGGGCACGCTTGGTCGTCAATCGTCTTTGGACCGATGCCACCGTGAATGCCAGCGCTGAACAGCGTGGAAATCAGTGGATCATCAATATGTACGGCGGTATAGCTCGTCACCCCGACGTCACCTTCGAGGGCGAAGCTTTGATCGCGTGTCACGAGATGGGCCATCACCTCGGAGGCGCTCCAAAAGTGCAAAGTTTCTTCGGCGGATCCTGGGCCTCGAACGAAGGGGAGTCGGACTACTTCGCGACCCTCAAGTGTCTACGAGAGCTCTTTAAAAACGATGACAATGCAGGAATTATTTCCCGGGCCGAAATTGACCCCACCGCTCGACAGCAATGTATGTCGCAATTCACCTCACAACGCGAGCAAGATCTCTGTATGCGCATTTCGATGGCCGGGACTTCCACCGCCTATCTATTCAAATCTTTGCGCAAAGAAGACAACCTACCGAACTTCGCCACGCCTGACACGAGCCAAGTCAGCCGAACCAACGACGACCATCCGGCCACTCAGTGCCGCATGGACACTTACTTCGCAGGTACTCTATGCACCGTTCCTGTTTCGGAGCAGCTGAGTGACACTGACTACCAAGCCGGAAGCTGCACCCAGGGTAACCACTCTGTGGGTTTTCGCTCACGCTGTTGGTTTCAGCCCACCTCCGGCGGAGGCGGAGGCGGCGGCGGTGGCGGTGGCGGCGGCGGCTCTGACCCCAACTGCCCTTATGGTGATCCCTCGATCTGCCAGATGATCTGCACGCTCGATCCCAGCCAACCATTTTGTCCTAAGTGACCTGAATCTCTCAAATTCACGGCGGAGTTAGACTGCCGCCGTGAATAATGTCTCTGGGTACAAAACCTGCAATTTGTGCCATTACTTATGTCCAACTATTCTCAAATCCCAGCAGGTAACTCGCTGACTCGCATTTTTTGTCACTTGGCGCTTATAATGTCATTGTCGCTTGGATTTGGAATCCAGGTCTTCGCTCATGGCGGCGCCGAGAAGCTATGTGCCGCACTACTTCTAGCTGATCCTGCCACGGGCTTCCTGCCTAGCGAAAAAACGTCCACAGTCAAAGTGGGAGAATCGCGACCCGGCCCCTTAGGAGGGAACTTGATTCATCTGGTTCGAGAGGGCGGGACATGGGCTTCCCTCCACTCCACTCTGCACTACGATGTGCAGGGCGATCCTCGCTGGTTTGTTGAGGCCATGGGTTGTGAGGCCGCCCAGGTGTTTGGCTTCGACATTACCTCCGAGCACGACATGTGGGTGCCCGATGTGAAGGAATTCAATGCCGCGATTTCAAAAGTGAACGCCGAGCTCACTCGCCAAGGACAAGCCCCCATTCCCTTCACCTTTTATCAAGGCGCAAATGGAAAGCTTCGCCTGGATAGTTATGTACGAAAGTATGCGGTCGAAGGCCAGCTTCCCATTGCGCCAGGTGGCAACCACATGATCCACGATTTGAGTTTTCATAGTGGAGCCATTCTTACTCCCCCCGTGTTGAACGAGCACCTGCGCGAAGTCAGTCGCTACGTACTGGCCGTCACAGAAGCCCTAGAACAACATCTTGTTCAAAATTCAGTGCCTCAGGAAATGGTCAATGGTTTTCGAAAACTTATGCTTTGGAATCAGGTTGAACTTATAGATTTTGCGACGGCCTTTAACTCACTGGCATGGATTGGAATTCGCCAGAACAACCTTCACCCCGAGGCGGCCGCAAATATGGCGATTTTTCTCGCTCTCGACTTAAAAGATGCGAACAAAGCTCCAGAAAAAATTCTCGAAGAGAGAGCGAGGAAGGCCTTCAACAAGATTCAGCGTCAAGGACAGTCGATCAATTGGCCGGAGCTTAAAAAGCTCATTCATGAAAAAACACAGCAGCTTTACCCACAGGAACCCGTGACAGGTCGAGGTCAAATTCGCTTTCATCCACAGGTGACTGGTGAAGAGGCAAGTTCTCGGGCGTTCAACTCATTTGAAGAGTTTTTGGCCCTGTGGACACATCGATTTGAAGAAGTTCGCGCCGCCGCGGTAAAACTGCGGGCGGGGCAAGAAACGCCGGCGGCCTGCCGATTTTCGCTCGAGCCCGCCAAATTTGGTCCTTAATATCATTCCTATCTGCACTCCCTTCGGTTTCAAGGCGGAACGCGATTTGAAGCGGTCTGATCGGTTGAACTAATAAGGAGCACTCTATGTCACTTCGCCTGCTGACTTTAATACTGGGACTCTCGACTGCGGTAACGGCATCTGCCGAAACTGAAACGCGTAGCTTGGATGATCAGTCGACCTCTCGATTGGAAGGGCGCCAGATTATTGACGAGGACGGAGTGGCGGACCACGATCATTTCTTTCGTTCAGGCATCCGAGCCTTCGACGGTGCGGCACTTTCCTTCGGCTACGGATATCGCTTCGGCGGCCAGTTGATTCTAGGAACTGATTTTTCCGTGGGACAGAAAGAAGACAACAAAAGTGGTGGAAGCTTAGACAATGCTCAGTACTACAAAGAAGAACTCAAATACCAAAGCACTAAGCTCGAGGCCAACGCCACTATCTTCTTTCGAGAGAATGGCTACGGACGATGGGGCTTTTTGCTAAGGACTGCTGTAGGACACGCCTGGAATTCAGGCCGAGCCAAATGGGGACGCTATGACCGAGATCCTGCGATCTTCATTTTTGGGGATGACAAGCGTTTGCGCGAATCTCAGGAAACCAACAAGAAATGGGAGAGCACCTACGCACGACTCGGCGGGTACTATCAGTTTGTTTGGGGATTCCGCCCCGAAGCGCGAGTCGGTCACATTCTCGAAATTGGCGCCGGTGCTATGATATATGACACCTCTCGATCTTTATCTTATGTGAAACCCAACGGAGAAAAAACGGACCTCGAGATTTCAAAAGCGGGTCCGGTCGCAGAAATTAACTACAGCATCGCGTTTTAGGATTTTGTTGGCCTCGATATTGCCTAGTTAGGCAGTGATTTGAACGTAGCGCCATCTGGTGCGATTTTGAAGGGAAGGATTCCGATGTTAGGGCCGAGGATTGTCACTCACGTTGTTGTAATTTCATGTCTCGCTCTCACCGCCTGTAATGCGCGGATGAAGACTGTGAACAAACCAGATGGCTCGGCCGCGGCCACCACCGATGCTGCTCCCCCGGTGCCACCTCCGGCTCGACCCGTAACGGTGGAACCGGCTCAACCGCTTCCACCCAATCCCACTCGCCCCACCGAGCCGGATCCGATCGTTCAGCCTGATCCGGCACAACCAGATCCTGTCATAGTCCAGCCGGGCCCTACGAACCCACCGGTGGATACGACTCCTCCTGTAATAGTTCAGCCCGGACCCGCTCCGGTCGTTCCCGTTGAGCCCACACCCCCCGTGATCATTGAACCCGGTCCCGGCGGCCAGCCGATCTGCCCCACTGCGGGCGATCGTTCCATCGATCCGAAGCGAGCTCTTCAACGTAAAACGATTACTGTTTATGGCGGCCGCACTATGATTTGGCGTAAAAACTGTGAAGGCAAGGTCATCTCAAAAACTTGGGAGAATGTGAAGACCCCCAAAGGATTTGTGACCATCTTCCCGGTCGGACGCCGAATGAGCGGTGACGTGTTTATAACCGCCCGCAGCCGAAACGGCTGTGCCGAGGCTCGACCTCGCTCACTCAATCTGGATCGAAACCCTAAGGGCCGCATCCAATTTAGCGTGGGGCTTAATCCAGGAGTGGCCGATCTCGTGGTCGGACTAAATCAAGAAAACCTGATCGACTACGAATTCCGCACTTGCGTTAGCCGCGCTGCTGGCAAATGCGTGCGCTCAAAAATCACCGAGGCTGGAACACTCATCTTGAAGGTTCGACTCGTTGAGAATAAGGGTGGATGTTTGGTTTACAAAGCCAGAGGATGTAACCCGGCCGGAGCCGACACGGCTTCGGACCTGTTTTTACAGGCCTTTGAGGGCGGAAACTAAGGCGCCCTACCCGTTATTGATAATTCGAATCCCTAAGCAAATGAGAGCCCTAAACCCCAATGTCATGGGGCTCTTCATAGAGGCCTATTTAATAACTTTCAATAACTATTTAAAATTATACTAAAACTAAGAAAATTTTTTAAAGTTTTATCGATGAAAATCCGATAATCTATTCAGGATGAAACGGAAGTCGAAATCGCGCCGGCTAGACCCCGCCGCCCGCAAGCAAGAAATCATTGTCGCGGCTATTGATTGTATTGCCGAAAATGCGGTTCACAATACCTCTTTCGCTCAAATTGCTAAGGCGGCTGGAGTTCAGCAACCTTTGGTGCATTATTACTTTCCCAGTATGGACACGCTGTTAATGGATTGCGTGATGTTGGTGCTGGAAGATCTCAAAGCCCACATGATTAAAGAAATTGAGAAGCATGCTCACCAACCGCTTAAGGCCCTGTTTCAATTTTCTGTGTGTTCACTCGACTGGCTGGCCGCCAACCCGAAGTATCAGCCATTTTGGCTGTACTTTTATCACCTCTGCGCCACCAGCGAGCGATTTCGCGCCATGAACAATGAAATCCGACGCACGGGTCGGGAGCGGATTCGTTTCTTGATCCTTCGCGTATGCGAAAAATCGAAAATAACCTTGAAGGAGCCCTGGGATTCCGACGCCCTCGCCTGGTCGATTCAAACTTGGATCACCGGCTTTATGACGATGGCGGCCTCTGAACAATGCGACCTGCGCGCTTTAAAAAAATTGGCCGCCGCCCAAATGGAGGACATCGTCGCCCTCCACTTCTCGTGAGGGTTCGGACTACTTTTTGGGCCGTCAGTACGTCAATTGACGCACTGACGGCCCAAAAAGTAGTCCGCTGAATTCAATATTCCAGTGCAACTCCTGGTAATTGAAAAACAGGCCACTCTTGGCCTAAAAACACATTTACCACAACAAATTTTAAAGGAGTTGCACTTTGAAAAAGTACACAAGAGTGACCTACGCCGT
>JBFWON010000150.1:0-5998 GCA_050250515.1 Bdellovibrionales bacterium | reverse complement strand
GACGGCGGCTGGTATCTCAGCCCATAAGTGCTTGCTCACATCACAGTCGAGTACGGTTTTGGTGAATCCCGTTCAGCGCGAGTCGGCCATTCGCACTTTGCATGGATTGGTCGAATGAGCGATGGCCTTGATTATCTCGCTCAGGTGGTTATCGTCATTCGCGAAGACGTTCAGCTCTTAGAAGTTTTTAACAAGATCCTGGGCGCGAACCTAGGGAACCAACGCGTCCCTCTTTTGCACCGTGAGTTGGAGCAGATTCAAGCGCCTGAAGTGGTGATGAAATTCATCCGCTTACTTTCAGATGAGCGGATCGCAAGCCTCGTTCACACCGAAATCAATCGAGCTTAAATAGAATAGTCGACGGACAATAAAAACCCAGGAAATTGGGCTTCATCAATGGTCATATCCAACTGATTGGGGACATCAATTTTCCCCTTCATGCGCAGCACGCGATACTCGAGGCGAACACCAAGATGATTGGTGACGGACGAGCCCAAGCCCAGCTGATAACCAGGAAGACCAGTTAGGTCGGCGTTACTGTCGGTCATAATAAATGGATAATTGAAACCGGCCGAAAGATAAATCCAACGATTGAACACAAATAGCCCGTTGGCCACACCGCTAATAAGGCTGGTGCTCACGTCGCCCTCATAGGTTCCGGTGATTTTTAAGTTTCCGGCCGTTCCTTTGATGCCTTTCGATTTTCGCGGGAATTCGTAGCCGACAAGTCCGCTGAAGCCAAAGCCCCACTCGGGTTTGTACATGTAGCCACCCGCAAGGCCAGGAGCGCCCTCTGTGCTTTCGGTCGCCTTATAATCAGAGCTGATGTTGAGAGTCTTAACATTGGCATTGCCAGAATAAGTGCCCTCATTGGCTCCGCTGTAATACCCAGAAATAAAAAAATGCGAAGGAGAAAAAACCTCCGATGGCTCACTTAGGTCGGATTGTGTGCGAACCGAATCTTTGCGAACCGCTTGTGGCTGCCTAGTCTTGCGCGAGTTGGACATCGTATTTTTACGAACGGAGGAACCAAACAACGGCACAGTGGACATTTGCGCCTGTGCTTCGCCCATCATCGCCATCAATATTAGACTGAACATCCAATTTCTCACATTAACCTCATCGCAAAGTCTGGCATTGAGCGCCGCTGCAAATTAGAAGGTCGGATCCACTGCGCGAATAATTACCGGCTGTATTGAAGGTCGTACATTGAGCGGCACCCGAGCAGTTCGATACGGTCATTGTGCCCGTCGTTTCACCGCCAGAAATCAAAACCGAGCAAGTACAGCTTTGTCCCGTGATCGCCTGAACTGGCACTGAGGAAGTGACTCCAAAAGCCGCCGATCTTAGATCAAGAGTGTAGAGTCCATTGATCTCGGTCCAGAAGCTCTGCAGCTTTTTCGGGCCGCCGCCGCTGGGAACCGCCGCTGCGCCATTGGCGGCTTCGACATGTATGTGTAAGGTTCCGCCGCCGCTTTTTCCGCAGCCGGAGAGAACGAATGACCCCAGAAGTACCGTCAAGATGGATGAGACCCTCATAATGATATGATGCGTTAATTTGGTCCGCCTCACAAGGACGCACTCTAAGAGTCCCAACCTGAGACGCGCTAGAGCCTTTGCCGACAACCGTTCGTAAGAAGCTCAACAACAGTTTTGTGGAGTGCGGAGTAGTAGGGCTGCTCAAAGTAACAAAGCACCACGTCCCGGTGATAAGCTCGATGGCCGCGGATTCGACGAACGCCTTTCGCCCCTTTGATCAAATGCCGCGACATCACGGCCCGTCCCAGCCCCAGTTCCACTCCATTGAGAATTCCGTAGACGTCGCCCATGAAGGATCGACGGTAGGTCTTGGGCGGTTTGGGTTGGCTCGCAAAAAAAGACTCGGTCGCGTTGTCATGGGGCCCGTGATCCAAAAAAAGATCCGGTGGGGAACGAAACTTTGAGCTCTCAATCACCACGTATTCCTCTTGGCCCAAAACATGCTCGACGATGCCGGCCTTGGCGGGATGAAAATCCAACACCACCAAGTCGGCCTCGGCATTTCGCAAGACGCGCAGGAGGTCCTTGACTTCAAAGCTTTGAAATTCACAGTGGACGTCCGGATGTTGCCGCAAGAAATCCGCCATCGTAGGAATCAACACCGAACGCATCACTGACGAGAATCCCGCAATTCGAAGCTGGCCAGAAAGTTTCTGGGAGTTCTTTTTGAGTCCAAGATGGGTGAGCATGTCCTGCTGAAGACTTTGTTGGACTTGGCAATAGCGAAGCAGAGTCTCACCCGCCTCAGTCAATCGAAGTCCACTTGGGTCGCGAATAAAGAGCGTGATCTCCAGGTCGGCCTCGAGCCCCGAGATTCGTTGCGACAGGGCCGACGGAGTAATGGCCAGCGCCTCGGCCGCTCGGCCAAAGTGGCGGGATTTAGCCGATTCATAAAACGCTTCGAGATGAAGAGCCGAAATCATGACGTTTAGATATGCTTAAGTATTCTTAAATTCAATTAAATTTTCTAAATGGGTAAATCGGGCTATCTCCTTCTTCGGACGCTTTGATGGCGTTCTCAAAAAAGGAGATGAAAATGAAAAATGCATTCTTAGTATCCCTCGCTTTACTCGGCCAAATGGGTCTGGCGGGCGAACTCGTTCCACCGCCACCTGCGCTGCTGTCCGTTCCACAAACCGTTTGCACGGCCGATAATGGCACCACTCTTCAAGCCTTTCATTTGGGCCAGGCCTCTGAAGGCCAGCAACATGGCTTGGTTTTCGTTAAACAGAGTAAAAGCTCCCCTCTTGGTCAGTTGTTCGTGGGCTCCTACAGTTCGCATACGGATTACCTGGCCACGGGCGCGACCAAGACGACTCAGACTTACCTGCTACAGGACGAAGATGAGAATCCGGCGAGCCTCACGGTCTTTTCCTCCTACGACACCAACCAGTATTGCGGACGAGATGGTTGCCACTTCTCTTACACGACCGCCACTTTGAAATCGAACGCCATGAACGAAACCACCTTCCAATGCGGAAGCTTCTGATCTCACTCTTTTTACTGATCTTTCCCACCGCCGGGCTGGTGCTCGGCGGTGCGGCCCTTCTCTGGCATGACACAAGTCCCATCTTGATTGAGTCTATCGAATCCAAAACGATCCATGGCGGCCCCGTATTCAATGAAATCTCTCGCCAAGTCCTCACTGGTGGTGAGGTGGTGTGGAACATGAAGCAAAGTCACCACGGCGTGAAAGCGGACCCAGAAAAGTGGGAACACTTGCGAATTCGGTTGCACAGTTCCAGCGGGAAGACCTGGGCGAACTTTGATCAGCTGGAGAATCACCAGCCTGCGCCTCTTCGAGTGGCGTGCTTTATGTGCCATCCCAATGGTCCTCGAGCCATTCGACCGAATTACGCCTCTCGGTCTGCACCGCTATCGCTTAAAAATAAACTTCGAATCCAAATGTGGAATCTCAGCATTAAAGTCGCGGGAAGAGTTTTGGAAGATCCCTCTGAACTCGTAAAAGACCGGACCCTAAGATTGGGGCACAACCCGTTTCGGTATCGAGGTCCTTTTGAAAACCAACCCATTCCGACCAAACTGTGCCAGCGTTGTCACTTTGATGGACCGGGCGGAAGAGGCACGTTAACCCGACAACACTTTATGGCCATTCGCCACTTGGTCTCGACCGGTGCTATGCCTCCTCTGATTTTTCATCTCGACCGAGAGGACCGAAAAGAGTTGAGCCAGTTTATCGGCGGCGGAATTTAAGAAAAACTAACCTCTGGACCTGACTTCATAAATCATCGACTCTTAGATATGGAACCGAAGTCATGGCAGCAAACCTCCGTCGCCAAAATTGGTTTACGTGAAGACGGAATCATTTACGTTCGAATTGAACCGGGCCAAGATCAACCTGTGGCCGCCGCTCAAGAGAATGTGTCCGTCTGCAAACAGCTCTCGAATGGAAATCGCCGCCCCCTGCTCGTGGATCTTCGGGGAGCTATGGTTCTCACTCCCGAAACACGACTGGTCTACGCCGATCCCGACTTGGCCCATCACTTTTGCAAATTGGCCATGGTCATTAGCCAGGACCCTATTTCCCGCATGATGATAAATCTTTACCTCAGGACCGCACAAATTGGCTTGCCGATGAAAGTGTTCTCGACGGTTCCCAAAGCCGCCGACTGGCTATTGGAAAAATAGGGCCGGGCGCCGGTACGCCTGTCCAAAAAGTGCTACTGCTTCGGCACGGTCATTGCGACATCTCCCGCCGAAACCAAGTGATTAGAGGTTATATGCGATATCAAGGATTTTTAGCGACAGTTTTAAGTCTTTCGGTCCTTATTTTGTCACCGGCCTCTTTGGCGGCGACCAAGAAAACAGCCGGCAAAAAAACATCGACTAAGATGAAGCGCGCGCAGCCTGTGTCGCAAGAGCGCAGCCACTATTTGATAACTCAGCCCTCGACCTCGGGCAGTGGGCAAAGCGCCCTCAGTACCGATTCGGTTGTGGAAGAGAAATCAGGGATCAGTATTGAACCAAAACTCGGTTTTGTTCTGATGACTATACGAGGTGGTGACCTCAATCGAGGAAATGATTCGGAACACAAAGTGCAATATAATGCAGAGCCCGGTCATTCTGCAGGACTTGGATTGGCTGTACCACTCTCCACCCGAGCTGACTTGCAAACCGGTCTTCATTTTATCCGCACCAATTTCAAGAGTAATGTGCGCCGATCCTTTGAGTCTAGCTCGGACAGCACCTACACGAGCCGGTCCTACAGCGAATTAGAGCTGGAACAATTGGCCCTCCCTTTGATTGGCCAGTTTTGCTTTCGTGGCTGCCGATCTTCAGGATTTTTTATTAGCGGTGGCGTGATTCCCACTTATCTTCTGGGTGGACGCTGGCGCCTTCACTATAAGTCCACTTACATATCGAGCACCTCCAGTTCTTCCTCAGACGAAAAGGACAGCTCTCGCATCAGCGATGCGGACTGGACCGGCCTTAATATGTTCGGTCAAGTGGGCGCGGGCTACAGAGTCAACTTCAACCGGACAGTGGGAATGGTCTTTGACGCCAACTATGTTCACGGGCTGTTCGACCTCGTTCCCGGAATTAAAATCTATCAGCACGGCCTCTGGACCGGCGTGAATTTAAGTTTTTCGCTCTAAGAGGCGCTCAACTTTCATGAACTCCTGCGGCCGGGCTTGCCCCTATGCCCCGGCCTTGCTAATCGTGAGTCCTTGACAGGGGGAATTCATGATCATTCGCGCTTTGGCCTTTTGGGCCGTGACCTTTAGTTTCTGTGCGTGGGCACAAAGCCCCTACTATCAAATCGTCGAAGACGGAATCGCCAAGCACTTCAAAAATCGCGATGGACGAGTGGTCGATTTCTATTCGCTCTCTTTGCTCCGCGAAGAACCTGCCGGTGGCAATGGCTCTACCTACGAAGACACTTACGTTCACTCCCGCGCCTCGATCTGGGATGATGAGGGCGAAGACTGGTTTGATTATTTATGTGTGAGCGCCATTCGCCGAAAGTCCACCACTCTCCAAGAGCTTTGGACCCGCTGCGAAGACGAGATTGATTAGATTGACACCCAGTCCGTGAAGCCTATTTTTGGAGAGACCTTAATCTTCTGCTGCTTCCTGTACCAATCAACTGGGCCCGGGCCCAGTTGATTCGAAAATCGGACACACGTAGAACAGAAAGCTCCGCTTCGTAGTTTTCAGAAGGCGCCGCTTCGCTGTTTTCATAAGGTCAGACCATTCGCGTGCACCAGTCTGGTGGCGCAATAGGAGGCGCATCGACGCAACGACTCCAAAAAAAGTAGTCCGTCCTTTTTGTCCGTCGTCACGATGACGCGCCGACGGCCCAAAAAGTAATCCGCTGAATTCAATATTCCAGTGCAACTCCTGGTAATTGAAAAACAGGCCACTCTTGGCCTAAAAACTCATTTACCACAACAAATTTTAAAGGAGTTGCACTTTGAAAAAGTACACAAGAGTGACC
>JBFWON010000149.1:0-6119 GCA_050250515.1 Bdellovibrionales bacterium | reverse complement strand
CGGATAAGGCAGGTTTTGTAACGGGACATTCCCTGGTGGCGGATGGAGGCTGGGTCGCTCAGTAGGTTCAGCAGTTAATTTTCTCGGTATCTGAGAACACTTTCGACTAACACAATCAAAATCAAGACGGCACCAATTTGCCACCACCATCTGTTCACTGAAAGTCCAATTGCCAGTATAAGAAGGCCGAGTAACAAGGGATGAACCCGTCCAGACTGTTTAAGATGTGCCAGAAATCGCATGGTTCCTCCCAAATAGAAAAAAGTGGCGCATCAGCTTAGAGTGAAAGAGTTAACCCTCACTCTAGCTGATGGCTCCGCTTTTTTTGGCTGATGAATATTACTTCTTCAGCCTCAAACACCACTTTAGGAATGGTGGTAGATTTTACTGACACCGATATTCTTGCGAGTACCAGCATCTGCTTGTTCCACCACTTTTGCCGGCAATTGCTTGCCGCCGACCTATTCAGTGGTCTGCGCTTTCGATAAAACTCCCTGTTAGCGTTCTATCCTCTATCCTTGAAAAAATATGTTGGCTGCATCAACCAGTTTCTTCGCCAACATTTTCGCCTTCGCCTGTGTTCAAGAGGCTCGGCATTTTTTCACGTCTTTCAGCCGTTCGTTCCAAGCCGATCAGACGACGTTCAGGACTCAAGGTTCGCTTTCGCTACTAACCGCTAACTCGCCACCTTTTCGCACGAACATGCGGAAAAGTTTTGTCGATCAATAAAGAGGAGGGTTTCTCCTCCTCTTAGTGATCCAGGCTACAACGAGAACTGGTAGTTTCGTTGGAGGGACTTACACCCTCTGGATCTCTATCTAGCGTCGCTGCTTGCGAACACAGGAAGCACTATAGCACTGAGCGTGCCAGCCGTTCGCAGTCTTTTGAGTCTTTCTGAGGCTGGAACCGAGACAGATTAACTCCACGTTACCTTCCATGCGAGCCAATGTGTCTCAATGCGCTTGTTTCACTGAGAGTCAGCGCGTTTCGCCGATGGCATAACCTGTGCTGTTCCTCAATTTGATAAATAGGGGAAAACTGACGCAGGAGCAAACAATGAGTTTATTCAAAGATCGACATCAGGCCGGAGCTTTACTGGCGGAAAAATTGTTGAATATGAATTTGGGACGAGAGGTGTGTGTCCTGGCGTTGCCGCGTGGAGGTGTCCCGTTAGGTTGGGAAGTTGCGAGAAAATTAAATTGTCCTTTGGATTTGGTTTTTGTCAAAAAGATCGGCGCTCCTCATCATGAAGAATTGGCCATCGGGGCCGTTTCAGAATCGGGAGCTGAATGGCAGCAAGCCTCCATCGACTACTTGGAAATTCCATCCAAAAAATTGAAGGACCTGGCTAAGGCTAAACAAAAGGAGCTCAAGACCCAATTGATCAAGTGGCGCAAGGGCCGTGATCCGGTGGAAGTCAAAGGCAAGACGGTGGTGGTCGTCGACGACGGGCTTGCGACAGGGGCGACAATGGTGGCCGCGCTCAATTTTTTACGGAAAAAATCTCCTAAAAGAGTAATTGTCGCAGTTCCGGTGGCTTCAAGCACCGCCGTTGCTGCTATTGCTACGGTATGTGACGAAAGTGTCATCTTACAGAGACCAGAACCGTTCTTTTCCGTTGGGAAGTGGTACCAGGATTTTACTCAAGTGACGGATGAAGGCGTGCAGAATCTATTGGAAGGATTTGCCAGCGAAGGTGTGGACGACACATCCGTTCTCATTCCCTTCGACAATTTGCTGTTGGAGGGCGAACTGATTGTGCCGGCCCAGCCAAAAGGATTGGTGATATTCGCGCATGGAAGCGGCAGTACGCATAAGAGTCCGCGAAATTTAAAAGTGGCAGGCGCGCTGAACAAGTTTGGCTTCGCCACACTGTTGTTTGATTTACTGACGCCTTCTGAAGCGGAAAATAGGTCCAACGTTTTTAATATCCCTCTCCTTGTGGAGCGGCTTCGCAATGCGACCAGTTGGGCACTTAAACAAGAGGGATTAAAAGACTTGCCGGTCGGCTATTTCGGCGCCAGTACGGGGGCGGCCGCTGCCCTGGGTGCTGCGGCCAGCGAGCCACTGGTGAAATCAGTTGTGAGTCGCGGCGGCAGGCCCGACTTGGCCGGTGAATATCTTAAGCACATCAGCTCGAAGGTTCTTCTGATTGTTGGGGGCGATGATCACGGCGTGATTGAGCTCAATGAGCGAGCCAAGGCCGCGCTTTTCAATTGTGAGCTGGTTGTTATTCCGGGAGCCGGGCATTTATTTGAAGAAGGCAACACAATGGATGAGGTCATCGAGTATGCGACCAACTGGTTTGCGCAGACATTGACCCCGTCGCGGGCAGGACTAGCTGCCCAACCGCGCAAGCAGATTGTGGAAGATGTTCGGCAGTCATTATGCCCTCTATCCGAAGACGGCATTGCTGAATTGGCGCGCAGTCTATCCAATGCGCGTGTGGTGATGTTGGGTGAGGCCACTCATGGCACGGAGGAGTTTTATAAGTTTCGCCGTTTAATTTCTGAGAGGCTGATTCGTGATCACGGATTTAAGTTCATAGCGGTGGAGGGGGATTGGCCGGACTGCTACAAACTCAATCAATATATTCAAACAGGCGGCGGAGAAATGGCCCGCCTGATTATGGCCCAATTCAATCGCTGGCCGACCTGGATGTGGGCCAACGAGCAGACAGCGGAGCTGATCGAGGGTTTAAGGGGGACGGGCACAGGATTTTACGGATTGGACGTTTACTCCCTTTATGAGTCCATCGAAGTTATAAAAATGCATGCGTCCAAGTTGAAACCTGATTTGCGGCGCAAGGTTTTGGAGGCCTACTCTTGTTTTGAGTCTTTTGACCGGGATGAGATTTCCTATTCGCGAGTTTTAGCCAAGATGCCGGGAAGTTGCGAAGCCGAGGCGCTTGACGCTTTGAGGAGAATTCTCCGTCTGCGATTGAAAGACACTGAACTCCATGACGAAGAGTTATTTGATGCCAAACAAAACGCCAAAATCATTCGCAATGGCGAGCGTTATTATCGATCCGTTCTCCAGGGTGATGACCAATCCTGGAATATCCGCGACGAGCACATGATGGACACGTTGATGGCGCTCCTGCAGAAATACGACGACGGCGCCAAAGCCATTGTTTGGGCGCACAATACCCACATTGGCGACTATCACGCGACCGACATGCGGGAAGCCGGCTACGTCAATCTTGGGGGGCTGGCTCGGGAACGGCTGGGTCCGGAAAATGTTCACTTGGTTGGATTTGGAACATATAAGGGCGAAGTCCTCGCGGGGCGTGCCTGGGATGCACGGCCGGAGATTATGAAATTGCCCGCGGCCAATGATAGTTCCTATGAAGGATATTTTCATCGGGTCGCCGAGCAAATGGGTGTTAGCGAATTTTATCTCAAACTGAGCGACTTGCCGTCACTTTCGGTGAAGAAGGGCCACAGAGCCGTCGGCGTGGTTTACCAGCCGATATTTGAGCAGCACGGTAAAAACTACGTTCCAACGGAACTCTCAAAACGTTATGACCATTTCGTTTTCATCGACAAAACTCACGCGCTAAAGGCGTTTCCAAGATCCCGTGAAATCGGGTTGCTGCCGGAAACTTGGCCAACAGGTATTTAATTTCTTTAATAGGAGTCAACATGGAGCAGATAGCAAAAGGACTTACCAAAACGGCTTTTCAGGCCAATGTTATGGACGCGATTTATTCTCGCAGGTCAACTCGTGAGTACACGAATCGGGAAGTGAGCCGGCAGGCGGTTGAAGAGCTAATCGGAGCGGCCATCCAGGCGCCAAGTGCGATGAATAGCCAGCCCTGGGCGTTTGTTGTCATTCAGGATCCGGCCCTTCTTAGGGAAATCTGCCAGGAAGCGAAGGAGCTGTTAAAGAAAAGTTCCGAATGGAGGAAGGCTTCTGAGCATGGCAAGGTTCCATTCACTCAACCTGAGTTCGATATTTTCTATGGTGCGACAACGCTGATCACAATTTGCGCTCAAAAAGACGGTTTCCAGCCCGTCGGTGATTGTTATCTCGCGGCGGAAAATTTAATGCTGGCGGCGACGGCCCTGGGACTTGCGACGTGCCCTATTGGCTTTGCCAGAGATGTTTTAAAATCCAAGTCCTTTAGAGAGCGTTTAGCCATTCCAGGAGATTTCGAACCAGTTCTGCCAATCATTGTGGGATATTCTGCGGCAATGATCGAAAATACTCCGCGGAATCCGCCCAAGATTTTCTCTTGGAAAATGGCCTCCCATTAAATTTATGGAAAAAAAGTCCTTGAGACTATCTAAGGTCTATCGGTTGCTGGAGCCCGGTCCCGTTGTGCTTCTAACGACTTGCCACAAGAACGTTCCAAATGTCATGACGATGTCGTGGCTTCTACCCTTGGAATTCGAGCCGCCTCTTGTGGGTTGTGTGGTGAGCGATCGAAATCACTCGTTCAAAGCCCTGATGGCGACACGGGAGTGCGTGATCAACATCCCCACTGTAAAACTCGCCAAGCAGGTGGTGGGGTGTGGAAATACATCGGGACGAAGAGTTGATAAATTTAAGCGATTTCATCTGGACACGGACAGCGCTTCGAGCATTAGGGCGCCATTAATTCGAAAATGTTTTGCTAATCTCGAGTGCAGGGTTATCGATACGAAACTCGTGAAATCCTACAATTTTTTTGTCTTGCAAGTCTTAAAAGGCTGGATTGACCGTTCGGAGAAACGCCCGCGAACCATTCATCATATGGGGCTAGGTGAATTTATGGTTGCCGGCAGAAAAATTAAACTACGATCAAAAATGAAATAAAGTGGACATTAATTTTTTCGGTTTTCGCTGATTTCTTCCCGCAGCTCTTTTCTGAATTGGACGAGTTTAGCGTGATAGGAATCCGCGTCGCCGAACTGAAGGAATCGATTGTAACGGCTGTGGACACCTTTGATCAATAGCGCTTGGCGGATCGGGCACCAATATTGTTCCGTTCGCGAGGCGATCTCGCGGGCAAAAGCAACGGTGCCGTTGAAGTAGGAGCAAAAATCACAGTTCAACTTTTCAATGCCATTGAGGTAGGCCAGTTTGTGTCTGTCCAAACGCACATAGTCTTTCCGGTTTACCTTTGGGATCTGATAGATGGGAAAACAAATCGCCTGATAGATACGGCAAAAACAATCGAGAATGATGACCGGCACGATCATGGAGTAGATTATGGGCGAAGAAACCACAAATAAAAAATTGGATTCAAAAAGGTATTTCATTGTTCCCTTGCGCAGGGATCGGTGGAATTTCAAAATTTCTTTCGGGAATGAGACCTTTCCCTCTTTAATGTTGAAACTCACCTTTTCTTGAATACGGTGAAGTTCTTCTTCCACGGCTTTTTCGAGACCCCTGACTTCGCCGAGCAATATTTGTAATTTGTCAGACACGAAGGCCTCGTTTCTTATGATTTGCGAATTTCAACATGCATTTACAGCGGCACGACTGTGGGCTGTGATCTTTTTGGAAGTTCGACGATCTCAAACCAATATCGACTCATTCCCTTGAACGAATCGACCAGCGTTGTGAATTTTGGAGGCTTCATAAGAAAGGAGTTGGCTCCCAGGTTGTAGGTTTGCCAAATATCCACTTCATCTTGAGAGGTGGTCAAGACTACTACTGGAATGTGTCTGAGCTCAGCATTGCTTTTGATTTCCTTTAAAGTCTCTCTGCCGTCTTTTCTAGGCATATTTAAGTCCAACAAAATGAGGCTGGGGTAGGCGTTATTTTTGTCACGGAGAAACTCCATCGCTTCTACTCCATCATTAGCAAAAGAAATTTCGGCCGATAGATTTGCTTCAGAAAAAGCGTCGCTAATAAGTTGGCGATCTTCAGCGTCGTCGTCCGCGATCAAAATGCTGATTTGGTCTTTGAGATAGATTGCAGTCTCCATTTTTCGACATTCGAACAATTGACCCCAGGGAATAGGATCGAATGCCGCAAAGCACAATGGATTTGTTAGATTTCTTTCTTGGGACGATTGTCCGCCTTCCAATGGCTACGCCACTCCGTTGTTGAAAACATTGCAAAGCCACTACGGTGGATTGTGGCGGAGTTTCGGCAATCTTAGTCTTTGAGGGCTAGTGGGATTACTG
>JBFWON010000148.1:0-6266 GCA_050250515.1 Bdellovibrionales bacterium | reverse complement strand
GCGACAGCGGGCGCCAAGGTCCCAATAAAGGAACTACCGCCGCCAGTTGCACGAAAACCCTGCACGTGACCCGTACGATTCTGCCCAGCGACAACCCGATCGAAATTCGCTCCACGGACGGCGATTGCCTCAAAGATGGCGATCTGGCTGCAGTCGTGGAGGTCAGCGAGCGTGAGACAATTGAAATTCCGGTCCGTGTCCGCCGCAAGATCGACAGTCCCGAAGAAGATGTGACCACTTTAATCCTTGAACGCCTGGATCAACCCACGCAGGAGGTCCCATGAAGATTCGCGTCGTTTTTATTGCTGCTGTCCTGGGTCTTGCAGCCTGTACCACCGCACCGAAGAGGGTGGCGTCCGTCAATCCCCGCGTTTCGGTGATGACTATGAACGTGGAGAATCTTTTTGATTTGCAGGATGACCCCATTAAGAACGATGAATCGTTTCTACCTATCGAAAAGAAGCGAACCGAACATGTGCGCAACAAATGTTACTATCAAAATTCATCAGACTATCGCCAGCAAGAATGTCTGAATGCCGACTGGTCCGAGGCCGTTTTAGAGCGAAAATTCAAACGTTTGACCGATGTCTTAAAGCAGGTCAACAACGGCCGTGGACCTGATATCTTGATCCTTCAAGAAGTTGAAAATCGACCTGTTCTAGAAATGTGGCGCGATGGCTACCTGCAAGCTATGAACTACCAAACAATTTCACATCTCGAAGGGGCAGATGAGCGCGGCATCGACACCGCGGTGATGAGCCGTCTACCTATGGTGGGCGAACCCACTTTACATGAAATCGACCAGTCGAAGGTTCCAGGCGCCGATTTAAGTGACATCCGCCAAACCCGCGGGATTTTGGAAACGCATCTGAGGATGCCCAATGGAGACGAAATGGCTGTTTTATCGGTGCATTTCCCCTCTCAGGGAGCTCCTACGGAAAATCGCAAGTACGCAAGTGAACGCCTACTGGAAGTGGCCAACGCCCTACCCGCCGGAATGCCGGTTATCGTCGGGGGTGATTTCAACATCACATCGACCGAAGATTGGAAGCATCATTACTACCGCGACATTATGGAACAAAGATTCGCGGTCTCTCATCACATTGGCTGCGAGGGCTGCCCGGGCACCACTTACTATCATAAGGATAGAACCTGGTCGTTTTTCGATGTGCTTTTGTTCTCAAAAGACATGATCGGCCGAGGTTCTTGGGTTGTGGATACGTCTTCGATTCGAATTCCCAAGGATTCGATTTACCAAATCAATCGATATGGTTCACCGGCCAAATTTGGCAACGGCTATGGTACTGTGGGCGTGACCGATCACTTCCCCATGTATGCTGAGCTGGAATTAAATAAGACTCTTGTTTCTTCGGGGGATAAAAAATGAAGTGGGCGTGTCTTGTTGCTTTACTAGTTTCCACATCGGCTTGGGCCCAATTCTCTGAACAAGAGACGGACTCCAAGGGCGATCGCGATTCTGAGAACCTGTCAGAGGACTATGGCCCCGGTCAGCTGGGCCTCTGGGGACGTAAGTTTGACGTTAATTTGTTCAGCTTAGCTTCGATGGAAACGGATAAAGCGAATGACGAAGGCGGACGACTTTCAACCTACAATTATGTGACCTTTTCGAGTTATGTCGGCTGGAACTATAAGTTTTTAGTGCGCGTGCCGTTTACCTATGGCACCGCCGGGACCGATCGCTTCAATGGCACCAAGACCAATCCCGAAGAAATGGAACTGCAAGACATCATTCTGGGCGCGCGCAACCCTGAGCTCATGTATCTGCCTTGGGACCTAAGCCTTTACTGGGCTGGTCAGATCTACCTTCCGACCAGCAAGTTCAGCCGCAAATCCAAAATGATCACTCGGCTTAATAATAAGTTTATCGTGGCGAAGGTTTTCTCCAGATATTTTGAAATGGATTACACTCAAACTTTGGATTACTACCACCAATCACAAACGACCTACCAAAATACGTTTCAGGACGAAGCCGGATTTGAGCGAACGGCCACTTCGAATACAAAACGAGGCGCTTTTCAAAACAGTGTGACGGCTTGGGGAAAATTCAACCCCAAAACAGGTGTTGGTTGGCGGGTGAGTTTTGACGACAACTACTACAACAAGTCGGTGACCGAGCAGCGGGAAAGACCACCCAGTCGAACGATAGAGACTGGACCGCAAGTTCGCTTCCCCTTTGGGGATTACGCCAATTTTATTCTTGGCTACTCCGACGTGGTGGATCGCGAGGGGAACCGTGAAGAGTTGGGCAAGTTCCTCGCCAAAAACACCCAGTGGACTCTTCTGAGCTTTCTGCATTTTTAAAACGAATGCCGCGAGTGCTGATGCGCTCGCGATAATCCTCGAACAGTCATCTGTCTCAATCTGATCAACTGTCGCCTCTTATCACTGAATGTTTTGATTTCTTGACCTCAAGAGCGTGTAAACCGAAGCCGAAATTCAATTGATCCCGACGAAAGTCCGACAAGTCCTCATATATGAGGATAAGCCGCCAAATTTCATCTGTTTCAAAAAGACTCATTCTGTCGCTGATGTTGGCCGGTGGAATCACGGCGTGCACACGCAGTAAGACAGATGTGTCATCGGTCCGCATTCGACTCCCCAGTGTCGTAGCCAGCAAGTCGCAGGCGCAGGAGTTTTCAAAAGCCTCAAAGGTTTCTGGACTCACAGCAGATGCCCCCAAATGGAATAGTTCACTCAATCCAACAGCGCTATCTGATATCAATTGCTTTGCCGTCTTCGTTGGCGGGCCAGAGGCGGATTTGTCGGGCAACTCATGCTCTGACTCCTCAACCGGGACGACAAAAATGAGGTTTGGTCCGTTTCGGGGCCTAGTGCCCGCCGGGCAAGACATATCATTAGACGTGAAATCGGGGTCGGCTCGCCAAATTGTCCTTGCTGGCTTCAAAGCCCAAAATGGGGCCTGTGTTGATGTCTCGCCCGGAGCGGCCGGGCCCAATGGGGCCAACTTGTCTTATCCACACATTGTGGCTCAGACGACGTTGGACCTGGCCCCAGGCGATGTCAATGTCACCTTAAACGCCGCCTTAGACACCAGCAACACCTTCGACGAATGTAACTTTATCAACAACCAAGGCAGCCCCTCACTTTTGTTTGGTGATGGACGAGATGGTTCCTTCTCGATTTCGAGCGTTGTCTATTTCAATTCAGACGGCTTCAATCATGGCAGCCTGACCAGCTGTACGAGTGGCAGTGGGGGCTTTTGTGGTACTACAAAAAAGTTCGCCGCCAGTCAGCGGGTCACCAATGTGGACAATTCCACCGGTAAAACTCTAACGATGGATGCGGGGTTTACCTCGGATGAATTTCAACCGGGAGATGAAGTCTTATGGGTCGTAACCGCGGCCCACGACATGGGAGGCGCTCCTGATTCTAATGCCTGTGGAGGAAATCTTTATCGCGGACGCTATGGATTTGCGCGCATTAGCTCCACCAATACAGGTTCATGGACCATTAGTCTTGATAGTCCTATTTCACAGACACCAGGCTCCCTCAACAACACGAACATCGCCCAAAGTTCGATCAGCCACGCACAGTCCTTTTGCCATCTTACTCTTCAGAGGGTTCCCAATTTCGATACGATTACTGTTCCTTCGGCCACAACCATGACCCTGACAGGCCTATGGAATATGGCCGGCTCAACCGGAATCGTGGCATTTCGAGCCAAGCGCCTGGTCCTCAATGCGGCACTCACCGTAACGGTTGATGGTTTGGGATTTCCTGGTGGAACTGTGGCGCACGGGACTGGCGTCAGTGGTTCAGGTCCGGTCACGTCCTCCACATCGGCCGTCGAAAATGCGGGCGGCTATTCAAGCAGCACCGGCGGTGGCGGTGGATCGAGCGCGGGCGGGGGCGGTGGGGCACCTTCGGGCGGGGGCGGAGCGCTTCCCATTGGCTTTTGTGGAGGAAGTCCCTGCGCGATCGTTCGAGATCATAAGATTCTATTGGGCGGGGGCGGCGGCTACGGCGGTGGAGCTGGGGGAGCCGGTGGAGGAGGAATTTTTCTCTTCGTCGAAGAAATTTCGGGGGCCAGTCCCTTCTATTTAAGTGCCAGTGGCGCCGCAGGTAGTGGCGGTTCAGCCGGGGGCGGCGCAGGCGGTGGAGGAACGATTCACGTAACAGCAAAAAAGGTCATTACCACGGGTTCACCCAATCAGCTCAACGCATACGGCGGAACTGGTGGCACTGGTTCCGGCTTTGGAGGCGGCGGTGGTGGCGGTGGAATTGTAGAAGCCTATTACTGTGCCGCTCAAACCACCGGAACATCGACTCCCCTTGTACCTGGGGGATCCGGTGGTGCGGCCTCTACTGCGGGTAATTCCGGAACTGCCGGTCTTATCCTTATGGCGGATGATCCCAACCTTTGTTACTAGCTGTTTAAAGAATCAAGCTTGAGCCGCAAGCTCAGGATTTCGCCGGAAAGACTTAGGCTGACTCATGGTCAAGGCACGCTGCCAATCACTGGAGAGAGTCTTCCAGTTAGAAGGCTCTAACAAAAATCCTTCAGGCATTGTGGGATGTAGATCTTCATAGGATTTCACCACGCCATCGGATAAGCGTCGGTAAACATCTGAGCGATTCAATTGATCCGGCGTCGAGTAGCCTACAGCTGCCAGCAATTCAATAAAGTGATGAACGGTTTCCTTTTGAAATCGATAGACGCGTTCCGATTTAGTTGGGATGTGCAGACCCTTCGTTAGACCCGGATCCGTCGTGGCTACCCCGGCAGGGCATTCATTGGTGTTGCAACGAAGGGCTTGTATACAGCCCAAAGAGAGCATCATACCTCGGGCACCAGCCACAACATCGGCGCCCATGGCCAGTCGCTGAAGTACATTAAAGGAGGTAAAGGCCTTACCAGAGGCTATCACCTTTATGTGCCGCTTAAGATTAAATCCCCGTAAAGCATCCACCACAAATGAAAGGCCATCTTCTAGTGGCGTTCCCACGTAATTGCTAAACTCCAGCGGGGCCGCGCCGGTTCCGCCTTCGCCGCCATCCACAGTGATGAAGTCGGGCATAATTCCGGTCTCAAGCATAGCTTTGCAAATTCCAAGAAACTCCGACTTGGCTCCCAGGCAAAGCTTGAATCCGATAGGCTTTCCACCGGAGGCCTCGCGCAGTTGGTGAATCCATCTCAGCAGTCCTTCCGGTGACTGGAAGGTCGAATGGGCTGCCGGCGAAATGACAGACTTTCCTTCTGGCACCATCCGAATTTCCGCTACCTCTCGACTGACCTTCTCACCCGGGAGCATCCCCCCTTTTCCTGGCTTGGCTCCTTGCGAAAGCTTGATTTCAATCATCTTCACTTCATCAAATTGCGATTTTGTTCGAAAGGCCTCAAGACTAAATGAGCCATCCTGATTTCGGCTGCCAAAATAGCCGGTGCCCAATTGCCAAACTAAATCGCCGCCCTGACGGTGGTAGGGACTGATTCCACCCTCACCGGTGTTATGATAGAAGGATCCCTTCTTAGCACCCAAATTCAAAGCCGTGATCGCGGCGGGACTAAGCGCTCCATAACTCATCGCTGAAATATTGAAGAGACTGGCCGAGTAAGGTTTGCTGCAATCGGGACCACCAATCATAACGCGAAAATTTTCGGCCATGGTGGCTGTCGGCGTGATCGAATGATTGACCCACTCATAATTTTCAAGATTCACGTCCAACTGCGTGCCAAAGGGTAATGTCTGATTTTGCCCCTTGGCTCTTTGATAAACGACCGAGCGAACTTCCCGCGGGATAGGGCGACCGCTCTGATTGCTCTCGACAAAATACTGTTGCAACTCCGGACGAATGAGTTCGAAGAAGTAACGAAGATTACCTATTACGGGAAAATTTCTTCGAATCGAATGGCGAACCTGGAAGCAATCGACCAAGCCGACGGCAATGATGGGGCCGATGATCGCAAGCGTCCATAAAAATGGCGGCCAGACACTTCCTATCGAAAAGATAGCGGCCAACAATCCCAAAGAACAGAGGTAAAACCATCGACGCATATACAGAAGTCCTTTAGATCATTGTATGCCTTGCGCTTCTTGAGACAAGTTTTAGACTTGAGAGATGGACCAAAGCAGGTCCATCGTGAAGGACTTGTGGGACGCAGACTTTTCTATTACTTTGGTGTTCTATTCGCGACATTAGCCGGTCTTTCCGTTTGGATATGGCCTCTCGCCCACTTCTTTAGTCTGGATATGAAGACGGTCGCAGCCGCAGGATTCGCCTTT
>JBFWON010000147.1:0-6323 GCA_050250515.1 Bdellovibrionales bacterium | reverse complement strand
CGCCCATTCTTGAAGCTCGCCTGCCGACTGACGCCAACGTGGCCCGTGGTGAAATGACTCTGCGATACGGTCCCCTATCACCTAAGGGACTTCGCCATCCCGTGATGAAAAGTACGGCTAACGCTGTCGTACAACTGCGCCAAGACAACAAAGAAGCCACCGCTTACAACATGGTGGGATTTCAGACTAAGATGGCTTACGGCGAGCAAGTGCGGGTCTTTCGCATGATTCCCGGACTCGAGAACGCCGAGTTTTTAAAGCTTGGAAGTATCCATCGCAATCTTTATATCCAATCGCCCAAAAAACTGACCCCATGGCTCTCATCCCGCAAGGACGAATGGTTGTTTTTTGCAGGTCAAATTACCGGAGTCGAGGGGTACTTTGATTCGACCTGTATTGGTCTCGTGGTCGCACGGATGCTCGATGACAAGCTGGCGGGACGTGAAATCCGCCGCCCGCCAAGAGCGACCGCCATGGGTTCTTTGCTGAACGCCATTACAGAGGACAACGATTACTTTCAACCGACCAATATTAATTTTGGCCTCATGCCGAGACCTGACGTCATGTTACCAAAAGGCAAGCAGTCGAAAGAACAAAAACGGGCCATGCAACTGATCGCCGCAAAACGGGCCATGTTAGATTTTTTGGGCAAAAGCCAAGACGAACGGATCAGCGCATCGACTGCGTCGATCGAGGTGAACTTACCGCCGGCTCCGTCGGCCTTCGAACCGCCGCAGGTCGAGCTGTAGGGCGGGCTGTGCGAAGAGCGGGACTGGGCGCCGCTGGCGACCGGGGTTCTTCTCGTGCAGCCACCGCCGGCTGGGCGGTATTCCGCTGGGATTCTTGAATTCCAATCGACTCGGAATCCGAGCTGGCCATCGTCGTGCCCACGCCGCGCGCGGGCGCGCCGGGCAAGGTGTCACAGTAACCACCAAAGATTTGTCGAAACTTTTGCGGAGGCTTTTCCGCATCCCACTCTAGGCTTCCATCCCGCAAACCGTACTCGATTCGCGAGATCGCATAGCGAACGCCACCGTCATCCACTTTGGCGTTGGGCTTTTGAAGGGAGGTTCGATAAGCCTGAATCATATTCTGCCAAACAATGGCTCGCGAAGTACCGTCTCCGTTGAATCGGACATACGCGGGGCAAAGGCGATCCAACCCTTGATGGCCCCCTTTGGCGTAACCCTTGGCGAATTCATACAGAGCCTTATGGGAACGGGTGGAGTCATCCGTCAAGGTTCGAAAGAGCTTTTGACAGACCCCAACCTCAACGGGGGACAGCTTTCCGATACATAGACCTTCAGCCGCCGTTTGCTTGGAAAACATCAACATAGCCGTGAACAAAAACGACAATGCCTTCTGCCAAGATAGGAGGCCAATGGGCTGCGGGGGTAAGAGCATCCTTAAGTCATCAATGCATGCCCGGTGCCCGGCACGGGGGGCGGTAAACGCACTCGATCCCCAGATTTCAGCCGCCTGTCTAATTATGGGACAAATAGCTCATATGCGATCCTAAAAGCGATTCAATCAGCCGGAGCGAGAGCCCATTGCCTTTGCCTATTATATTAGGCATAATATACCTTATGAAACTGGACCTGCCACTGCGTGAAACTCGAATAGCGCTCGGGCTTACCCAAAGCGAATTGGCCCAGCGGGCCGGCGTCAGTCTCGCGACCGTGCAAAACATCGAAGCGGGCCGAGCGAATCCGGAGTATTCCACTCTTGCCGCCCTTGCCGAGAGCCTCGGCAAGACCATCGCGCTGACCGATCGGCAGCTGAGTTTGGATTCCTTGATTCCCTTCGGACTTCCCCTCACGGGCCCGGAGGACCGGGTGGGTCCGGTCAGTTCTGGCCAGCTCGTGCCCTTACTCAATCGCCTGGCACCCGCTTTTTCCAGTCTCAAAGTCTCGACCCGAGAACATGAGGCCGCTCTCGCTTTCTTGGGTGCGCTCGCCGACCACTATCCAAGCTATTTCGAGCAATTGGATCGCTCTTTAAAAAAATGGACCGAGAATCGACGAAGCAAGATCAAACCCAAACTGCGGCGACTGGCCATTAGCCAATTGGCGGAGTATTTGTGAGTGCGAAGTCTTTGAACTCGACCTTGCTCAAGGAATTTTTAACGAAGGCCTCGAATTCTTTAAAAGGTGATTGGTTGCTAGTGGGAGGGACTCTTCTGCCAGCAGTAGGCATCGATATTCGGTCGACGGTCGACATTGATTTGATCGGCCTTAGCGCAAGTGGCAATCAAGATTCCCTAGAACTTATGGAACTGGCCGAGTCGATCGGTCTTCCGGTGGATTCTATCAATCAGGCCGCGGCCTACTTCTTAAAAAAAGTAGGTCACACGAAAAAAGATCTGATTCTTCTTCGTAAAGGAAAGTCAGCGAACATCTACCGGCCCAGTGTCGAACTCTACTGGCGCCTAAAGCTCGGCCGCCTTTCTGAAACCGATGCGCTCGATTGTCAGCATTATCTTCAGTATGCGTCCGGCCAAGGTGATGAAATTGATTTCAAGAAGCTCACCAAATCGATTCGCGAATCTCTAAAGGCGCTTTCGCCTGAGGCACAGCAGAGGGCCCATGCCCTACTGAAGCAGGTATCTTAGGTGACTGGGCGTAGGCGAGCTGCGGTTTAGTAATTCGCTTCGCTGGTCTCTTGCTCGGACCGGATACGGTCGATCTCTTCGGACTCCCATACACGGCCTTTGCCAACTCCGGGACAGAAGGTTTTGACTTCGGTGTTCCAGGTCCGGGCATTCAAGACCTCGGGCCAAAAGGGCCATGTTCGGCATTGGGTGGGGCGTCCTTCATAAATAGAGCAGCGGCGATTTTTTAGAAAAACGCAATCATCTGTGGAGCCGTCTTTGAGGCGCCAAATTCCATCCCGAACTTCGCAGAACCGCCGGGAAAAAGCGGACGTCTTAAGGCCTAAAGTCTTCGCCATTCGACGACGATCTTCCAATGTTAAATAAACATTGCCGTATCCGCCATGGGACACGCAGCACTTGCCCGACCCCTGGCACTCAAAGCGGATTCCATTTTCATAAAACTTAGATTGGCTCATTTGTCGATCATCATGGCGGGACGCGAGCCCAAGGTCAAACCAAGACGAGTCAGTTCAGAAAAAAGGGCTTCAGCCATTCGCGTATGTCCCTGTTTCGAAGGGTGAAAGCAGTCGTTGGCCAGATCCTGGCCCCGGATCTTGATGTCCGCCAACGTCGTTAAAAACACAAACCGCAGTCCTGGGCGACTCAGCTCGCGCGCCGCGCGTTCAGTCGCCTGTTGTTGACCTTCATAAATCGCACGGCTGAGATCGTCGATATGACTTACGCGATGGAGATCCCCAGGATTCGTGCGCAGCACGTACGAACAGCTATTGTTCAGTTTATCCAAGTACGGTCTTGCGGCTTGACGAACCTCTCGGCAGGTTACCATTTCTCGGTGGAAGGGATTGAATGAAGTCGAATAAGGAACTTGGTGATTGAGAACGGTTGGATCCCGCAACAGCGAGGCTACATTGGGCGGACCAACCACGGCGACCACAGTCTCGGCATCGGAAAATGATGTCTCTACCGAACTATTTGCGACATACTCGGTGAATCGTTGAAGTCCCTGATAAAAACTCGCAGCGATTTGCTGGCGCTTTTCTTCAAATGAGATATTCTCGTTTCGCTTGTTGCAAAGATCATTTCCGGTAAACGAAACCAATATAAGATTTGGTAGGCCCTTTAATGGGAGGGCTATGCGGTCGACCTGATCCGCCAAAGAGTCCACTCGGGATTTTAATTTAGCCGCGACAAAAACGTTTTCGTGCGGGAACCCCATCGCGACCGCCAATTGGGGACCAAAGGCACACTCTTCACAGTCCAATTCGCGAAAACCCCGATTTTCAAAGGCGCGATGGCCCTCCGTAATCCCTCGGGCTCGATCCCGAGCCACGGACGCCGGCGTGTCGTAGATTCGGGTGACCGGAGGACGGTGACCGTAAGTCCGTTGCGAGATCCAGCGTCCGTTCAGAAAAAAATCGGCAGCCGCCCCCGCCAAGGGCCAGACTTCCGCTGTTAAACGAAGGTCCGCAATGGATCCCGCGGCGAGTGAGTCGCCGATCACACCCAATGTTGGTTTTGAGAGATCCGGAACTTGGAAGATCGAAAGATGCCCCTCCGACCAAAGCTTAGAGAGTCGGTGGATCCGCTGGAGCTGGGGACTCTCACTGGGATCCGCTGCCAGGCTACTCGGAGGACCTAGAAAGCCCCCGAACAGAAATGGAATGATAAAAACCTTAATCACTCAGGTCCTAACGAGGAGATTCTCCCAATTTTCCACCCGACACGGCAGAGAGCGCGGACAGGCTCTTTACCATGCTCTCGATTGCCTTTGCTCCGGCAGGGTGTTGCGAGTACTGCTGGAATGCTCCAATTTGGCGAGTCAGACATAATGCTTTCGCGCGGATCCATTCAGGCGAAAGGCCTTCTACGCCTGCCGAGGAATCAGGCAGAGCTGGATAACCCTCGCAGGTCAGGCACTGCATAGACCCAGGAACCATAGCCGATCCAATCTTACCTACGGTCCGAACCATGTTAGCACCATAGCTGGTATATGATTCTTGGCCCTCAGGACCGCAGAACTGATTCCGGCAGGCCTGAGCAAATTTAACCTGCACCTTACAAGCTGTGCGCTCAGGGCGAGTGCACGCGTAACTTTGTGTGATGGGATTGCTGACGTTGTAGGTACATATCTGCGTTTTGCGACCAATGGTTCCGTTTGATCCTACAGTATCGAAGTTCTTTTTCTCTCCGGGGCGGCCACCAATAAATGTGACACTCTGATCAGGCGCCGTGCGGACGCGATCGGCGATGCTACGACAAAAATTATCATCGCAGTGGCCGTCGCAGGGGAATTCTTTGTACTCCACTTGCACAGGTGGTTGGTGTCCAACCACTTTAGAACATGTAGCCGGCACTTCTTTCATCGGACAGCTGGCATCGGCCACATCGGCTTCCGAAACAACCGAGCAGTTTGCCACCGAGTCTCGAGCCGAGTTCGGGATGGTCACTTCGGAACAAGCGTTATAGAGGCGATAAGTCGCAGGACCACTGCAGATGCCTTCACCGGAAGGCCATTGAATATCGGCGATCGTGGGCACAGGCTGAGCCGACGCCAGCGACGCGATGGACACGACTAAAAGTGCTAAAAAGCGCATACGTACTCCTTAAAATTTGATAAACCGGGATGTACATATGCAAGGTATGCCAACCGTTTTCTGGGTGATTTCGGGGCAAAAACGATGAAGTTCTTTTAGAATTGGGAACTTTATGGCCAGCCCGTGCCCAGCAGAATTAGGAGTCCTTAGAGCGCGAGAGTGCTGTGCACCGAGACCTACCTATGATAACCATTGATGACAACAAATGACGATACATCATCTTCGATGAATTGATCCTACGTCAGGGACGTTAAAAAATGCATATGTTTATGACTGCAATTACTTTGGTTCTTTTTTTCACGAGCTGCGCGAAAAAATCAAATCCGAAACAAGCGGCCGGCGGCGATGAAAAAGTCACGATGTTTGGCCAAAGAATGGGCTTTTCAACCGAAGGCCAAGCACTTTACTTTAATGAATTTCTGGCTCCAAGCATGACGGCAAAAACTCAGGTGCTCTTTCCCTTCGATATGACCAAATCCTCGACATTTCGAATTTTATCGACCTATTTTTACTATGATTGCGTGATTTCTGGCAGCCCCTCTCGCTGTAGCTCCTACTACCGCTTTCAAATTTTGGAAGCCGATTCACAAAAGGTAGTCTTCGACGATGTTCAGACTAATAATTCTTATTCATTAAATTCCGGAAGATCTTATTTTTTAGGATTTAGCTTTTCGGATTTGGCAAACTCGGGCTCTAATTTTACGCTCAATTTTTCGGTTTGGAAGGGCGATGCGGTTTCGACCGTCGCCTCTGCGTCATGCAGTTCTGAAGGCGACATCGTTCAGCTTTCGAGATCTGCTGTTGTTGTTAACCCTCAAACTAACAAGCAAGTCCTATTCGATTCTCAAACTGCGTGTGGAGTTCCAATTACTTCCGATTTTAAATATTTTGCTGATTTTAGCCTGAGTAAGACAGGGGCCGCCGGCGGCACTCACTACTATCTGTCGAACAAGAAGGACCTATGGGACACGAAAAGTATCAACTATGAGCTCCAAATAAATAAAGACGCCCAGACTGGCAAGTTAAATTTGCTCTGCATGACTTATCCAGAAAATCGCCAAACGCTCAAAGTCCTGGTGGAGCGAACTCTTGAAGTTTGCTCCTCAACGGTCATA
>JBFWON010000146.1:0-6367 GCA_050250515.1 Bdellovibrionales bacterium | reverse complement strand
CGATCATATTCACTCTTTGAAAGACCAGGAGTGGAATCAAAAGTTCCTAGAATTTTTGGCCGAGGGGCGGCTTGAGGATGTGTCTCAGCTGTCCCGCCAGTTTCATAAAGAAGCTCGGGTGAACAAGGTGGCGGCGTTCAAACCATTTTGGTGGTTGGCCTCTGTCATGGGGCAGACCAACTACTATTCGGGCGAGATTTTCGAATATCAGCCGATTTATGGCAGTGGTGCAGCGGTCGTGGGCCTAACGCCTGCGGATCGGGCGGCGCGAGATCTTGAGTTTGATGAGTCCGACCCCGAGTCTTACGGTGGCGAGCGTAACGTCCTGGGCGGCGTGGATTCAGGGCTCGATTCTACTTTGATCGGCGAGAATCCCCATGAGTGATCGATTTTTAGATGAATCGGATGTCTATCCGAATGATCCCTTCGGCAATCAAGGCGGTGACATTCCCACGGGTCGCGATGTGGAATGGGAGCCTCTGGTCGATTTTCGCCGTAACGGTGTCAGCGAAAATACGGTGCACGGTGCGGTGGCGTGGGTCAGTGGTGATCGGCTCATTCATTCCTTTGGTGGAAATGTCCTTTGCTACGGTCGCTCGATGATGAAGCCTTTTTACATTAAGGTCTTCGCAAAGGAACTGACGGACGCGACTGATGAACGGCAAAAGGCCATTTCGGTATCCTCGCATAACGGAACAGCTGAACATGTCGAAGTGGCGCAATCTCTATTGAGCGAGAGTGAATGGGGTTTGATGCAAACTCCGCTGGATCTGCCGCTCGTGCAATTTGGCCGACAGGTGCGAAGGCCCAGGCGTTGGTTCAATAACTCTAGCGGCCATCATGCGGCTATCTTAAAAGGCTGTCGCCTGAAGGGTTGGAATCGAGTCGGCTACATGCTGCCGAACCACGAAGTCTTTCATGAATATATGCAGGTGGTGAAGCGCTATGTGGGCGCCGACTTCAAACCCAAGCGGGTGGCAAGGGATGGCGATGGACTTCCGACCGTTGCCATGACCGTGACCGAGCTCGCTCGCTGCTACGCCGGGCTGGCGAAGAATCGGCGAGAAGATTGGATTTGGGAGGCTATGGTCAAGTACCCGGATTTAGTGGGTGGATTCAATCGCCTCGACACCACTGTAATGAAATCATGTGGGGGGAAGGTCATCGCCAAAGAAGGGGCGGACGGTCTGCTGGGGCTCGCTATCGATCATCCGGATTTCGCCGATGGACTTGGAGTTGTGATAAAGATCGCCCATGGCTGGAATCCGCAAGCCACTTGGTATGTGGCGCGCGGAATCTTGGGAGTTTTGGGATTTACCTTACGAAATCCTTATCCCTTAAGGCGCCAAAAGGCCTTTCTAGTTCCTGGCGTGGTGCCCGAGGCGAGGGTCGAAAAACTTCGCCAAATTCCCACCTGGGATGAATGGGATCCAGACATTGATCGTTGGTATTTTGTCGAGCGAGAGATGCAAACGCCCCGCTAGTCTTCGTCTTCTTTGATCACGTTCAAAGCGGGGAGCCCCTTGGAGACTCGAAGGGCCTGATAATCGTCAAAAATTTTCTTACGCTTATCCTTGGGAATGGCAATTAAGCAGGGATTTCCACAGGTGGCCAAGTGATGGATGCAAGAGGGCGCATGGTACTCCTTCACGCAATAGTGTTCGACGGCGCTTAGGAGGACTTCCTGAGTCTTTTCATCAAATGAATAGATTTTATTGACCCCCATCTCTTTAACCAGGGGGTGAGGTGGGGGACCTTTGCGCTCGACCGCTTGAGGTTCGGCCCTTCGGTCGGCTCTTCTTTGCAAGACCCACCAGGTGCCGACCAAGACTAGGGCCGCGCCAAGGAAAGCCACTCCAATCCAATGATCGCGCTTCATATCTCAAAGTGTGACGCTCGACCTGGAGAGTGGCAAGGCAAGTTATCTCGGTTTGAGACAGAAGGCTATTCAGCCTTTGGACCAGTCTAGTGTCCGGGTAGACTGTTTTGGATGTGTGGTGGAAGTGCCTTTCGCTGGCTCTTGGTAGGGCCTACGTTTTTCTATTCTTCTCTCGTTTGGAGTGAACCTCCCGCCGTCACTGCGAGCGATGTTCCAGTCGAACAGCGCACGGATTTCACGGTAAGGCCTGATCAATATGCCATTCCGTCCGGTTTGGGCGAGAAGCTAAAAGGTTGCTCGGCCTCAGTCAACGATATCAGTGATTTCACGGACCAGTATGTGCAGCGAGTGAAGTCGCAGGGGACGCGCAGCCATACAAGATATGTAGACGCCTGCCACGAAACCATGAAGAAATTTGTTAATGCCTGCGGAATGCGTGAAATTCAGTCCAGCGCTGAGTGCACTTTGGCGAGTGCGCCCAAGCCGGGATCGGGTCTGGCGGGAGCTTTTGATCGCGACATTGCCTCCCACGTGCATCAGTCGAACTGTCGAAAAGCCATCGGTAGTTGTTTGACCAATGGTTCGACGCTGAAGGGAATGCCTTCCTGGGATGAACTGTGGCGCATTTGCGAGGGGAATCTGCTACCAAAAATGAAAGAGCTAGAACCGCAAGGTTATACGGCCGATGCGCAAAATGAGAGACAGGCCATCTACGATGCTCGAGTGTACATGGCCACGGTTCGAAAGTTACTTTTGGATCCCGCCGCAAATTGCGAAAAACGAAGAGCTGATCAAGACTTAAAGCTGGCCCGTGAACGCTTGGAGAAAAGTAAAGCGGTAAGGAGTGACGGCAAGCCTCAAACCATCGACTGCCTTGATCGACAGTCCTCCTATCAATTTTGCTACTATTCGTATGATGGAGCGCGAAAGCTAGAGCCCTTGGCCGAGGCGGGCGATTATTCCAGTCCGGTGAATTTGCCTGGAAACGATGCCCCGGCCCGGTTGGCCAATGGATGCAGTGGGGCGTGCTTCCGCGCGCCTTCGAGCATTGGCGCGACCGAGTGTTTGACGGCAGGTCATTGTATGGATGAGACCAATTCCGGATCCAGTCGAATGGTAGTTTACGATTCTGAAGGTCGGCCTCAGGTTGTGAAATCGGAAGGTTGTCGAGGAGTTTACGAAAACGGTCTCACCGCCGATTACGCTATTTGCCGTATCGAAGGTTCGGTCAATACGAAGCCGATGTATCTTGCGACCATGGATACGAGTGTCACCGGCGATTCTTGCCGGGATGAAGGCTATGTCATGCGCTGTGGTCCTGGGTTCTATGAACGAATAGCACGTGAGCAGGTCAAACTGTCGGCCACCATTTTCCCTGCCGGTGGGCGTATGTCCTTTACGCAAGGACAATTGTTTTACGATTCGGCCAACAAGCAAATTTATCATGACCTTTTGACGGCGCGCGGGGCTTCAGGTTCGGGACTTGTCGTCAATTATCAGGGACGCAACATTGTCATGGGCGCCCACTCGTGGTCCTATGAGCGAACGCTTTACGGTGGCGGTACGATCATCAGCTATGAGGAGTATCAGCGCCTTCGTGTCCGCGAGGTTGAAGAGCAAAGACTTTCATCGGCCGAACAAGTCATGCTTGCTATGCTGAGCGCTGCAGGTTAAATCCTATAATCTATGGCTCAAATTCATCATTCTAAGAAGGCTCCCGTCCCGGTTGGTCCTTACCCCCATGCTCGTCGGGTGGGTGATTTCATTTTTGTCTCGGGCATGGGGCCAAGGCAGCCAGGTCAAAAAGAGATCCCCGGTGTGCAGCTCGGGGCCAAAGGTGAAATCCTGTCTTATGATGTAGCCGTGCAAACCCATGCGGTGATGAAAAACATCCAAGTGATTCTTGAAGAGATGGGCGCCAGCCTTAAAGAGGTCGTCGACATCACGGTTTTTCTTACCAATATGAAAGCGGATTTCTCTACCTTCAATAAAATCTACGGAGAGTACTTCGATTCCAATGGACCGACCCGAACCACGGTCGAAGTGGGAAGTCTTCCCACACCTATCGCCGTGGAATTGAAGGTCATCGCCCACGTTCCGCTTCATTCCTAAGCGTCACCTGATGTTACCTCGTCAAATGGGCTTCTGCAGCGTAAAAGAGCCGATTGGACAAAAGTTACGCAAAATGAATCAACATTTTTTCGACACTAAAACGAGACTTTCGTAATTCTTAAAAATCCGTCAGGCCCCTGACAGTCAGCTATTTCAGCATGAGGCGACGGATGAGATTCCCTTTAAAATTCAACTAGCCACTGTCACGATGATGGGACCTAGGAGATTTGGGGCATGAAAAACCGAGCGCTTATTATATTGTGTGGGAGCTTGTCTTTATTCAGCTTAGGCTGTCAAAAGACAGGTGGGGGAGCGAGTAACAGTCCAAAAGCGGCGCCGCTATCCAATGCGCTCAGCTGCGACGTGGGTCAAGCCATGGCCAAAGTGGACAGCAAAAAATTGAAAATTGAATCCAGCGGCCCCGCTCGCCCTGGTGAAGTGGTTCACTATAAAATCAATCAAGATCTCAATTGCGCGGCGAAGGCCGTCACTTGGGATATCGAGCCGAGTCGTGCACCCGCATTGAAGTCCGACAAGATGCGCTCGGTCTATTCTTGGCCCGGAGAATATGTGGTCACCGCCAAGGTTCAAACAGCGGGCGAGCCCATCTCTTTATCGGTTCGCACTCTCGTCAGCGATGAGATTTCACTTTCAGGGCCTCAAATCGGTATGGCCGAGCTCGACCATCATTTTGAGTTGGTGGTGCCGGCGTCTTTACCCGTTGAGAATATTTCGTGGAACTTCGGCGATGACACGGATCCCGAGGCTGGTATGGGACCCAAAGACCATTTCTATTATCAACCCGGTGACTACCAAGTCATTGTGACCATCACTATGACCGACAGTTCGACCGCCACGATTGTGCATCCGATTAAGGTGATCCCAGCGACTGATGGTATGGAGTGTGTCCGTGATCTGGTGATTTCAGGACCAAGTGATTTGATGCCGGGCCAGGTCGGTACCTTCACTGCCTTTTTGCCACCTTGTTTGGCCAATCGTGTGCGCCAGGTTCGATGGAACTTCGGCGATGGATCTTTAATGATGGCGGGCACGAGCCTGACCCACGCTTATGATTTGCCTGGAAACTACACGGTGCGTGTGGATTTATTCTCTGGTGAAAATCCCACTCCGCTTCTTACAATTCATCGAAGCGTCTTTGTTCCGGCTGAACCGACGCCAGATCCGGATCCGATTCCAGACCCAACGCCAGAACCTGATCCAGACCCTACACCAGCTATATGTAAGGTCGGCGACACCCGTCAGTCCGATGGTAACACCTCGACTGAGAAGCGAGAGTGCGGAGTGGGCGGTACAAAAGATGTCACCATTAAAGAGCGCATTGTCGAGGAGTGCAAACTTATCGGCGGTGAAGTGCCTGGATGGATGGAAGTCAGCCGAACCCGTGAGGTCATAGGTGAGGGCGAGTGCACAGGTCAGTACTGTGAACTGCCTCCGGGCGCACTTGAGGGTGTTGATGCCGTCAGTGGTGATTTCTTTAACATAGGTGGAAAGTGGTATCTCCCCAGCGGAATCACCAAAACGTTCTATTCCAACCGATCTCCGGCTGGATCTTGCTCGGAAGTTTCGGAGCGCCGAACGTGCACCAATGGCGTGTTCAGCGGCACATCTGATCATGTTTATTTAAGCTGTCACAACGGCTGCGAGGGCATGGGTCCTCATGGCACGACGAAGACCGACGTGGTCATCGGGCAAGAGACTGTGCCCAAGATGTGTCGGTTTGGTGAGACCGGAGTGACCGACATTTTCCAAACGATTGCGGATAAGACTTGTAACGAGGGCACCGTTGAGACCTCCAATACTCATCGCGGTGGACTCTTAGTCGCTGGTGAGTGTCCCACTTACTCTTGGGTACCCACCGAAAATTGGACAGCTTGTTCGGCTGACTGCGGTGGCGAACAGAAGCGAATCTATGAATGTCGAAGCAGCAAGGGTGAAGTCGCACCCGCTGAGCGTTGCGAAAATGCGGCTCCCGTTCAGGTTCGTGTTTGCGATGGCAATCCCGAAGCGGTTCGTCGAAGTGAAACCAGCACTGAGGTGGAAGACGCAGGAAGTTCGGGCAAGTGCCCGGCCAACCAGATCGGTTATACGATTTCTCGTCGTGAGGTAAAAACCACGACCACATACGCCTGTATTGATCACTCGGTGCAGAGCGAGGGCACGAATGTGGAAACGGGTCCCTGGGTGGAAGAGAAATATTGTAAGGACTATGCTCCCCACCGATGCTCGAAAGATCCTTTGATGACCACTGAAGAGACTCGCGGTCGCTTCGCGTGGATGAAGAAATGTGCGCCTTCCAATGCAGCCATTCGTGAATTTTTAGATGTTTATGATCACACCGGTGGTTACCTAAAAGAT
>JBFWON010000145.1:0-6627 GCA_050250515.1 Bdellovibrionales bacterium | reverse complement strand
CCGACGAACGCTGGTTCGGACAACTTTTTGGGCCGTCGGCGCGTTAGACGCGCCGACGGCCCAAAAAGTAGTCCGAACCTGTTAGCGGCGGCGGCGACGACGGCGGCCTCCGCCGCCCTGTTGGCCACCACCCTGACCTTGAGGCTGAGGCGCGCGCCCTTCTGCATGTCCCTGCGGGCCGCCCGGTGAAACCTGGCGAGACGGACCTTGTCCGCCATCGCGATGCCGATCGCGGTTGGGATTTCGGTCGCGACCACCGCCATGGCGATCTCGGTTCCCACCACCTTGGCGATCCCGGTCACCATGGCCGTGACCACGGTCACGACCACCATGCCCTCGGTCTCGCGACTGATGCTGGCGATTTCCGCCACCGCCACCGGAATCATTGGCCGAACGATCCCCGCCACGAGACTCGACCGCTTCCACATCGGCCTTCAATTCCTGCAACAAAGCCCCATCTTGCTCAATCAAAACACCGCCGAGAGAGTGACTCTCCTGCGGGCTTTGCTTGTGGACCTTGCTCAAAAACTTTTTAGTTACGGGACCTTCCGCGGCCTTTTCAATCTGCTCCGCCGTGTCGACCGTAACGTCACCAAAACAAAGCATCTGACAGCTCAAACGCCGCTGATCGATGTAAAATCCAGTCCCAATCAAATTCAATTCTTTGCGCGACGGCGGATTTAAGTTCCACTCTCCGTCCGTCACCTTCACCCGGCATTCTGCACAAGACGGCATCCCATTGCAGGTGGACCGAATCTCAATCCCCTTTTCGTGGGCGAGATCCATCACACTTTGACCAGGCTTAATTTCGAATTCCACATCCTGTGGCATGAACTTAACTTTCATGCACGATCCTTTACTTGCACACGAACAAATTTCTTTTTACCGGCCTTCAAAACAAAACTTTGATCGGCCTGCAGATCCACTTTCAACTGTGGATCCAACACTTTCTCACCATCGCGCTCGACGGCACGTCCTTCAATCAAGCGTTTGGCCTCCCCATTGGAAGACGCCAATCCGGCCTTCACCATCAACTGGCAAATCCCCACTGCCGATTGCGGAGCCATCGCAATTTCGGGGATCTCATCCGGTAAGCCCTTATTCACAAAAATGCGATCAAATTCAGCGACCGCATTGGCCGCAGCCTCCGCCCCATGAAATCGCTCCACCAACAAGCGACCCAACTCCACTTTAACGGCGCGCGGATGACGCTTGCCTGAGGCCAACTCTGATCTCATCGAATCAATCTCTTGAACGGAGAGATCGGTCAGCAATTCATAATAACGAATCATCAGTTCATCGGATACGCGCATCGTTTTGCCAAACATTTCTCGAGGCGAGTCTTCCACCGCAATGTAATTGTCCAGACTCTTCGACATCTTTTGGACACCATCGAGACCTTCTAAAATGGGCACCGTCAAAATACACTGGGGCTCTTGCCCTGCGCTTTTTTGCAACTCGCGACCCACTAGCAGATTAAACTTCTGATCCGTTCCACCCAACTCAATATCGGCCTTCAAGGCCACCGAATCATAACCCTGCACTAACGGATACAAAAGCTCGTGCATATGAATCGGCATTTGACTCTGATAGCGCTTACTAAAGTCATCACGCTCAAGCATCCGCGCCACCGTGTACTGACTGGTCAGGAGAATAAAATCCGCCGGGGTGAACTTCATCATCCAGTGTGAATTGTAGGCCACTTCGGTTTTTTCGCGGTCCAGAATTTTATAAACTTGCCGAGCATAGGTCTCGGCATTTTGCGCAATCTCTTCGGGCGTTAATGGCGGCCGGGCTTCGTTCTTGCCTGTCGGATCCCCAATTCGCGCGGTGAAATCACCGATCAAAAAAATCACGTGGTGACCCATGCGCTGAAACTGTCGCATTTTATTTATTAAAACCGTGTGACCAATATGCAAATCCGGCCTGGAAGGATCAAATCCCGCTTTCACACGAAGCGGTTTTCCCTTCTTCAGTTTGGCCAGAAGTTCAGCCTCACTGACGATTTCAACCGTCCCCTTTTTAAGTTCGCGCAACTGATCTGCCGGCGACATATTCACCTACCGGGCGTGTTCCACTATTCGGGTCTCACGAACCACGGCCACTTTGACTTGGCCCGAGTAATTCAGCTCCCGCTCAATTTTGCGGGCAATGTCCCGGCTCAGCATGTTGGCCTGATCATCGGTCACTCGCCCACTGTCCACAATCACTCGAATTTCTTTACCCGATTGAATGGCATAACTGCGAGCCACACCGTCAAAGCTATTCGCCACCGACTCAAGATCACTCAATCGTTTGATGAAAGTATCCAAATTCTGTCGACGCGCACCAGGGCGCGAACGGGTCAAATTGAAGGCTGACTGAACAATATGAGCCAGCGTGGATTCAGGCTTCACTTCATCGCTATGCGAACGGACCGCATGAACGACATCATCCTTTTCTCCGTTGCGCTTCAGAAAGTCCGCGCCCGCCTGAGAGTAACTGCCTTCGAACGTATGATCTAAACCGCGGCCAATGGCATGGAGTAGTCCTGCGCGCTTCGCCAGCTTCTCATCTGCGCCAATTTCTTCGGCGATCAATCCGGCCAGATTGGCCACTTCCAAACTATAAGCTAACAGGTTTTGTCCTTCACCTTGCCGATACTTAAGGCCACCCAAAACTTTGATGATATTCGGATTCACATTGTGAGCGCCAATCTCAAAACAAACTTTCTCCCCTTCTTCGCGCATCGAGGAGAACAAATCTGATTTCACTTTGTCGACCACTTCTTCAATGCGGGCCGGATGAACACGACCATCTTCCATCAGTTTTTCAAGAGCGCGACGGGCAATTTCCCGGCGAACGGGATCAAAGCTTGAGATAATCACGGTCTCCGGCGTCTCATCAATGATCAAATCCACGCCGCACACATGTTCAAGAGCGCGGATGTTTCGCCCCTCTCGACCAATGATCTTACCCTTCATCTCTTCACCCGAGAGAGGGATCGAACTAACAGTGCGTTCTGTCGCCACTTCGGAGGCATAACGAGCCACCGCGGCCGATAGAATTCGGCGGGCTTTGCGATTGGCCTCTTGCATGGCTTCTTCTTCGATCTGGGCCACCCTGGCACCGGCCTCTTTGCGAGCATCCTCAGTCATTGCATCCAAAAGCTCATTCTTCGCTTGCTCCGGCGTCATGTTGGCTGCCGCCTGCAACTTCGCCTCGAGTTCACGAATTTGTTGCCGTGAGCTATCTTCCAGCTCCATCAACCGCTTTTCACTGACTTGCAAACGTTCCGCGGTCTCATCGAGCTCACGGGCTTTTTTGGTCAGCTGCTCTTCTTTACGTTTAAAGTCTTTATCCAAACGACTTTCTTTTTCTTTCAGCTGATTTTCCGTGTTCTGGATTTTCTGCTTTTCTTTACGAATGTCATTTTCCACATTCTTACGCGCGCGAAGTTCAAAGTCCTTGGCCCTTTGATTGGCATCTCGTTCAATCTTGGAAACCTGCCCCTTCGCCCGCTGAATAATCTTGTCGGCTTCTTTTTCTGCCGTGAGAAGAGTTTTTTGTCCCGTCGCCTTCAAAATGGCGTAAAGACCGAAACCACCTACTAACAATCCAAGGACCAGGCTTAACAGTGCCGTGACGTCCATTTTACGAACTCCTTTGCGATACCCGCAGAATCATTTTTTCTGTAATGACCCAATCCAAGCTCTGATCCCAACCTTCTGCGGGAAGGGGATTTTGTGAAGCTTGAATATGAAAGACCACACCCACGCGAATGGCATCCGGATGGGCTTGAAAGAATCGATCGTAATGACCCGCACCTCGTCCAATTCGTCGTCCAAGGCTGTCCACCGCTATCGCGGGACAAAGCGCTAATATGGGTTTCTTGGGGTCGAGCGCCTTAGACTGATCCGGGATAGGCTCAGGAATACCGAATCGGTTGACCTGAAAAGCATCCTTACTTCGAGGGCGCCAAAAGGTGAGTGCCTTACCTTCGATGCGGGGGAAAAACCAATCCGTCAAAGGTCGCACACAGGGATCGACTTCATCCCCAACCGCCCGATAGCCGCAGACTTGCGTGGAACCTGTCGCCACATCATCCAAAACCCGAATGATGTTGCGATGAATGGCCTTTAGCGCCTCTTTTTTTACCGGCACGGAAAGGGTTTCCCGTTCAGCAAAAAAACGCCGACGCAAAAGGTCCTTTTCTTCCTTGATCGAAATCCGCAAACCTCAAGTCCTCTCTAACAATCGTTACTGATCGATTGTGAGCCGAGTCGCGGTGGTTGCATCCAATTCGGTCAGAATGCTCTTCGCCTTGTCTTCAATGAGATCCAGGCGCGTATGAATCGCTCGCTTTAAAAACACCAAATCTTCCGCCACATGCAATGAGGCTAAAAGTAGGGCTTTTTGAAATGAAATGCTCGAACTTGAGGCCATCGCCTCTTTGACTTTACTGTCGACGAGATCAATCAATTCTTGAACGGTTGTTTCGTCATGGGAGGATTTGAGCCTTAAAGGCAATCCTGCGACCTGCACCTCATAGACTTCACTTGTGCTGGAATTCTCGGGCTGCATGATCGTTCAATCCTCTCAGACGGCATTCATTAGGAAATGGATGTCCCACGGACAACTTCATCCCACAATTACGCCTCTATATTATTGGAGGAGTAGGACGATGGGTAGTCCCCACGTCCTTTATCGCGACGCATTCTCACTCGCGACGAGGTAAAATTCCATAAGGATCTGAATCCTTTAGAAGAGAATACACATGGTTTGATAGAAGTCCCACGATCCTTCGGTACTCGCCCAGAACGTCCAAGTGGATGCTGGAGGTCATAATCGACTCAGGCGTCCCCTGAATCAGTCGGGTCATATGTGACTCGCGCATTTTTTGCTCAAGCCTTCGGACATTTCGCTTGTGAAAGATGACACGGGCAGCCAGATCCTTGTCCTGGGCCGCGAAGCACTCGATGGCCATATGGGCGATTTGACTCACTGCCATGGCCATCTCATGCAGCTCCTTCCAGCCCTCGGCGGAAAAATCGACTTTTAACGCGTGCTTCTTCTGGGCCAGCTCGAGAAGCTGATTATCGACCACGTCGGCCGCGGACTCGAGGTCAGTAACGAAGTTCATAAGCCGCATCATTTTGTTGCGCGTTCCCTCCGGCGCGTCCCCGATCTGACCGGCCAGGTACAAGTTCAGCTCGCGAAAAAGCAAATCGGTCCGATCATCTCGCTGGCGGATGCTGTCCACTAAATCGGGATCCTGTTTTTCAAAAACCTTTAATGAATCTTCCACCATGGAGATCACGATATCGCCCATGCGCTGACATTCGCGCTCGGCATGAGCTAGGACCACAGAAGGCGAATCCCAATTCTTCTTACTTAAATACTTCACCGAGTACTCGCGCTCCTCCTTGCTTGGCGGAAAAAGTCTTTCCACAATTTGCGAGCCCTTCTTGGCGAAGGGAAAAAACAAAAGCACGGTGAAGAGATTGTAAAGGGTGTTGAAATTGGCCACATCACGAGCCGGCGAATCCAGCGTAATCCACTCCATAAAAGGCTTGGCCACCGGCCAAAATAGCAAGACGGAGGCGACTTTAAACATTGTATGCGCCCACGCCACCTGGCGGCCCACGTAATTTCCCCCCGACGACGCCAAAAGGGCGGTGGCTGTGGTCCCGATGTTGGCGCCAAAAATCCACAGCACGCTATCCTCGATCGGGATCAAGCCTTGCGCCGCGAGCGTCATACCAATCGAAATGGTGACGGCGCTCGAATGCACGATCGCCGTAAACAGAGCTGTGATGAGTAAAGCATAGATTGGGAACTCACCCAGATGCTGAAGCAAGGTTTTAAAGGTCTCGATCTCTCGCATGTCCGTGGTCGCCAGACGAATCACTTCCAACCCAAAAAAGATCAAACCAAAGCCCATAACGGCGGCCGCCGCCTCGCGGGCTTTGCGACTGCGAGCGAGAAAATGGACAAAAAAGAACAAACCAAAGATCGGTAAACCGAATTGCGAGACATTAAAGCTAAGGATTTGAACGGTGATCGTTGAGCCAATGGCGGTGCCCAGAATCATAGACATCACCTGCGGCAAGGTGATCACGCCCGCCGCGCCCAGGCCCACGAGCAAAGATGTCACCGCTCCTGAGCTCTGTAAAATCAGGGTCAAGCCGATGCCCAGAAACAATCCCCAGATGGGCTTACGGGCCAGAGCTGTTACAATATCTTGAATTCGGTCCGACGCAATTTTTTGCAGGTTTTCGCTGGCCAAACGCATGCCCAAAAGAAACAGGGCCACGCCACCTAAGATCAACACCACCGGACCGTGAATACTCGCCACTAAAACAAAGCCTCGGTAAATTCCTTCGAGTCAAAATTCGTGAGGGCCTCCACCGATTCGCCAATCCCCAAAAGCACCGTGGGTAAGTGCAGCTGGGCGGCAAGTCCGAGGACGACACCGCCCTTGGCGGTTCCATCCATCTTGGTGAAAACAGCTCCCGACAGTTTCAGAATTTCATGAAATTTCTGAGCCTGCATAAGAGCATTTTGACCGCTATTGGCGTCGAGTACAATCAAAGTTTCGTGCGGAGCCTCGGGGTCCAGCTTTTGGAGATCCCTTTTCACTTTTTG
>JBFWON010000144.1:0-6781 GCA_050250515.1 Bdellovibrionales bacterium | reverse complement strand
TTCCGATCTGTTCCACGATGCAGTGATCACTCTCGGTATTTATTCGCTTTTTGATTGGGAATTTACCGTACAAACTCTGGCCGCGATTCTGACGATTATCGGCTACTCGCTGAACGATACCATCGTCATTTTTGACCGAATCCGCGAAAACTGGGCGCATTATCGAGACAAAGATCTCTATTGGATTTCCAATAAATCGATCAATGAGACCTTGTCTCGTACCATTCTAACTTACCTCACCACGTATATGACCGTTCTTTCGATGTTCTTTTTTGCTGATGGCGTGATTCGGGATTTTGCTCGAACCATGTTGATTGGAATGTTTCTCGGAGCCTATTCGACCGTCTATGTGGCGACGCCGCTGATGTTGGTGGCGGATCGTTATCAAAAATGGAAGAAGCAAAAGCTGGTGACAGCCTAATCTTGAGGGGGAGAGAGTGCCGCAGAATATAGGGAGTGTCTTGCGCTGGAATGCCAACTTTGTACGCGGGTTGGCCTCAAGCGTTTTAGAACGCGCTAAGGCTATTCGCGGCAGTCTGGCCTCCGATCTAGCCGAAGATAAGTCCGCAAAGGAAACAAAGTTGGCAAAAAAGGCCTCCGCGCACAAACGGAAAACCAAGGGCAAGCCCAAGCGATCGGCATCTAAGTCGACTCGCCGGCGCTCTTAAACGGAGCCTTTGAGTGGGTACGACGGCCGTGGACCAACCCAGGTGTGTGGTACTTCTTTCTGCCGGTCTTGATTCCTCTTTTAACCTGATGATGGCGGCCGAAAAATTCAAGGTCGTAGCCGCTCTGACATTTGATTATGGCCAGCGCGCCGCCCAAAGAGAAATCGCCTGTGCCTCCCGACTTGCTGAAAAGTATCAAGCTCCCCATCACGTGATTGATGTGACTTGGTTTCGCGATTTCACGAAGACGGCTCTGGTTGATCGTAAGAGCACGGTGCCCACAGGTTCCGAAATCGGAATCGATGATATGTCCAAATCCAGTCAGTCGGCGTCGGCCGTATGGGTTCCCAATCGCAATGGGATTTTTTTGAATATAGCGGCTGGCTTTGCCGAGGGTTTGGGAGCCCGATATGTGATTCCCGGCTTTAATTTGGAGGAAGCTCAGACTTTTCCCGATAACAGCGGGGCTTATTTAAAGGCTTTGGATGATTCTTTCGCCTTCTCGACGCAAAATCGCGTGGTCACTCATTGCGAATCGACCCACCTTACGAAAACGCAGATTGTTCGCGAGGCTCTGCAACGAAAATTTCCATTCAAACTTCTTTGGCCCTGTTACATGGATGGGGATACCTGGTGCGGAAAATGTGAGTCTTGCTTGCGCTTCGAGCGGGCATTAGAAGCCAACGGAATTTCCTTTCGAGAACTGCAGGCGCGCAGTGCTTTCTAAATTTTTAGATTCTTCTGAGATCTATGATGGTGCCCAACTGGTATCGCTACGCAACTACCTGCAACATAAGCTTTTGGGTGATTCGGTCATTGCTTGGATAGGCCCTTGTCATGTGACTATGGAACACATGGTGGACGGTGAGGATTTGGTCGCCGGGGCGCAGATCAAAGGCGATTTGATGTTGCACTTTATTGCGGAAATCTTTGAATCTTCGCTCTTCGGTGCGGTTGGATGTCAGAGATTACTCGCGGCTTTGATAATGGATCATATAAGAGAAACTTCGTCGAAGACGGAGCTCACGGCCAAGCTTCGACGCGATGGGGATGATGTTTATTGTGGTGATTTGAAGCTTAGCATTTCGATCGCTACGCAAAGTCCTGTGAGTTCTCTGATACATTTCGCGGTCAACGTGCTGAATCAAGGTACGCCTGTTCCGACCATTAGCTTGCAGGAATTTGGATTGGATCCTCGCGCCTTTGCCGAGGAAATTTTACGGCGCTTTACCGGCGAGGTTGACTCGGTTCGTATTGCCACGCAAAAAGTGCGCTGGGTCCGATAAAAAGGATTCGTCTTAGGGGGAAATTATGAGGGGGATTTTAACCGCAGTCGCGGCTTCGATGTTATTCATTTCAAATGCCCAGGGTTACGGCCTTGAGGATTTAGCGGTACGACCGCGAAAGCCGTCGGCCCAGGCCTTGCCCGACATTCCCCCAGATGCGAGTTCAGAGCAACTTTGGCGTGAGCTTCAGAAGCTAGAAGGCTTTACCGGATTCTCGACCGATCCCCAAACCACATCGCCGATTGATCGCGCGGTGCAAGTGGGCCTTCGAAGCTTGGCCTGGCTTGCCCACGTGAATGCTTCCAGACCCGCGGATCAACAGCTCTCTTATACGTCTAAAGCAACGACCGGGGGGATTCCGATCGACAAGCCTTCGGAGTATTCGCCGGTCATTGTGGGGGATCGCTTAGATAAGATCCAATCTGAAATTCCATCTGCGTTAGGTGCTGTCCTTTTTTCGGGTCAGAGTTTTCCCACGGTGCTCCCGGTTCCCGATCCAGAGTTTATCGATTGGGGATTGAAGCTGGACAAAGTTTATCAAACGGCTTTGCGCTGGCGGTTGATGGAGAATTGGTTGTCTTGGCTCGCGCAAAATCGGGCGAAGGATGTTCGTGGTTATTACTTTTTAAATCTTTTAACAGAGGCCGAGCGCGAGGCCAGGTTGCAGGATGTTCGCCGCTTGAGTGAAGCGGATCGAACTCAAGTTATGGACTGGGTGGTCCAACTTTGTATGAATAGTAGGGGAGCGACCTCGGCCTGCCAAGCCGATGTGGCCGGGGCCTTTCAACGGGACGGCGATCTTCGCTCCATATATAAAGAGAACTGGGCGTCCGCAGAGCGCCTTTATCGGGGCTTCTTCGCCATCCCTGCTGGGGCGGTTCGGGGCGACGTGAACTTCCAGAATCCCATCCAAACTATTTTGCCGTTTTTGAACCCGGGTCGAGCCGATGTGTTGGATTTTCTTCGCGACAATATTGAGGACGAGTGGAAATTCGGCCCATGGCGATTGACCCTAGACTTTACCAGTCAGGCTCGGGCCCGGGTGGAGTTTGTTTCGGGGGCCACGCCACACGTCAACGGCCTTGGTGGCGACATTATCACGATGAATGCGGACCAACCGCTGACCGAGTACGATGCTCAATGGACCATTCGTCATGAGTTTGGGCATGTTCTGGGTCTACCAGACTGCTACGTCGAATTTTATGAGGAAGATCGGGGCGTAATCGTCACCTATCAAATCGATATTGATAACTTGATGTGTTCCCGTCACGGGCACATTCAAGAACGCCATGTGGATGAACTCCGTCGCGTGTACAGCCCGACCCCAGTGACTCAGCACTAACGCTGAATTGACAGCCGTATCTGCGCTAGACAACTGTTAGAAATCTGACGGGCATAAACCCCTGAAAGTACTTCGGTAAGAGAGGTGCTATCGGATCGGTGTTAGCCCGACCTAGAAATGCCTCTCCTCATCTCAAATAAACCAACCGCTAGCGGGCCAAGCCTTTGCAATTCTGCGGGGTGAAGAGGAGATCTTTATGAAAAAGACGTTGTCTACATTACTGATTGCCGCGCAGATCGTGGCATTTGTTCCAAGCGAGGCCTTTGCTCAGCACCGACATCACCGCCGTGGCGGAGGTTCAGATATTGTTGGAAGTATTATTACTGGAATCATTGCGGGAGTGACCTTGTTTTCCCTCGATCGATTAAGCCCACGAGATCAGACGGTTTACAATGGAGTGTTCTTGGATTGTGGTCAGGTAGGTCGCTGCGCCGACAGTCGAGTGAATTTAGATGGAAACAACTACCAGGTTCGCTATCTTCCACGCCGTATGGTTTTTCGAAATGGACATGATCGATGTTTTGAGCAAACAGCTGTATTTGTCGATCGATGGAACCGACAGCAATCGCAGACACAAATCGTTTGCTATCCGCGACAGGGTCAAGCCTACCGATTCAACGGTCGCCCGCCCATCGCCGTGAATCCTCCTGGACCTTCGGGCCCCTGGCAGCGTCAGCAACCTCCACGAACAATTGTGGTTCCGTCGAACCCAACTCCGGGCCCAATCGTAGGTGGCCAAGGACGACCCGTTGTTGTTGTTCCTGGTCAGCCGGGTGGAACAGTTGTGGCCCAGCCGCCTCGCCGAGCCGGTCCGCCCCCGCGAGCCATTGATCCTCGCACTGGCGCTCCGATTTCTCGCTAAACCTTATCAAAAATCGAACTTCGAGCCCCGCTCAAAAGGCGGGGTTTTTTATTTGTTAGATCCCCAAAATTCACACTCGTTTCGCTATCCGCCGGTAAGATTTTGCACATCGACTCCTCCAAGTGACGTAACAGTCCCTTTACCGTATGAGTTTGCTATCGATCGTACGTTGAACGAATTTGAGGGGGAAGTATGAAACTTGCTTCGATTTGTGTTGGAATGTTCTTGGTAGGTTCACTGGCATTTGCTGAGTTAACTGAGGTGAATTTAACGCCGGCGTGTAAGAACACCCTAGAGACTCAGGCCCTAAACAAAGAAACAGCTCATCTCTCGGCAGCGGGTGAGGTTTTGGCTTCTAAGCTTGAAGCTCGCGCGACACTGTCTTATTGGCCTGAGGCCAAAGATGTCGCAGTTGGGGTGATGGTCGAAGATCCCGCAGATGGTCGATATGTTCGCTACCGAGCCAAGGTGTTAAAGACTGAGCTTGCGGCTTGCCAGATTCAATTGGAGCGCCAGGCCCACACAGCCTGCCGTTACTCCAGAGCGGGTGGTCCCGACAGTCTGACTGAGATTCCCGGCTTTCAGTACCAGGAGGGTCGCACCATTCGAGCACAAGATCCTATGAGCTCGCTCGAAATCGATCAGGTCCATCGCGCGCTGAGCGATGATAATGCGGCTCCAATTGAAGCCGAAGTTCGCCAAATGATACAAGACACGGATGACGGAGAAGTGACCACAGGAACAGTGATTTTGCCGAGCGGAAGCAGGCTCACTTACGTGGGTGCCTATGGTGGCGACAATCCCTACGGAACCTTCTTTAAAGAGGGAACAGTCCAAGTCGCGGGCTCGGACAGCGATAGCGACATCTGTATTGTCCCGTAATTCTTCTTTTCTAATAATGAAAGCATTTCCAGTCTCCTAGGGCCTTCTATGGAATCCATGAATTCTATGATAGGCGTTTCCATCTGGGAGATGGAAATGAATCGATTTTCAGTACTTATGCTCAGTCTTCTATTTGTAATGCTTCAGTTCGCTCCGGCATTTGGCCAGGCCCTCAATCCGATTTCTCCGCAAAATCAGATGGAAGCCGCATTGGACCTGGTGGAGAGATCACTCGTTAAGGGCGCGCGAACGGAGTCCCGGCTGGTGGATGACATTTTGAACAAGGATCTGCGCTATAGTGTGTTCGAGCTTGAAGAGCTGACGCTGACCTATAGCAAAATTAGCCAGGGTAAAGACGAAATACGGATGTTGGAAGCGCAAAAGGTTACGCGGGCGCTCGAAAATGCGATCGGCTCTTATGCGTTTTATGTTGAAGTTGTGGAATTTTTTGAAAAGGAAATGAAGGCATGGTCAGAGAGTCTTAAGTTATCAAAGAAGGAGCTAACACAAATCGCTCTTTTACAGCAAAAGGCCATCCATCAGCGAGATGAGGAAAAGCTGAAATTTATCGATTGGTTGAGCCTCAATGGTTGGTTAAATGGTGAAAGAGTTGGGGAATTGAAAAAGGTGGCCGCCAAGTTTGGTTGGCCCAAAAAGAAGAAAGATGCGGAATTGGTTCGGGGCTTTGTCGCCAAAAAGCTGAACCAAATTCGCGAACGCCTCGCCAAGAATGAGTATGATCCTCATCAAGTGGAATCGGGCATCCATGAACTTCGTCGGGACTTGCGTCGAATCATCATGCAGTTTCAATTCATGCCGGGGCTAGTGAAGCTTACGGAAGGGCCGCTAAACGATGTCCTATCAGAGGTTTTAGAGGGCGTGACGGTCTCGCCAAAATATCTTCAACTTCGCACGATGAAATCACGAACTCCGGTGGCGGTATTGGAGCAGGACTTTAAGGCGATGATCTTTTTTGTCAAAACCTTGGGTAAGGCAAAAGACAATGGTCAATTTCAGGAGCAGGTTGAGAAGTTGGCTCAGGAAGCCGGGTTAACAGAGACGCTTTCTCATGCGCTCGCGGACAAGATGATTCAGTCTTTGCCCTACCCAGAGCGCGATTTTGTCGAAACATCAAAAGCGACAATGACAACGATTGGTCGGTCCGCTGTATTGGAGCGCCTGCACGCGGCCCTCTCGGGTTGCGCTAAAGCACTGCAAGATTAAACGGAAATGACTTCTGTAATTTCGGGAATGGCTTCCTTCAAGCGAGTCTCAATACCCTCTTTGAGGGTCAGGGCTGAACTCGGACAGCCGGAACAAGATCCCTGCATCTGCAGGTAAACCCGGCCGTCTTCATAACGGTCAAAACTAATGTCACCACCGTCCATTGCAACGGCAGGTTTAATTTCATCGCGCAGAATCTGTTTGATTTTTTGCACAATGGGAGGATCGTTAGGATCTTCCTCAGCCGTTGTCGAAGCTCCTTTTTCGGCACTGACCACAGGGAACCCCGACTCAATATGTTCCTTTATTAAGTCGGCTAGCGGATCCGCAAGAATTTGCCACTCCACCCAGTTGTGTTTACTGACCGTAAGAAAGTCAGAACCAATCATCACCCCAGAGGCCCAAGGGAAATTCAAAATCTATTGCGCCAATGGACTTCGACTCGCCTCTTCGGCCGTCGCAAAGTGTAGATTTTCTGAACTGATAGCGAAGCCAACAAGGAATTTCATAGACTCGG
>JBFWON010000143.1:0-7172 GCA_050250515.1 Bdellovibrionales bacterium | reverse complement strand
TTAGAAAGTTTCGAATTTTCCGTCGTTCTTTTCCATTGGACATGTATTCTTAGTTCAGCATCATTGAAAAATGATGTCGACTCATTTGAAAAATGGTCGGGGAGACAGGATTTGAACCTGCGACCCTCTGCTCCCAAAGCAGATGCGCTACCAGACTGCGCTACTCCCCGACTGGACTCGACTTTCGTCGAAAATCGTGGACTCGAGTACACACTCGAAATCCAAAGATGTGTATGACACGCACGCTATGCAATTTGTGATTTCATGTCAAATCGCCGGAGTTTGACGCACCTTACGGTGGCGCATAATTTTTGATTGCAATTATTCTAATTCGAATTTTACGATTAGCTAACTGCGTTGAAGAGATACATAGGTCAACGAGCCTTGACCCTACCCTTAGCGAATGACACGGGCGGGGATTCTAGGCTCGGACGTTGGCCCAGGAAGCAAGTAGAGATGGTTTTGAGTCATATAACAGCTTTAGAGAACAACAAAGAATCCAACAAAAGGAGTCTCGTAATGAGAAGAGTACTAGCTGCAGGAGTGCTCTTGGCATTTGTGCCTACCGCCAATGCCCAAGACAAAGCGAAATCAGAGTTCACACCAAGTGCGGAATATCGGGCGCGATATTTCTACTTGCAAAACCCAAGCGCTAAGGAGAGCGACAATTCCAGTCAGAACATGGCGGAAGGTCGTTTCAAGTTAGGCCTTGATTACCGAGCCAATGAAAAAATCTCGGCCCACGCGACTTTACTCCACAATACCAACTTCGGTATCGACAACAATACCGATGCGGCTGGTGGCAACACTGGAGCTGGCACGGCCAGTACGACTCCTCCCGGAACAACAACCGTTAACGATCAAGACAATTTGATTTCTGTAAATGAAGCCTATGTGAACTGGATGTCCTCGGATGACATGAATTTCCGAATTGGTCGAATGAACTACCACGTTGCCGATGGCTCTTTCATTTCTTCGAATGACTGGGAGAAAATTCCCTACTCTTTCGAGGGTTTGCAGGCCAACTGGGAACAGGAGTGGGGAAAACTCCAATTTGTGGCGTTTAAGGTTCGCAATCTCGCGACGGTTGACAACGTCAATCACCCTGCGACCAACAGCTCAGCCAGCGACGATGCTGAACACAATATGTATGGTATTAACTTCGACCTCAAGACGATGCCAGAGTGGTTAAAGGGTGTGAACGCACATATCTTTAAAGACACTGGCGACGCATTGGGTGGCGGATCTGGTAGCTACGTCATGTCGACCACCAACGGAGTGGACACTCTTCGTTACGGTTTGATGGGTAAGTTTGCCTTTAGCGGTTTCGATGCTGGAGCATGGTACGAGGCACAAGGTGGAAAGCTGAAGAACATCACGGCCGCTGGTGTTAAGACCGACTTGGGCTACAAGGGTCAGATGTACCAGATAGAACTTGGCTACACTCTTGAGAACTTTATGATGAGTCGATTCTTCCTACTCTATCATCGCGATTCTGGCGACGATAATACGGGTGACAATGACCTTAAGGGTTATGATCCCTATTACTACGATATGCACGCCAATGCCGGTCTGATGGATTTATTGGCATGGGGTAACCTGACTCAAATCAGTTTGGGCTGGACCTTCAAGACCGACGATCGTAATGATTTCGGTTTGGCGTACCACATGTTCTCTAAGACCGAAAAGAGCTCAACCACTACGACGGCTCAAGGCGTGAACTTTGGTACCATGGGCGCCTATGGCGGCGGTCGCGAGGACCTATCGAGCCGCACGCAAAAGGCTGACGCTGACAAAATCGGTGATGAGATCGACCTCTGGGCGACTCACCACTACAACGACAATTTGGCCACCACTTTCCGCGTAGGTTACTTTATGCCTGGCGATGTGTTTGAGCCGACGGCCGCTGGAACAGAAAAGTCCACAGACAAGATCCTTCACGTCATGATCGAAGGTAAAGCGACTTTCTAAGGTCGATCCTCTGATTCAGTGAAGTAAAGAGCCGGCAAATGCCGGCTCTTTTGTTTTCGGGACCCAATTGTGGCAGGCTGGTGAAATGGATCGCTGGCTGAACCTTTTGCCTAAAAATATGATCGCATTTTTGGCCATCGGGGGCGGAATCTTGGCCATGTTCTGGTTTCAACCCCCGCACTCCGTTTGTGACTCTCAACTGGAGACCTTAAGGGAGTCGCAGAAATTTTTCTTATTTGAAGATCCCAAAATGAAGAAAGCGAAGACGAGTAAGTATGAGCGCCTGCGGGATGATTGTAAGGCGGCCAATAACCCAGGTGGATGTTTTGAGCTCTTTCAGGAAATCAAAATCTTGCTCCACGACTTGGATACTCTTCCGCAAGAGTGTCGGAGCGTGGTGGGCGATGTAAAGCAGTACAAAGATGCGCTCTGGCAAACGGCAGAACTTCTAATTCTCCTGGCATGGGGTGAGAAAGCTCCCGAGGCCTACCATGAAAAATTCAAATGGTTGGAGACGGCCGACATCTCACTCTTCTGCTCGCTTAAAAATCGGATTGGTTTGTTTTTTGGTGATGCCGCATGGACAACCTTTCGAGAACGAATGATGACGCAGTTGCCGGGCGCCAAAGATTTGCCCCGCAATCAAGTGTGGGATATGTCTCTGTTGTCCGAGAATTGTGATCGCTATCCCTGAGCGAGAAACGCTCACTAGGAGCAGAATGAACAAGCGGGACCTTTGGAATTTTTTGGCGCTTGAGGCATTGGCCATTGCTGTGGCCGGTGGTGCGTTCGCATTGATTTCGTCCAAGGTGGTCGCCGGTCTCGTGGCCGGCAGCTATTTTATCGGATTTGCCCTTTTTATCTTATGGAGAATTTCGCATTGGAATTTATTCGGATCCTCCCTGCGAGAGTGGCCGGTTTTGATTTTGCCGCTGCTGGTGCATTTGTTGGCGGTATCAGTGCCGATGCTAGTAGTTCGGCTGATGAATTTGGATCAAGAGTTCTCCACCTTGACCATTTGGGGCCTGCCAGCCCAGCAGTTTCACAAGCTGTCCACGCAAGTTTTTAGTGCGTTGATGGTGGCCACAGTTGTGGATTTGGTTCGTGTTAATTTTCGGCGAGTGAAGCCTTAGTCTTATTGGGGCGCCCCACCGCCACGTTCAGCATGGCGGTCGGAAAAAAGATTTGGAAGCCCTAGGACACCTTTATTCGAGCGTAAAGGGCTTTGGGGAGATCGTTTCGGGTCGCTCGAAGGAGTCATAGGCCTCGGTGCCGTTGGGCAACAGAGCCAGGCTGCGTGCTTTACGAATGGCAGCCGCGACATTCTTCTGCTGAGACGAACTCAGTTTCGAAATGCGTGAGGGGACGATCTTGCCGCCTTCCATGATAAAGCGCGACAAAGTTACGGGATCTTTATAGTCGAACTCAAAATCAGCAGGGAAATCGGGGCGAAATTTCGACCTATAGGTCTTTCGCATGCCCTTCTCGCCACCAGAATCGTCCTGGGAGTCACGGTTGCGGTCATCGCGATTGTCTCGGTCACGGTCTCGGTCACGGCCTGAATTTCGTTCCATTGATTCCACCTTTAGCTCTAAAGCCACGAAGATATATTATGGATTTCGGTTGCCAACAAGTGTCTTTTTCCTCTATAGAACCTTTTTTACTCTATTCATCGAGCTCGGAGTTGTTATGCCTCGCTGTGAATTGACCGGCAAGGGTCCAGAAGTCAAAAACTTGGTTTCGCATTCAAATATTAAGACCAAGTCTATCGCAAATCCAAATGTCCAACAAAAACGGATATTTAGCAGGGCCCTTGGCGAATTGGTGAATCTGAAGTTGGCGGCGTCCACGATTCGCTCCATCGACCATGTGGGCGGGTTTGATCAGTTTATTTTGAATCAGCCGGAAAAAGTTCTCTCCAAAAGGGCCCTAGAAGTCCGCAGCCGCATTATGCGCAAGCTGCGTGGGAAGGCCAAAACCGCTAAGAAGAAGGCAGAGTAGTCATGGGAATGAAATTGAAGATCAAAAAGGGCGCGACCGTTGAAGTGATCTCGGGCGCTGAAAAGGGCAAAAAAGGCACTGTTTTAGAGATTCTTCCTGGACCTTTGAAGGTAAGGGTCCAAGGTATTCGAATTCAGACTCATTTTGACAAAAAAGATGGTATTCAGAAAAAAGAGGGTCTGATTCACTACTCCAACCTAAGGTTGGTCGAGGGTCCGGCGTCTCAAGGAAAGACATCCAAGTCTAAATCTAAGGCGGGAGCTGGCAAGAAGGTCGCCACTTAATTTAACTTCGGATTCTTCCGATAAAAGGACTAGTCAGAGGAGTCCAGATTGACCGTACGGAGCCTGACATTCCTTATCTTTTTGTTCCCATTTGCCGGCAGCGCCGGCGAAGTGGTCGACGTGCAAAACAAATCCTACTGGCTATGTAAGAACCGTAAAGATGTCCGAACCATCCGTGTGGCTGTGGACGCAGACGGTATGTGTACTACGCTTTATTCTAAGCTCGGATCAGAAAAATCGATTGGGTCGGGGCGGAACCTGGGGAGTTGCATTAACTTCTTGGAGAATGTTCGAACCAATCTTGAAAAATCCAATTGGGCCTGTCGAGATATCACACCGGCCCGAATCACGGCCAGCGTCGCAGAAAAAGCAGAGTGAGTTCCCAGGGTCAAAATCTGTTTCGGGTTGGTGTAGCGCAGCTCACTTCAACCGACGACTTCCGCGCCAATCTAGAAGTGGTTTTGAGTTGCATGCGAGAGGCCTCCGATCAGGGAGCTCAGCTTCTCGCGTTTCCGGAGAATTGTTTGTACATGCGGCTCAAATCCGGTGAGCCATTGGTTCCGTTCCACTTAAGCAGTGATGAATCAGGGCAGGTGGCCCAATTGGCCAAACAAAAAGGGCTTCATGTCCTGCTGACCACTCCGGTGGCGAAGGAAGCGGGGCGCATTTCCAACGCGACGATTTATTACTCTCCTCTCGGGGAGAAACGAGTTGTCTACGAAAAGATTCACTTGTTTGACGTGGACGTGGAGAATGCGCCGCCGGTGCGTGAGTCGAACGATTTTGCTGCTGGCCGAGAGCCCGCACTTATCGAAGTGGCCGGATGGAAATTAGGTTTGAGCATTTGCTATGATATTCGTTTTGCCGAACTGTACTCTCAGTATCGCGATCAGGTGGACATCATTTTTATTCCGGCAGCGTTTTTGGTTCCAACCGGACGGGCTCACTGGCAGGTAATGAATCGGGCTCGCGCTATTGAAAATCAATGTTATGTCGTATCGCCTTGCCAGAGTGGAGAGCATATTGGTGCGGGGGGCGTTAAGCGCCTAACCTATGGCCATAGCCTGGTTGTGAGTCCCTGGGGTGAAATCCTCTTAGACGCGGAAAATAAAACGGGGGTCTTCACCTTGGACTTGGATCGTGCACGGATCGAGAAGGCGCGTCGGCAGATTCCGATGGGTCAGCACCGTCGATTGTGATAAGATTTAAGGTGTTGGATTCAGCCTATTTGGCAGTGTATTCGGAGGAACGATGAAATATCTCCTGACGTTTGTTTTACTCGTGATGGGCCTTCCCGCTTGGGCTCAAGAGGCCGAGGAACTGAGTCGAGACCCGGCCAGCCAGTTTGCTCCCAACCCGAAAAGATCTTATCCCGGTGGCGCAGATGAAGAGGACCTGAGAATTCTATCGAGTCTACCCGATGCGCCGATCCACACAGATGCCCGTGCCATTCAAAAGGATATTTACAAGGAAGTTTTCAAACAGGATCTCAAAGATGAGGATCAAGATACGGTTGAAGAATAGATGCCACGCTTATTGGGCATCACTTCTCGAGGACTCATTGAACCCTTGGCAGAGGAACTTCAGGAATTGGGGGCCAAGAACGTTGTGGTTCGGCCCGAAGCCGCGCATTTTGATATAGAGTGGAGCGAGCTTCGTCGAGTTGTCTGCGAAAGCCGAATCGCCTCTCGCGTTCTATTACCGGTCGCCGACTTTCAAGCATATAATGAGGAAGATCTCTATTATGGAGTCCTCCGTCGCCATGATTTCACTAAATATATCGAACCGGATCAGAAGATTCGTGTCGAAGCCCATGTCCGCGATCATAAGACTTTACGAGATCAACGATTTGTCGCCCTTAAGACAAAGGACGCCGTAGCCGATCAATTTCGTAAGAAATTTGATCGTCGGCCAGATGTGGGGACTGAGGAAGATGCGGACCTTAAGATTGTCGTGCGTGTCGTTGGCCCCCAAGTTTCAGTCTCTTTAGACTTAACCGGATTCTCGCTTTCGAACCGAGGGTATCGCCGACAGGCGGGTGTCGCCCCCTTGCGGGAGACTGTCGCCGCGGGATTACTGCGACTCTCTAGCTGGAATGCTGAGAAACCACTGCTCGATCCATTCTGTGGGGCCGGCACTATAGCGATTGAGGCCGCACTTATGGCTGCGAAACGATCACCCCAGGTTCGTTCCAGAAGATTTCCATTTGAAGGTTGGAAAGTGATGGATGGTGCACGGACGAAATCCTCGCCGAGGAGGGAAGATGGGCGTTCGGCGATGGCCTCAATCGAGCCCCCGAGTCAACCCCAGATTTTTGCGTTTGATGTCGACGCCAACATGATCAATGTCGCCAAAGCCAACGCGCGGGCGGCGGGAGTTGAGTCCTGGATCGATTTTCGAGTGATGGATGTACGATCCATCGCGGAGGCCCCCTCAGGAGATGCGGGCTGGATCGTGACGAATCCTCCCTACGGAGAACGTCTCGAAGATCTAGAGAGAATTAAAGTTCTCATGGGTGACTTCTCCCACACTCTTAAGAAGCATTTTAAGGGTTGGGACGCCTGGGTTTTGTGCGGGCACACCGAAATGTCTAAGGCGTTGAGGCTTAAGGCCGAACGACGAGCACCAGTCTGGAACGGTCCTATCGAATGTCGTTTTTTGAAGTACCCGCTTCGATGAGCGTTCAAGGTCCGGCAATTACGAAACGTAGAGGAAGACCCCACTTTCGATGAGCCAAAACCACGGAGATTGCCGAAAGACTCAAGGCCAAGACCGTCACTTCGGCTCGTGCGAATCCGAGGTAGAAAATAAGAATTTTTATCCCGATGCCGCCCATAATTAATCCAATGGCGTTGAAGCCAAGGGCAGAGCCAATTGCGCGGGGCTGATTTCGCTGCAAATAGGTAAAAATACGAT
>JBFWON010000142.1:0-7312 GCA_050250515.1 Bdellovibrionales bacterium | reverse complement strand
CCCACAAGCGAAGTCTCACTTCAAAGACCACCGATTAATCGATGACTTTGGCTCGAGCTTGCTCAAAAAGGCGGCGTCGCCAGTGAAGGACAGTTTGGAAGAAAGCCCAGCCAAAGACATATTGGGCGAAAGCAACTTAGCTCGCCGCGAATGCTTGATCCAAAATCTTTCGCATCGGGGGTCCTTCTTCATGGAGCAGGGCCTTAATGTGGCCAACCTTGGCCCGGGGTGGATGAATTCTCCTGGACGCAAGACCCACTCACTTCCCGAGATGTTAGAAAGCGTGGTCATGGATTTGACCCTTCATGAAATAGGACACTTCTTGGGTCTCGGTCACCAATTTAAAGAAAACATCCTGCCCACAACCGGAACCGTTCCCTCCCGATTCTTAACGGCGGGTCACAAAGATGACCTGTCAGCCAAAGCCACCGAAGAAGGTGGATGGACCAATTATACATCTGTCATGGGTTATCGAAGCGGTCGAACGGAAATGATTACGACCAAAGATGATATGAAACCGGGCCCTCACGATGAGCTGGTTTTACGATACTTATACAAAGCTCAGTATTCCACCTATGATAAATCTAAAGACGAATTTGTCTTTGCCAATGTTCCAGTGAACGGAAAAATTCCAGCCGTCTCTGAGATCATCCGCGATGGAAAAACTCAAATTCTACCCGTGGCGTATTTTCCCCAATGCAATGACATTGAGGCCAGTTATGATGCCGATCCGTTCTGCAATCGTTGGGACCGCGGATCAAAAGCAGAAGACATCGTCAAAAACTACTTTGCCGACCTAAGCGACAATTTAGTGGCAAACCTTTATTCGATGGTAGGTGCCGGTGGAGATGCGGAATATGCCGAATGGAAACTGTGGCATCGCTCATTGGATAGCTTTTCTAGAATTCGACTGTTTTATGATGAAATGCGTCGCCGGCTTCGCTCGGATGCCGACCTAAAACCCTTGTGGAACCGATTACGCGCCGATCAGGACGCTTTGTTCGAATTTTCGCGAGCCTGCCAAACGGACGATCCGACATCCTCGGCCAATGTCACGTCGCAAACTCTTCGCGAAATTTTTAAGCGAGATGATATTAGAGATCTTTGCCGAGCCAACGCAGTGGCTTTGAATGAATTCAAATTTTTCGCGAATCTTCCGGAAGCGGACTACACCAAAATCGACCATACACAAAAGTACGTGGCCGGTGGTTACTTAGAGGGCGACGCATGGACCAACTATGGGCATATTGCCGGCAGCTGGTATCAGTTAACGAATTTGCCCCTTAAGGTTGGAATGCTCTACAACCTTATGTTGGCTACTCCTTATAGTATGTCTATGGGCATGTACCCCAATTTTTACTTCGACCACGAAGAGAACCGCTACCTCTACCGCACTCTGTATCCTCGCGAATTCACTAACCTGATTTCAGATACCGTGCTACACAATATGCGCTTTGCCGCGACAGGATTGGACGACGCCACTCGGATTGGCCGCTCAGTCCTTTCGGTCGGTGGACTTCTTTGGTGGATGCAACAATCAAACAACGATTCGGCGCGAATTCCCAGTCGCTATTTGGACATTTTGCGCCAGCAAACAGAATTCAAGTTTAGTGTTGTCGCCATCTTGATCAATCCGATGAAGCCCGACGCAGACTCAGGTGTGAAAGCCAACTATTACAAGAAGTTCACGGGTAGCATTTATGACTTCTTCACAGATAAATCGACGCAGCTGCGCGACTTATTCGTTCTGCCCAATGGTGAAGTCTTGGCTTGGGCGAATGGTATGTTCATTTACCCCATCACCAAAATGAAGTTCTACTCCGGCAATCAGTCCTATGTGATTGCGTACAAAGTGGATTACAGTTATGAGCGGCAAGATCCCCTCTACGACGTGAGCTTAAAGTGGTCGCTGTTGCAAAAGCATGACTCAGTGACAGACCGCTGCGTGAATGGCTTTGCCGGTAATGGCTTGGCCCATTACTTCCAGTCGAACAATCAAGCTTTTGAAGGCTTCTTGATTCCGCCCAACATCGCCGAGGAAGAGGGACGCGAGCGAAGCGATCTCTTCCAAGCTTCGGTCAAGAAAGCTTTTGACGAATACGAACTGGCCGTCAAATACGGTTGCGTCCCGCAAAAAGATGCGAAGGGCAACGTCATCATGCAAAGCGGTAGCGATCGTCCAGTCTGCAGCAAGGTCAAGTGGCCACAAATTCCACAGGGCTTCCCCATTCGTTCGATGTTAGGCGTGTGCGATGAGACCCTTCGTGGAGTGGGTCAAGTCTCCGCCGCCGCCGCCGTGATCAACGGTATGTGGCTGGGTATTACCTCTGATTTGGTGGAGAAGTGATATGAGCCGTCACAATTTGAAAAAACAAATTCGGTTATTACTCTTCTCCGCCTCAGCCCTGTCGGTGCTTACGGCTTGTCCTCCTAAGAACAAGCCTCGTATTGAGCACGAAGGGGCAAAGCAATGGCAAGCTGAAGTGACACCGGACGACCGCGGTGTCGGCCGCGAGGAATTTGACTCCTATAATCTTCGCGCCGCCTACGAGCTGCTAAAAGGCGATCCGAACAGCTTGACAGAGAAAGTCCTAAAGCCCTTGTCCCGGTTTTTGTTGAATGGAAAGTTTATCGAGGATCCCCGGTTTCATGGGACCCGCATGGCCCAAATGATTGAGATCTTCAACACCGCTTTTCTTAATCGGATGGAGAAGGGCGACACAACCAAAGATTTTCAAGAAATTGAAGCCAAGTACTATCAGACGCTCTTCGCTGGATGTTCCCGCGACTTGAAGAAAGACTGTTACAATGCTGAGCTCTTCTCGCGTGACACTCGGCACACTCGAATCTTGACGCTTATGGCCCGCAAACTGGATGCGGATCTCGAGGCTCGACTCAATTCGAACGAGAAGAGTGCCCCCAAGTGTATTCAGAATGACGAGTCCTGCCGTGATTTGGTCGAAAGCCGATATCGCATTCTGGCTATGGGACTTTTCAAACGGAATCGATATGACGATAAAGATTTCGCCTTCGCTTATTTAAAGTATGCGCGAATGTTCGCACTGCTCACCGAGCATTGGAAAACCAACGGCATCAAGGAAGGCCAAAATCTAGCCTCCAGCTATTTAACAGAAACACACACGAAGATATTTGAAACCATCATTCCGAAATACAAGCCCAAAAACCCGAATGATGAAGACTTTAAAAAATTCGTGACGAATTTTAATCCGTGGACTCATTCCAATAGATCGGCCGACATGTTCCAACACGGCACCCGAATTATGTTCAAGTTTGGCGCCACCTGCTGTTTGTACGAGGATGCCAACGGGACTAAGGTGACCGCCGCCGTGAAAGAAGCCATTGACGACACTCAGAAGTCCAACGACAACTTTGCTGTCCCCCAGTTTCGGCAAATGATCAAAGAAATCCAAACCGAGTCCTTGGGACGACTGTTCCACAATCTGGGCCTCGCTCAAGAGATCCGCGAAATTGAGCTTCCCAATTCGCACTTCTATGACGAATTCTTCTTGATCGTCGATCGACTCTTCCGCGGTCACTTAACGACTGAAGAAGTCGAAATGGTTTTGGCCAATGCCAACCCCAGCAGGGTCGAGACCGAGTTGCCGCGCCGAATTTCGACTTACATTCGAGTGAACTTGGCGTACATGATCCTTAAGACCAATCGCTATATGGCGGGAATCTATTCGTCTGACCTTACCAGCGACGAAATCTTTCGTGGAGCCATCACCCGCAGTCGCGCTTTGACCTCTGACTGGCATGCGATTCAGGCCCAAATCGTGACTCTCGATCGTATGATGGGCAACTACTTTAAAGGTCGCCGCATTGGAAATCGCAAATTGTTTGATGAAACCTCTAGCCTGATCCTGGGTGTGAATCGAAATATTCACTATATCTCGGTCTATCCCAACATGATCATGCTCACCTATTTCTTGGCGGACAAAAAGGGAAAGCTCACCATCAATTCTTGGTGGGGAACATTTGAAATCGATGCCGACACCATCTTGGGGGCCATGTTCGATGGCCGCACTGAGAATCCCTGGTTTGTCTTTGGTAAAGATCCGGAACCCTTGAACCGGCAAACATTACTCTATGGTTTTGATTATCTTCTGGCCACGGACGGTCTGAAGTCTTTTGTCGCGAAGAATGGCTCTAAATTCTTCGACATGATCTTCACTCAATACCTGGGCAACTCATTAGCTAAAGCTCGACAGGATTTGGCCGATTACGAACGAAGCACTGTTGGAAAATACCAGGCCGCCGGAATGTCGGAAGTCTGTAACTATGAACTGGGCAAATCCAAACGCCCTCCTCATATGGAAATTGGCTTTTTGGATCTGAACAAGTTCACCTACGCGGGACTGGGAGATCAGGGCGTAAGGGGTGTGCTGATGAGCTCCCTCGCCGCTTCCCGATCGACCGTCGGTGAGTTGACGGGCCTCCTCGAAAATCGAATTCTGTTCTCGCAGGTTCTCAAGGATGTGATTGAGTCGGACTTAAGACGTCGAGGTGAAAGGCCGAAAGAGGGTCAAGTTCACGACGACATTAAAAAAATCGAATCTATTCTCGCTGAGTTCAATGGCTTAAAGCGCCGCCTCAGTGAGGTCTATTTAACTCGCCACAAGGATCTGGCCCGATGCGCTTCGATTCTACAAGAAGTGGAACGCCGACGAGCGAACCGACTCTATGAAGAAGAGCGGGCCCATTTAGGTCGTATCTTCGACATGATGAAAGAAAAGTTGAGCGGAATTACGGATCCCACCCAACTCGAAGCCGCTGGTGAAGCGCTGAATAAGACTTACTTTCGCGACCCTAAGAATGGCTATCGATTCGACAAAGTCGATGGCATGACTTACAAAATGTCCCAATTCGACCTGTACAGCCGGATTAAATCCCACATCGAGGCTGACATTTTCACCAGTCCTTCGAAAGCCATGAGTGTTGTCGGCAAAGAGACCGTCAACGAGGCCGAATATTACAACCGGTACCGCTACAGTTGGCAAGACTATGCCAGGCCTCGCGACGTTTCAGTCTATATTCCCGAGGGACTTAAGGACAATGATATCGTTTCGCGCGGTACCGCCACATCCATTTACTTCCGCGACGATAGGGAAGACTTTATTCGTCAAGGAATGGCCGCCTTCAACGGAAAATCAGGTGCCTTTATCGATTGGTGGTCGCAAATGTCTTCGGGCGTGCGGCCCAAGCAGTATGTCGAGACTTTGCTGGAGTTCTATTTTCTATCGCCTGCCAAGGACAAGAGTGGCGCCCCATCTCCCCTGCTGAGCAAAGAGGAATTGGTTGAGGCCTATGTCGAATCGATGGCCTCACAGATGATGGACGATTTGGATGTGCGAAATGCACAGGATTTTGGCGTGGAGGGTCTTTACGGGAAAGCCGGCTATGCGGATGTTCTGTTTGAAAAGGATTTCCGCACTCAGCTGCCCTTTTTCTATTCGTTGATGCGCCAGGCTCTAGGCACAGCCCACCTCTTAGAAAAGAATGGAGTCGTAGGCGAAGCCATCCAGTTCGCCGTCGAGATGAACAGTTTGAAACGACTGAAGTCTTTTATGTTCCCGCAGAATCCCGACGTTGAGTCCAGCGTTAAACGGATCTACGGCGAACGCGTTGAGTTTGCCCGCAGACAGGTTGATGAGGTCTTTAATTTCCTTCAGACCATGAAGAAGGACAAAGACGGACGCCTGGTTGATGCGACCAAAGAAGGTAAGGTTGTTGAATCCGCGGCGGATCTTGATCCTCGCCTCACGTTGACACTTTACCTCGACGGGCAAACCCCCGTGCCATGGTATGTGCAGGGTTGGCCGAATTTAGTGCACAAGACCTCTCTTGACGACCTTAAGACGGCCGTGAAGCAGTTTGATCGCGACACGGATCGATTTTACTCCTTTCAGGTGAAAGCGAAGGGCCGATGAGGAAAAGCCTGTGGATACTGCCTTTTCTGGTCTTGGCTCCCCTGTTGAGTCAAGCCCAGATTAAGGGCTCCCAGCTGACTCAGGTTCCAAAGCCAACGCCCTCGCGTTGGCATCCGTCTATTTATTATGGCATTAGCTCAGACCTGGCGGATTCTCGGACCCCGCGCTCTTACAATCACCTCGTGGGTGTCAGCACCGAGTACATGCTCGCGCCCGATTGGTCCTTAAACTGGGAGGGCGGACTTCGCTATGAAGTGATTAACGGCCAAATTCCAAAAGGCCAAGAGCAGAGTGAGACCGAAGTCCTCAACCCAAGTACCTCTTTAGGAATCGACTTTCATCGTTCTTTTTTTCAGCGCCATCGCTACTCACTATTTGCTTCGGGGGAACCGCTTTTCGCTGAAGAATCTCGGCTGGAAGGTCATAAGGGTCTCATGAGCGCGGGCGGTAGCGTGCGATTCAGCTTTTTCAATCGTCGCTACACCATGAGCCATTCCATCGTGTCCACCGGTCTCATCAACACTTACAAATACAGCAGTGATCTGACGGCGAATCCGGACTATTTTTATACGTACAGCTTCAATAACTCGATCAAGTTTCTCAGAACCTTCAAGTTTGGCGCGGGCTTTGGAATGAAAGTGACGCGCTACTTAGACGGATTCGTCGGTTACAGCTACGGGACTCGGTTCTCACTTTCGAATAGTTGGAGAAATTTGACGGCCTCAATCGCCTACGAGAATGGCGGCTTTACCGACGATGGCTATGTCGATCTTTGGTATCTAGATCAATATCGCCGAATTTTCAGACTGACGGTGAGCTATGCGTTTTAATCTCGTTCTCGCACTCACCATTCTGATGGCGGCTTGTACGGAGAAAGGCAAGCCCATTCACGAGCACACCCCGGCACAGCCGACTAGTGAGCGTGAGAGCCAAATCGTTCCGAACCCGGGCGCTGATCCTTCACCAGAAGCCGACTTGAACAATGTCCTGGTTCCCTTGTCAGAGAAGGTCCTCAATCCTACTCGTATCCGCGATCCAAAATCCATCAACTCGAGACAAGTCCGCGACGATCTTATTGTATTTAATCGAATCCTAATTGAACAAATCGGCAAAGCCAAGGATCGATCTCAGATCCAACAGATCGCCAATCGCTACAAAGCCGGTGTCTGGACCGATTGCAGCGAATTCAAGGATAGCTGTACAGGCTACCGCTACTTTAAACTGGCCTCGACCTCATCCACCGTTATCAAACTCTTTTTGCAAAATGGATTGGCCGAAGAAAAGGAACAGCCAAAGCTCACTCTAATGGCCCTGGAGCTCAAAAATAGAGCCTGGGACCAAGAACTCACGGAGCTTTTGTT
>JBFWON010000141.1:0-7325 GCA_050250515.1 Bdellovibrionales bacterium | reverse complement strand
TTTGCAGTTGGGCGATAGTATCGGGAGCGTCGAACTTCTTAATTGCGTCCTGATAGGCTTCTACCCCTGAAATTTCACCACATAGAATTTGATTGATGGCCTCGCCCTCTTTTAATCGATCGGACCTTGGCTGAAAATTCTGTGCGGTAATTAACTCTGTGTACTCTGCATACTGATTCATTCGATTCCTCCTCTTGATGAACAACAGGTCAAGTGCAAGCACCGGGCCGACCAGAGAATCGACGTAGGTCCCAATAAACGCAGATCAAGGGCAAAAAAGAACGTTCTTTCGTGACTCAAATTAAAAACTCACTGGAAAACCCGGGCGCAAGCGGTTATATTATAGAAACCATGAGCCACTAATTCCTACCTACATCTCCAGTCTCAAAATTCGAGTTCCTCTTATATAAATTTATTTTAATCATTTGGAGTCGTGTCGTGATTCAGAACCTCGGCGTTCAATTCTGGCGTTTTTCTAACAACAGATCTGGCAGAGGTTTATATGAAGATACGTGCGATTTTGATTTCAACATTTTTATCCGTGGTGGCCTTCGATCAAAATCTATTTCGACGAAGGGAAGGAGTCTACTCTAGCACCGCTGGCATTTCGCTCACCCTCGCTGACGAAGTCCAACAGAAAAAAAAGATGGCACGGCCCCGCTCTGTCATTCCGCCATGGTGGACGGACCCGGCGGCACCGGTGCGCTCAAAGTGCTCTTACGTCAGCGTGAAATCAAAGGACCCCCGGGATTCCAATCAACGAAAGATCAGACGGAGAATTATGAACATGTAATGGTTTGCCCGCCGCTCAATAAAATTTCTCGCCCTTTGCGAGCATTTGAATGATCCGCTGGATCCAGCGCTCCCGGGTCTCCGGTTTTTTTGAATTTTGCAGGCGATAGGAAATCGCAAAACGATTGGCTTTGTTAAGCGTTTCGTAAAAAGTCTTAGCTTTTTTGTTCTTGGCCAGTGCCGCCAAGAAATACCTCGGCATCGTAAGATTCTTTGAGGATGAGTAAGCCTTCTTCCACCGGCCATCCCTCTTAGCAAGCTCGACCTCTTTCAAACCGGCGGGTCGCATGAGGTCCGCCTTAACCAAGCGTTCTACATGTCCTGTGTTCACCTTGGACCAAACACTTTTGGCCCGGCGGGGAGTAAAGCGAATGGTGTAACTTTCCTCATCCACTGTTTGTTTAATTCCGTCGATCCAACCAAAACAAAGAGCCTCGTCCAAGGCTTCGGGATAGCTGGCGCCCGTTTTTCTGGAGGTCTTTTTGTAGAACCTTATCCAAAGCTCTGTAGATTTACCGTGATTCTTGTCAAACCACTTTCGCAAGAGCGCCTGTGACCTAAAATGCTGTACGCTCTTTGGCTTCACTACTTCTTATTGGCCTTGACGATGACTTTGCAGCCTGCCATGGCAAAACGCTTCATGTTGAAGGGCATTTTCGGGGGAGGCCCCGCCTTCGACATTTCTTTCATCACCCGCTTGTTCACCAGATTTCTATGGGCTCTGGATTTGTAAATGATAAAAGCAAAGACGGCTGTCTCGCCCGTTTTGAGTTTGCACATTTTTTTGAAACCCCATGCCATGTTTAGGGAAGTCATCCATCGAACACTCATAATAGTGAAGAGCCCCATGCTTCATCCAAACCCGGCGACCCCAATCGGCCATTTTCTTGTAAGCCCTTAAGTTCTTACGTGGAATAGGTATGACGAATCCATCTACATACTGAGCCATGATGTTCTCCCTTTAATAAGTCTCCACCCGCCGATAGTGCAATGCAAGCGCACCGTTACTAAGCGGCTTCGACGAAATCAGCTCAAGCCGTCGTGTGCTGACCAAGCCACCTTGATAAAGGGTCGGCCCGTGGCCTGCGATTCGCGGGTGGACAAGAAATTTATATTCGTCAATCAGCCCCAGACGGTCCAATTCATGGGCGAGCTTCCCGCTTCCGAGGAGTACACCAGATGGATGGGCCTCCTTAAGCTTCTGTATACTTGTGCGCAGGTCACCCAAAACCCGACGACTGTTGGCCCAGCGAAAGTCTGTTCGTGTCGAAGAGACTACATACTTGGGCTTGGCCTCAAGTTTTACGGCCCAGTCGCGAATAGCCGGCGGAGCCTCGACTTCCCCACGGGCGACGGATGGCCAATAGCTCTCCATCATTTCGTAGGTCACACGGCCCCACAAGATCGCCCCATGATTATCCATCAGCCGAGTAAAAAACGTGTGTGTCTCATCGTCGGCAATCCCCTCTTGATGATCGACACATCCGTCCAATGTGACATTAATACTGAAGATCAATAAACCCAAATGCGGTCCCCATACATAGCTATGTCAGAACTATCTTGTACTACTTCCGGAGCAATTCAATCAGAATTCAAGCGTAAGAGGATCCTGCGGCTCTCGGCTACTCTTTTATAAGTCTAATTGGCCAGTTCCACCATTCAACAGTGTTTGTCTCAGAGAGCTCTCGGGGAAGCGTGTTGTACCAAACTCCATTTCTCCGATGCTGCGCACGGCTTTGGCGCCAAGCTGTTTCAGCAAACTCCTTGAAAACGGTGTCGCCACCGAGTGGCGACCGCGTCGATTTTATCTTCCATACAGAATTTCCAATGGGTGTTAGCACGAGGTAGGCTGTTTGACCTGCTGAAAGCTGATAGGCTCCCTTTAGGTCAATATGCCGCCACTTCAGAATGGCGAAACCTGTGCCCGCCTTAATCTCTTCTTTATAATCAGCTGTAGGAGCGCTTATGATTTGCGAACTAACGACCGAATTATTAATTACGAGTTCAACTTTAAGGTCCCCTGCTACGGATGCCGCTGTCATGACTTGTGCCCCGACTACCTTAAACGAGGAATCCGGGACAAAAGCTTCTCGGACTGGCTCGTTCGACGTAATTGTTGTTAGATAATTAATGACACCAGGGACATACCATCCTCCTGGCTCGAATCCTCCATGGGTTCCAAAAACGGCTCCGTTGGATAACTTAAATCTTACTTGTGCCCCATAGTAATAATTGAAAGGGCCACCCGGCTTTGCACTAACGTCAATCCAAGAGTAGGGATTGGACGAGTTAGCCGCTTTTGTTCCGGTTAAAACTCCCCGATCAATGGCCGATAAGTTGTAATTTGTGGAGCCGCTGGCTGCCATAGTCGAGTAGTGATTAATACTAAAGTAGTTGTTGACAGGATCGGAGGCTGAGTTTTCAAACACAAGGTGAAGAACTTCTCCTTGAACGATATCTCGACTTTGTCCCGTCGGTTTTACCGTGATGACACCATAGCCCCCGTTGTTTCCAGGAACACTTGAGACACCATCATTAAAATTGAGAGTATAATAATATTCAGCCAGTGCCGGCGCTTTCATATCAGGCGTATTGTCGATTGGATTGTTAGGAAACACTCGACCATGAATGATGCCCCCATTTCCTTTGGCGTAGAAGGCAAGCCCAGGAGCGCTATTTCCCTTCAGCTGATGGGTAATCTCTGTGATTTTTCCACCCCCTTTTTCCGCCACGACTCGAAAAGACATCACATGATCGTAACCGCCATAGCGTTGAATGTAGTTTGGAAATCCGAGGGCATCTTGTGAAACCTGTTGACCAAAAATCCTCTGATACTCTGCGGAGAAGAATCGATACTCCCCATCTAAAATCGCAGGTCTTGCCGTCGGCGACGGTGTTGGTGTTGGTGTTGGGGACGGTGTTGGTGACGGTGACGGTGACGGGGAGCTGACCGCAACCACCTTTGAAACTGAAAAAGTATTATTGGCCTCGTTAAGCTCACCTTTGATCCGATCGACATCGTCAACGAAAGCTTGAATTTCATAGGTCGCAGCACTCGTAGGTCTCCAGAGTTTCGAGCCAATAGGGCCATCGTGGGCTATGACTGTGCGAGACTCGCCTGGCCCCATGGAGCTGGTGGAATCATACGAGAATGAGATTGCCGTACCATTGACGGAAAATAACACGGCATGCGGAATGCCTCCGGGAGTACTTACATTTCCTATATTTTTTATTACAGCACTAAAAGTGACATCCTCTCCAACTTTGGGATCTGAAGGAGTCATTGAAATCGACTGAACAATTAAATCGAAACCTTTTGATGCGTCGGGGGTGGGCGTGGGGCTTATGCCACCGAAGCCGCCATTGTCGACCTTAAAGATTAAGACACTTTCCACCCGTGAAACGGTTCCTAACAACAACACGTCGAGAACGGCCCGAATCGCATGACTGCCATTTGACAAAGTTGAGGTATCCAATCGCGCCAAAAAAGGGCGAGTGTTAATCACAGCAAAGGGGCTCGTGCTTCCGTCCAGGTACAAGGTCATCGATCGAACAGCTTCGCTGCTCGTTGAAACTTCAAAGCTATTCGCAGCTACATAAGCATGCTTCATAGCTAAATCTGAACTTGAAAGTGAGGCGTTGGGCTCAGTTGTGGGAAGAGCTTTCCGAAACCCGGCACTGCATCCGGATCCTATAATGCACAAGGCAACAAGTTGGCAGAAAATGGCAATACGGTGTCGAAAATCAAATAACATAGGCCCCCCTAATGCATACATGATCTACCTACCCATGTGGGCGGACCAGTTACTTCAATGCACAGAAGTGTCTCAATATGAGGCAAAAGGAAAGTTATGTCCGTTGGGAAAGCAGAGTGAAGTCTCAAGCGGAACGCCACAACGAAAACGGACCTTCTCATAAACCTTTGCAAAAGTTATGACCTGGAGATTTAGGTGCCTTGGCCCGTCTGGCTAAAACGTTTCTTAAGCTGTCCAATGATTTGTTCAGTGGGTTCCAGGATGTCCCTGTGATACCCAAAAATAGTTGCGATCTGAGCAACGGGCATCCAGTCGACACCTTGGTGATAAGCCGCATCGTGGACCGGTTGAGGCCTCTTCCCTATAAGCCTACCGGCCAAAAACTGAGTTGTGCAATCATGTGTGACACCATTCCACTCAAAATCATACCGACGGGTTATGTTGATCCATCGATGATTTCAATTTCATAACCAGTTTCCTCAATTGCTTCTCGAATTGCCGCCGCCTGTGGTGTCTCACCTCTCTCGATCTGACCACCCGGAAGAAAGAAATATTTCCTTTTATTGGTAGGGTCCTCGGCATGGAACCCTAGAACCTTGTTCTCATCGAGAACAACAACGCTGACACGATTACGCCGAGGCTTTATAGAATGGTTCATAAACTGACTACCCTATCCACCCAATGCAACATCGAGGATCATCATTAAGACAAAGCCAAATAGCACTCCCGCCGTCCCTTCCCCAACTGGACTTTTGGATCGAATTTCGGGAATCATTTCTTCCAACACCACATACACCATCGCCCCTCCCGCAAATGCCAGCGCCCAGGGGAGGAGTGAGTGCGTGGAGCTTGTCATCAAGAGCCCAATGACCGCCGCAAATGACTCGACTACTCCCGTGATGACGGCCACGAAGACACTTGCCATTTTACCATATCCTACACTCAACAGTGAGGCTGCAACCACGAACCCCTCAGGCAAATCCTGAAGACCAATCCCCGCAATAACGGGAAGCGCCAGCCCAAAGCTCTGACCACCAATGCTACTTCCTACCGCGAGACCTTCAGGGAAGTTATGCAAAGTAATCGCAAAGATAAAGAGCCAAATGCGTTTTAGCTGCAGACTTGTAGGCCCACCTTCTCGCCCTGATACAAAATGCTCATGCGGAATATAGCGATTGCAGAGGTATAGGAAGAGAGCGCCGAACAATATGAAAACACCACCAAGAGTGCCCCCATAAATTCACTACCACATTGGGGGCCGGCCAAATCTAACGCCGGCATAATCAGCGAAAATGATGAAGCCGCGAGCATTATGCCAGCGCTGAAACCAATCAAAAGATTGTTTGTGCGAAGAGACAGATTTCCTAGCGCCAACGCGGGAAGCGCGCCGAAACCTGTACCAAAAAATGTGACTCCAACACCAAGACTGGCCAGCTTCCAATCCATTATATTATCTGATTCTATCGAAGAGGCCTCTCAGCCTCCAAGTAATCTTTTGGAGGAATTGCAATGCTAGACTCAGCAGATTGTGGGGCTTTTTCAAATTGCGCCTTCATGCCTCATTTCAAACATCGGCCGTCGTAAGCGTTCGCTCTCTTGCGAATGGGCGCCCCTCACCAACTTCATTCGCCAGCCGATCGAAAATCAAGACTGCAGTCGTAAAAATTCCACCAACAACAAATGTCCAGATCCCGAAAAGGTACATGAAAACAGGCTCTCCGTGCCCAACGGGACCATAGATCACTATGGCCACTCCAACACTGAAAACCAACAGCCCCATACTCCCAAGAAACAATCCTGTGCTTCTCCTCCACTGTTTGAATATTCCGATTCCAGCAACGAGTAGGCCCGATGCGGCCAAAAATTGAAGGATGACGTGCCAAAACAAAAATCCCATATTTGAAGTGAAGGAACTCCAACCAACCGACAGAAAGTAAGCCCAAGCTACAAGCCAACTGATTCCAAATACACTTGTAGAAGTACCCATTACGAAACGCTCAACGGAATAGGACCTGCTGCCAATTTTGACAGGGGCAAATTCAGCCGTGCCACGGAACGGAATTCCTCCACTTAAAAGGATGCAAAAATTCGCGCCTATAATCAGAACGGTTACGATCATCAGTCCAATTAGAAAATACATTTCTCCTCCAAACTTCTACTGAAGGCGCTGTTTTTGCCGCCATCCGCTCCATACTGGGCGGCCTTGATCGTCCCTTAGGTAAAGCGACTTGTCGCCTTTGATGACTTCTGCGGCAACGATCGCTGGAGCCCCGTCAAAGTGAATCTTTGAACCTCGGACTTCGATCTGGTCGGCCGGCGCAATGCGAATGTCTTGATTATCTATGTACCACTTGGGGCCAAGGTGAACCGTCATCATGTCTTTACCGGATTTAACTTTCAGCAAAACGCCTTCAGTCATCTTAGATTGGGGGACAAAAGTGTCGACCGAAACAACTTCCCCTGCCATTTGAGTCATATCTTTGACAACGAAAATGCGGTTGTAGGCACACTCGGAACCCCATCCACCACTTCCATCGCAAGGAGTCAACTTCTGACCTTTGCCAGCCTGAGCAGCACCCACCAACGAATATGAAAGAAGAAGGGCTGTGGTAACACTTAGAATTTTCATTTTAAACCTCACGTAAGTTAGTCCAATGCCGTCTACTGCAAACAATATACCTTCGCTATGAACGTTTGAGTTCGAGTATAGACGAGCTGATAGGTGACAAACCAACCAACCCGAGCCATAAAATTTTTGTTGAGACTTTTAGTCCCCTC
>JBFWON010000140.1:0-7717 GCA_050250515.1 Bdellovibrionales bacterium | reverse complement strand
TTGCGCCCAATCCTGCTCGGACCAACCGGAAGACGACTGACCTTCCCACAAAATTTCACCCCGATCAGGTGAATCAAAACCGGCCAGAAGAGAAAGAAAGGTCGATTTCCCGCTGCCGGACTCCCCAATAACAGCGACCACTTCGCCGGATTTCAACTCCAGATTGAGATCGGACAGAATTTGCAGCTGGGTGTCGCCCTGTCGATAGGATTTGGCCAGCGAACGGATCTGGATCATGCCTCTGCTCCTGGTAGATCTGGCGGGCTGACCTTCATAAAATCCCCCGGATGCCCTGAAATACAGTTTCGGCCAATATCTTGTGGCCGGCTTCGTTAGGATGGATGCCGTCGGTTAAGTTCAGCTTGGGGTTGCCCCCCACATCTTTCAATAGGAAGGGGATGTAAGTCACTCTCAACTCTTTGCTAAGGCGATCAAAAGCCTTACGGAATTTTTCTGAATACTCCTTGCCGTAATTAGGTGGCATGCGCATTCCCACTAAGACGACCTTTACTTTTGCATCGAGCGCTAAATTCACCGCAGCTCGCAGATTCTTCTGCATATTTTCAACGCTCAGTCCGCGCAAACCATCATTGGCGCCAAGAGCTAAAACCAGAATTTCAGGTTTAGATTTGAGCTGCCACTTGACCCGAGCCGGAGCACTAGCTGAGGTCGATCCACTGATACCAGCATTGACGACCTTATACCCTCGCTCGGCAATTTTCTTCTCCAGTAAAGCCGGGTAGGCATTCTCTTTGGAAACACCGTAGCCTTCCGTTAGGGAGTCGCCAACAATGACAATGGTTTTGATTTCCGCCTTCGGGTCCGCCCAAACATTTATGGGTAGGGTGGCCAATAAAATGGCGATAAAAAATCTCATGGACCGTTAGCTTACGGTTGAGATGACCCGCAAGTCATTGAAAAAATCGGAGCATTGGGAGGATGAAACTCTGTACTCCAAAGTAAGTGGTCTCCCAGTGAGTCATTAAAATAAACTAATGTCTCTTGTTGGTGAAGACTGGGAATCGAGAGCAGCTGATAGTCGCGCCCCGCGACCCATTTTGCAGCCGAATTCACCTCTTCAAGTTTGGCGAGAGAAATCTCAATGGCACCTGAATAGGTCAAGAGGCCCACCACTTGTCTTTTTGAATCGTACGCGGCGTCAGTCACGACTTGACCGAGGAGCCCTTTTTCACCCAACCATTTGTGCAGTGGCAATTCACCTGCGTCCTGAGCGACAAGAATCTCTTTGGCCGGGTGATCGGCCTCCCAGTGGCTTCGCGGAAGACGAAATAAACGGGCGGGCCGACCAGAAAGAAGACCGAGTTCTTTCGAAATGAAAAGGAGATCTCCATTGGGAAGGCCCACCATGGCTTCGATATCAACGGCTCCATTGGGAAGACGAAACCGAATGGTGCGTAAAGGGCTGGCCTTGTCACCTTTCAGATCGTTTGCCGTGAAAAAGTAAAGGGTGAGGTGTTTCCGATGCAATTTGTTGTCCCCCGTATCCCCCACGACCAAGCATAATTTTTTAGCACAGGGTAGGGTGGTGAGCGCTTCGGGATCTCGCCATTCTTTGACAGACAATTTCACAATTCGCTTTGTCTTTCCTTTGAGGTCAGTGATCCAAAGCCGGGGGAGACTGCCGGAGTCGTTGACCCAAATTAACTCGTCGGGCCTGTCTTTTAGCCAGGTTAGGCCGCTGGCTTCAGGAACATCCTTACGCGCCAATTGGCCGACCTGAACGGGCTTGGCCCAATCCTGACAAAACTCAGCGCTGGCAGCAGGGTGCGCCAAAGCCCAGGCGAAGACGTTGACAGCTAAAGAGAAAAAATGGGGCACTATTAGCTCCAGATATGGGGAGGATTCAATGCTGAAGCTACCATTCTACTTTCTAATTGGTTTTTTTGTAAACTCGGCGCTGGCCACTGACATGACGAACCATTCGGCTCATCGCGAGCCGAATCAGGATTACCGCGAGTTCATGTCTCCGTTGATGCGAGCGATGGGTGTTGGTGGTGGCACCAAGCCCAACGCGGTTCGCATGGCGCGACGTCTAAGCTCGGGTGATTTGCCGCACGCGGTGACCTGGAATTCTGTAGCAGAAATGCAGACTCGCTTTGAGTATTTGCGCGATCGTCGATTCTTGCATCAGTTGGACAAGCCCCACTTTGATCGCCGTTCTTCCTGGTTATATCCGGATGATGGATGTTTTGCTCGGGCGGCGCTGGCGAATCGAAATATGTCGGAGATCTCAGTTCCCATTCCCAACAAAGTATTTGCTTATGGCGATCTTCGAGTTCACACGGCCAATGCACCCGGTGGTACGGTGACCTGGTGGTACCATGTTGCCCCCATTGTCGAAGTCGAGGGCCAAAAATATGTACTCGATCCCGCCATCGAGCCCCACCACCCCTTGAAGCTCGAGGACTGGCTGGCCCAGATGTCAGACAACCCCGATCAAATCGAAGTTTCCATTTGCGAGTCCGGCACCTACGTCCCCGGTGACGATTGTAGCAAAAAGACCAATGGTGTGGAGGAGTTCGCGGAGTCCGATCAACAGTCCTATTTAGAGTATGAATGGGACCGATTGGTGGATTTAGGTCGTCAACCCGAGCGAGAACTTGGTGACAATCCGCCCTGGCTGCAATAGATCGGGGTCATGCGAAAAATTCTGCAGCCGATCCGATTCCTAGGCATATTCGCCATGATTGCCTTCTTTTTGGCAGTCATGTCGGTGGTTTGGATCGTGGTGCGCCATCCAGTTCGGCGGACCCGGACCGCCAATCACTTTTTAAGGATGTTGAGTCATCTCGGGCTATGGCTCCTTGGGGTAAAGGTCAATGTAGTCGGCGAAGCTCTGCCAGACGGAATCAGCAATGCACTTTTTGTCGGCAATCATATGTCCTATGTGGATGTCTTGGTGATTGCGAGAAACTTTCCCGCTTGTTTTGTGACTTCGGTCGAGATCAAAGAGACTCCAGGTTTAGGCCTAATTTGCCAGATGGCCGGTTGCCTCTTTGTCGAGCGTCGAAATAAACAGAATTTGATCAGTGAAGTGCGAGAACTCACCGACGGCCTGAAAAATGGTCTCAATATCGCCATCTTCCCTGAGGCCACTAGTTCCAATGGCGAACAAATCTATCGTTTCCGCCGCCCTCTTTACGTTTCGGCGATAGAGGCCGGGGCTAAAATTGTTCCCATGTGTTTGAATTATCGAAGCGTAGGTGGTCAGCCCATTTCACGGGCGAATCGAGACAATATCTGCTGGTACGGCGATATGGATTTTCTACCCCATCTATGGGCCTTGGTGGGTTGCGGTGGTATTCAAGCGGATTTACACTTTCTTCCGCCTATTGCGACCCGAGCCGGGGACGAATCCACCGCGCTTGCGGAACGTACGCAAGCGGCAGTGGAATCTGTATTTCAGCCGATTCGTTAATGCTTCTTCGATTCGATTTGAATCGAGCGACCTTTGGAAATTTCAGCTTTGGGCACAACCACTTCCAAAACTCCGTGCTCAAAATGGGCGGAGATTTTATCTTCACTCACATTTTGCGGAAGCTGGAAAGAGCGCTCGAATCGTCCATAGGTTTTTTCGACCCTTTTGAACATTCCGTCCGCCTTAGTTTCCTCACGTTTTCTTTCGCCAGTGACGGTGAGGCGGCCCTGTTGAACATCAATTTTGACCTCTTCAGGCTTAAGACCTGGCAGGTCGAGGCTAACAAGGAAATGGTCCTTTTCCTCACGCAGATCGACCGGTGGGGAAAAAAATTCAGTGCGCGCTGTGGCGGCGGCGGTCCGTTCGGGCCAAAACCCTTCAAAGGCTTTATCAAGTTCGCTCATGAAGTCCCACAGAGATTCGCGTCTGTACGGGGTAAGTTGTCTCACTTTAGAACCTCCTTTTAGTGTTCTTTTAGTACTCTCAACATGGGTTGTGCGGGGGTTCTGTCAAGGTTCATAACTCTTTGAATTTATTCCCATTGCACGGTGGACCCAAAATGGGTCAAATCCAGGTTTTCCTAAATATACGTGGAGCGAAGGTGTGGGTATGAAGTGGATTGGCTTATGGGCGCTTGGTCTAGCATTGGTGATTTCAAATTCCGCAAAAGCCCACTGGAGCGACTGCGAATCTGCCCTTTCGGCCCACACTCCGATGACCTTACACAAATTGCGAGATCTCAGCGCGCGACGAGCGGAGCGACGCCTGGGCCGAACGCCCCGTCTGCGCACGGAATACATTGAGCAACAAGCCGATCTTGAAGTTGCATCGGAACCCTTGCCCAGAGCTTTGCAAGAGGGTCTGCCTGACGGTGTCGAAGCTTTGACGGCTCCGGTGCCGACCTCGCCGGATCCAGCGGCGGTGTCGTTGATTGAGCAGCATCAGTCCGTGGTTCAATCTGTTAAGGTGCCGTTCAAGGGAAAAATGACCAAGACGGCCGTCTACTTGACCAATGCGGGACCAAAATCCTCCGACAAAAAATATTTGATTGGACCTGAACACTCGGTCGCCGTGATGAGTTTACATGGTGGTGGGACTCCCACTGCGACAGGCAAGAATGGCGTGTCCATCGGCGAAAAGCTCAATGTTCCCATGCTGGCGCCGGATCTACCGGGCCATGGTGTTTCTCTTAGGGATCCGGATTCATTCACGAAAATGTTGGATGTGGCAGAGTACCTACTACAACTGACAGAACAGACGATTCATCCTGATACCAAGATCGTCTTAGTTGGCCATAGTTATGGCGCGATGATCACTCTTTTTATGCAGAGACTTTCGGCTCACCCGCGATATGCGCGCTTTGCCCACTTTGTGTCGATTGCTCCTGGTATTGATGTGTCGCTCGGAGGCAGCGTCGAAGATCGTCTTGAGTTCGAGCAGTGGTTTGAGAAAAATTACCAGAAACTCCAAGAGAAAATGGCCAAGGCCGACTTTGACTTTAAATCAAATCTATTGAGCAATGGTAAGGATTCCGACGTCGCGACCGTTCATACGGGCCTTGCCATGTTGGACTACGCCACTCCAGTTCTGAGCGATGAAGAGATGGCCAAGCTTAAGCCATTGACAGTGATTGTCGGCGAGCATGACGGAATTGTCTATGTGGGTCGTGAGAAGTACTTTCAAAAACTTTTTGGAAACTTAAAGGGGCCTTCGCAGTTTATTGTTTTGCCACCGGGGCTGACATGGAAATCAAAAAGCGACAAAGACTTAATTCGCACCGGCCATAACGTTTTTGATCGGTACATCGATGGCACGACTAAACTTCAGGTGTATTCGATTCTATCCGAAACGGCGAATCTGTATCGAGCGGAGCGGACAATGCCTCAGGTGGACGAAGCCGAGGCTCTTGTGCAGGCGGCGGAAAACCATGCTCTCAACTTCCTGGCGTTTCGCGAGATGGCTGATCGTCAGACTGAATTTGTGACAAGCCCCACGCCCATGCTATTTGAGGTATCTAAGGAAAAAACCAATATCGATGGATACCTTGGGCGCGTGGAAGATGCCGAGTCTAAGCATCGCGTGAAAGCCGAGGCCGATCTTAAGTCCGTTTCGGATGTTTTACGCAAGGAGCTTGGCATTGCTGAGCGAATGACCCCGGAGCGCGCCACGCAAGAACTGAATTTGCCCGAGCTCTCGGGCGAGCTAAAGTCTCAGTTAGAAACCTACTTTGCAGAATATGATAAATTAGAAGGGTCATTCGATAAGACGTTTGTGGATCCGCAAGGGGAAAAAGAGCTAAAGGATCTGACCCAGAAATTCGACAAAATCTTAAAGGAGATGGGAATCGCCAAGCTCGAAGACTACGATGCGATTCGAAAAAAGCTTCGAGAAAAAACAGATCGCGACCAAAAGGAAAGTAAGCAGCTCACAAATCTGGATCGTCTACATCAGGCGATGATTCAGATTCAAAATGGTCGTCGAAAACGTTTCGGATTGGCGTTAGATGAAGCGCTTAAAAAAATTCCTCTACCAGAGGGCGCGCGAGACATTGGCTTTGCCCGGATGATGCTGGTCTCCGATCGCTCGCCTGAGCGCCGTCAGATTTTACAGACCTATTTGACGGAGTACCCCAAGCGAATGGCGGCCCAGAAGCTGGCCAGTGCACAGGAACTGGCCGACCTGATTGATCAGCTGGCGCGACCCAGTGGTATAGATTCCGTTGCGGCCGCTCGCGCGCGCAAGATAGATCTCGATGCGCGGCTTGGGTACACCTATATTCCGACGGGCCCCAAATCCGCTGTTCCAGCGTCTTGGGCGGCCGAGGTGATCAGGCTTGAGAACGAAGTCGAGAATTCCGCCAGGGGCGAGGGCAACTACCGCGTGGGCCTGGAGAAACATGTTGCCGAGCTGCATGCGGCGATTGAAAGGCGCGCGGGAGTTCGAAAGCGATGGGATGCTCTGTGGGTCGAAGGCGAGTTATCGACTCCCGCTTTGGAGCGCGCTCAGAAAGAGATGGAAGAAAAATTGGCGAGGTATTGGCATCAGTATCATGCTTACGAAGATGCGAAGGGCCTCTTTCTTGCTCAGCTGAATCGAGAAGGTCGACTTCATCGCGAGTATATCTTGGCGCTCACTCCGGAGATCAAGAAGTTGCGCAGCAACTACTTGGACGCTCGTCGAAGATATCTTAAGTCGAGGACGCATCTGGATAAACTTCGTGGCCGTGAGATTGAAAACGCCCAGCGCCCTCCATCCAATCCACTCATAGTTAAGGCCCAGATGCTTTGGCAGGATTTGAGTGATCCGGCCTTTGATCAGTTGGCGGCAGACGTAGAAGCCCATCGGCAGAGTCACGACACTCTTCAATATCAGCTTCATGTGGCCAGACTTCGTTATGTGTCGGCCATGGTAGAGGCTGGTGAGCCTGTCCCCAATTTGGTGAAAGCCTATTCGATCAAGGCCTTGCTAGAGTTGCCGCGTGAGGAACTCTTAGCTCGCATGCGATCGGAAACGTCGGTGATGGAGGCCATGCGCGCTTTTATGACCCGGTGGGATCGCATCTTGGCCGAACTCCGCTTTGAGGCCAACCGCTCCGCCGGCGATGCTGGAGGGTACTGAGCCCCAGGCCCGTCTCAGATTGAGTCGGCATCTCGTCATTTAGATCAGCCCCGGACTTAGAATGCCCTTGCTAGGATCTTCCTAGGGAGAAAAAGGGCATGAAGGTTCAAGTCGCGTTCATAATCGGTCTGACGGCAATTGTTGGTTCAGGCTGCACGGGCGCCTATAAATCATTAAAATTTAGTGAAGAACAGGCCAGCTCGAACGGATCTGGTTCGTCATTTACGCAAGTCCCCCTAGTTCAGCCGCCCGCCAGCTCACCTGGTGCGGTAGTTAGCCCCAACACAGCTTTAGACGGAGCATTTCTATACGCAAAAAACTGTGCCGCTTGCCATGGAACGTTGGAATCGTCCAACCGAAAAGGTCGAAGCAGCGCGCAGATTAGCTCTGCCATCGCGGTCATTCCCCAAATGATGCCGCTAAGTACTTTGACCTCATCCGAAGTGCAGGCCATCGCGAAGGTTTTAGAAATTCCGGTTCAAGCACCTAACTGCAATCCTAATAACGCGGCCTTTGTGAATGTCCAGCGTTTGTACAATAGAGAGTACAACAATGTGATTCGCGATTTGACTGGACTTGATTTGAAGCCGGCCAATGCGTTTCCAAAAGATGCGGCGGCGGCGAACTTCGACAACAATGCCGCAGCTTTGGGAATTGATC
>JBFWON010000139.1:0-7782 GCA_050250515.1 Bdellovibrionales bacterium | reverse complement strand
GTCATATCACCACGGGCCACGATGGCCTCAATCGGCATGCAACCTTCAAAAAAGGGCGTGTCTTTCTCGAATTCTTTGGGCTCGATTTTCCGAGCGGTCTTGATAGCTTCAACCAGTGCCAGGTATTGGTCTTTGTTCATCGGGCAGTTGTAATAATCTTTTGTCCCTTTGTCGTAGCGATCCGCCTTGTAAGCGACAAACTGGTTGATGGTGTCGGCGTCGACCACTGGCGCGATGGCATCAAAGAAATACAAGAACTCATCATCGAAGTGCTTTCGCAAGGACTCGGCAAGGCCTGTGTCCGTCAGCGGTCCCGTGGCAATCACCGCGGGGCGGGGAATGTCATCAAGAGATTGAATCACCTCACGACGAATCTCGATCCGAGGATGTTTCTCCAGAGTTTCCGTAATGTACTGGGCAAACACTTCGCGATCTACGCCCAGGGCCATCCCAGCCGGCACGGAGGCATGTCGGGCCGCTTTCAAAATGAGAGAATTCATCTGGTCCGCTTCCCACTTGAGTTGGCCCGGAGCGGAATAATCCGTTTGGCTGCCAAATGAATTGGAGCAGACCAATTCGGCTAGCCGATCGGTTTTATGGGCAGGAGTCGTTTTCTGTCCTCTCATCTCGTACAGAAGGACCCGGTGGCCTCTTTCAGCCAGTTGAAAGGCGCACTCGCTACCGGCCAATCCGCCGCCCACGACCACAATTTGCTGTTCCTTAGAGACCATGGTAACCCTTGAAAATGAGTGAAAAGAAGAAAACCGTCCTTCTTCCTGCGTCAAAAGTCCTACAGTCAGTTTTGGGCAATGGCAAGTCGGCGCTTTCAGATCAATTTCTTCGGTGGAAGATCTGGAAATTTTGGCCCCGTATTGTAGGGGATACACTGGGCGCGTCTTGTGAGCCTGTGGGATATGAGCGAGGCAAGCTTTACATCTGGGTTAAAAGTGCGCCGGCGATGCAAGAGGTCCGCTTTTTCGAGGCCACCATTAAAGATCGAGTGAACAAGCATGTGGGGAGTAAGTGGGTTCGCATTGTCCGATTCACTTTAGATCGAAGAAGCGTACCGAACGCAGATGAAGTCTCGCCGGAGTTTGCAAAATTCTTAGAGTCCGACGAGACTCCGTAATCCAATTATCGTCGACAATCGCGTAGAATGAGTAAGTTAGGTCGTCCATTGGCTCGCTTGAGTTCGGCCTGACCACATCCAAGAAATTTGATGCTTCCGCCGGCGTTAATAGAGCCTCGATACGAAATCTGAATGGTGCCTTCCACGGGACATTTGCAATCGGGTACGTAGGTCACGTTCTCAGCCTCATAACTGGCGGTAAACTTAGCCAAATTGTGATGGATCAGCAGCGGACCACCATTGACTGTGCGGGCACGAGGATCGGCCTCGGTCGTCACTTGAATGGGAGCGCTGGTGTTAACTGAAATATCTCGGAACAAGCGTGCATTAGGTAATTTCAACACATGATGCGAGCCCAGGACTTCATAAGAATATCCCCGCTCCGTGTTGACGAACCTTTGCCCGCCACTAATCACATCTCCCCAAAAATTCCGATGCTCTGCCGATGAAATCTGATAAGTGCCCCGTCGATTGATTCGGCGAAGAGTCAGGTCGTAGGTTCGCTGTACGGATTTGCCATCTTGATCAATGGAGCAGGTGAGGTTATTGAAGGTCAGTTTGACGAATCCGGATGCGACAATTCGAGTCCCCGCCAAAAGGCAGTTGGAATATTCGGCATATTTGACGGAATCGGGATCATCCACTCGGCAAGAACGCTTAACCGCAGGGTCCTCACAAGCTGCCAGGCCCTGAGATGAGCTGGCTTCCGGTTCCTGCATGGCCAGATCTTCGACCTCATTTTGATCCGCTCCGAGGGCGAGATCGGATTCTTGTTCGTCGTCCACCTTACCAAACATTTCTATAGCTGTAGTTGCGGCGTCGTCTTCCACACTTTGTGACGCCACTTGATCCGATCCAGAGTTGGCCGTCTTAGCGCACGCCATGCTTATGAGGCTCATTAAAATCGTGAGAATCTGTACCAAACGCATATCGTTCTCCTTTTATTGTTAATGGCGTGTGGTGACGTGCAGCCTGTGCCTTTGATTGTAGAGACCCATTCGGCCGGAAGAAGTTGCGCAAGAAAATCGATCTCAGATTGAGACGATTTCGAGCTGGCCCAGATTGGTGATTTTCAAGAGGGTCGAGAGTCGACCTTGTCTATTTCTTTTCGTTGGTCTGAATGGAGTCCCGGATGAGGGGCTTTAAGAATCGATTGCGAGGAGACTCGCCAAAGAAGTTCGAAAGCTTGTCGTGAAGACTTCGATCATTGATCAAAGCGCCCATCGTGCCTTGCCCGCGGTCCATCTTTTTCATCACACTCGACATGGGAGCTAAGGTCTCGGTGCGCATAATCCGCATGGTTTCTTTCGCCTCACCGAGGAACTGGTTTAAAGTTTCGGTGGTTTGGACCAAATTTCCCATTAACTTGGCACTTTTTCCATCGGAGTTGATATTGGCAAAGAGCTTGCGGACCTCTTTAATCACTTCCACAATTTCACCAATCTCCGCACCCTTTTCCGCGATGACATCCAAAATATCAGGGGAGCGATCCGTTTCGACAAAGCCGCCCTCTTGAATGGCCGGGGCGTCTAAAGGACCGGCCTCAATGTAAATGTATTTGTCGCCGAGGGCCCCTTGCGTCTTAACCGAAGCCAGTGATCCCTGCGTGATACGTTTTTGATACGCTTGCTCCACATTCACTAAGACCTCTACGTCTGTGGAGCCAGAAATAAAATTGATCTCACGTACATTCCCAACGGGAAGACCCATCAGGCTGACCACGCTGCCGCGGGCAAGACCTTGAACCTGTGGCAACTTGATTTTGAGTTCGTAGGTCTTCTTTAGAAAAAATTGATCGCCACCCAGAAGAATCACAGAAACACAAAACATTACGATTCCAACGACGGTGAAAATTCCCACTTTGATTTGGTGGCTTAGGCTACTTTCCACGTGATTATTCTCCCTCTCCCTGAATGAAGCGGTTCAGGGCGGTAGGATTTCCGCTTTTGAGCTCTTCAACTGTTTTTTCATCCGCCACTTTGCCCCCAGCCAACAAGCAGAATCGATCGCAGACGGCGACGGCCGTCGGCATGTCATGGGTGACGAAGACCGAGGTCACGCCTTTTTTCTTAAGTGTCAGAACCATCTCTTGAATTTTCAACGTATTGTGTGGGTCGAGACCCGCGGTGGGTTCATCGTAGAGGATCACCTTGGGGCCAATCATCATAGCCCGCGCCAGGCCAACCCGTTTTTGCATCCCGCCCGAGAGTTCGGCGGGCAATTTTTCGATGGCTTCACCCAAACCAAATTCCTCAAGCTGACTCTTAACTCGTTTACGGATTTCGGGCTCGGAAAGCTCGGAGTGCTCGCGCAGGGGATAGGCTAAGTTTTCATAGACGGTCATCGAGTCAAACAGGGCCACGTTCTGAAAAGCGTATGCGACTTTGCGGCGAATAGGGATTAGGTCCCGTTCTTTGAGTCTGGAAACTTCTTCGCCATCGATCCAAATTTCACCACTGTCGCCTTTCTCTAGGCCAATCAAGCTTCTGAGAATGACCGACTTTCCTATGCCCGAACCACCCACAAGGCCAAGGCATTCGCCCTTCTTAACCGTGAAGCTGACGCTGGCATGAACGACGCGCCCGTCAAACGACTTTCTGAAGTTTCGGACGTCGATTACATCCATGTTTCAATCACCCAATAGAATTTGGTCAGAAAATAATCGCCTACTAAAATCGAAATGGAGGAGGCTACGACGGACATCGTAGTGGCGTTACCCACCCCACGCGTTCCACCTTTTACCGATAAGCCAAAATAACAAGCGGTGATGGCGATGATGCCGCCGAAGACCGGGGTTTTCATAAAGCCTGAAAGCAAATCAGGCAACCAAAGTGTGGTCAGAACTTTCTGGACAAAAAAGACCGGGTCTAGGCCAAGGTCATTCGCGCAAACAAGTAAAGCCCCTGTAATACCGACGAAGTTCGCAGCTAGCGCCAAGATCGGAATGGCAATAAGACAAGCTAGGAGTCGGGGAATCACAATTTTTTTGATGGGAGAAGTGCCCAGAGCCCGGATGGCGTCAATTTGCTGGGTGACCTTCATTGAGCCGACTTCCGAGGTGATTCCGGCCCCCACTCGGGCGGCCAACATCAAACAGGTAAACACCGGGCCCATCTCCCGGACAATGGAGATCGAGACAATCTTCGGCACGTAGAGTTTTCCACCAAATTTTTCAAGGCCGAGGCCAAATTGTAGCGCCATCACCATTCCCGTGCTGGCGGCGGTCACGCAAACGAGGGGCAGCGACATAATCCCCACTTGGTACATCTGCTCAACCACAAGTCGCGGATAATAAGGCGGATGAAACATTTCACTCAGTACCTGCCGTCCGAGTAAAGTGGTTCCGCCAAAGATTCGAATGGAGTTGAGCGATTTTAGCTTCACGGTGCTCGAAACCTTTGGAGAAACCGATCGAAGGTCTCGTGATTCTCTTGAAATGAGCTTGAAACGCCCACGTAGGTCAAAATGTAAATGCAGTGGTTGCGCTTGAAAGCCAACAGGTCAATTTCTGAGGGCACTCCATCCACTGTCCCGGCGGCATGAACTCGCTTGGCGGCACGTCCTTGATAGGTGAGCGAAGACTCGTTCATTATCTTCAGCTGAGACAAGTCGCTGATGACGCTACCTACGATCTGGTCTAGAGGAGGGTCGCTCGGGTCTTGGCAATCTGATAAGAATGAGATCAAATTTCCATTTTTAGTATTTTTCCACGCAGCATCGACGTCCTCGCGAGAGTCGCGCTCAAAAGGGGACATGGGTTCTTTGTATTCCACCCCAGAGGCGCGTTTTCCGGATTTTGTCCCCATTGAGACGGTCACGCAGCCGCCGCAAAAAAGAGAAAATAGAGTCATGTAGAAAATCAATGTTGCTAACTTCATGAAGATTGGCCCTTTGGCTTAACACCTTTTCGGATTATCCGACAACTCTCTTGAAGGTCGTGTCATTGATTTGGCTGGAAAAAAGAAGATTCTGACATAAAAGACCCGGGCATTGGTCGGTCTGGCCCCATTATCCTGCGGAAAACTCGAGTGTTTCGCATATGGCATTGATCGTGCTTTCTATCAGTGGGTAGAAGATATGAATCGGTTCATCAGCCTCTCTATTTTGGTCCTGAATGTTTTTTCGCCTCCGGCCGTTGGTCAGAGCCCTAAGCCTATTGTCCAGGCCGAGATCGGAAGTGTTGCAGATACCACGCATGTCGAATTCAAAGGCCTAAAAAACTGGCGATATGACCTTGAAAAATCTTCGGCAAAATCCGTGCGCCTTGTCGTGCCGGCTCTAGACAACGCGAGTATAGCGCGACTGCAGAGCTTTAGCGACAACTTCATTTCGCGCGTTGAAGTCCAACAAAACGGTCCCGACGGGCAGCATGTGGTGGAATTCACTCTGGCCTCACCGGAAGTTGAAAGCTTTGACTATCTGACCGATCAGCCCTCTCTGCTCATCGTCGATTTTTATCGCAAGAGTGAGCCAAAGGCGGCCGCCGACGCGAAAAAAGAAACGAAAAAGTCGCAGAAGGCTAAGTCAGGCAAAAAGAAGAACAAGGTCGCCAACCCTGACGGCTATGTGAAGGTGGATCGCGGGGGCCGAGCCCCGGCGGGCAGCGAATTACTGGAGGTCCAAGCTCCAGACAGTAAGAAAGATGTCTCACTTTACTTTGGCATTTTTGACGGCAGCGATGAAGATTACGATCGATTTCGTATTAAGGACTATGAAATTAAAGAAGAGGCCATGATCTCGTCACGCAACAACATTTATCTGCCGTTTCCCATGCTGAAGATCAAGAGCACCATGCTTGATCGCCTTATGGAGCAACAACCCGAGTACGTGATTCATCCCAAGGACACGCGGGAGAACAAAGAAGCGAGATTGCTGTTAACTTTGTTTCAGCGCAAGCGGTTCGGGGTTTTCCTCAAGACTTACGATTATTTTATGAAGAAGTATCCGGAATCTGACTATGCCGAAATATTGAAGAATCTGTCGGCCCAGGTTCATTTGGAACGGTGGATGGAGACTAAGAAGGCCTCTGAGTTCGATCAAGCTCGAGCTCTGTACGGGGAAATGGTTCAGAAAATCTCGGGAAGTCCGCTTCGTGAGCACAATTATCTTATCCTTGGATTTTCTCAACTCGAACGGGGCGAAGCACTAACGACGCTTCAAACTCTACAAGGCTTTCTAACCGCCTACCCCAAGTCACCAGAGGTCCCAGAAGTTAGAAAGGCCGTGGCCGAGGCCTTTATGTTGCTGCGTCGATATGATGAAGCCACGGAGGAACTCAATCGAGTCATAAAGGATTTCCCCGGCACTCAGCACGCCCGTGAAGCGCGCTACCGTCTAGGTGATGTTCAATTCGCCAAAGGCGATTATGCCCGGGCGATCACGGCCTACGAGGCCGCAATAAAAACCTTACCCGACGATGAAAAGGTTTTTCCGAACGCCGACTACAATATGGCGGAGTCCCGATTTTGGCAAAAGGACTACCGAAACGCGCTGGACAACTACGTTCGCTTCATTAACCACTTTCCCACTCATTCCCATGGGGGCTATGCACTCACCCGAATTGGTGAGCTGCTCGGAATCATGGGGGCAGATCCTCGCCGGGTCATGGGGGCTTTTCTCGAAAGCTACTTTCGATTTCCCGACGATCCAGGCGCTAAAGTGGCTCGCATCCGCATGCTCAGTCAGCAAATGCGAGGGATGAAGCCTAAGGAGCTATCGAAGGCTGTCGATGAGATAAAAAAATACGGCGAAACAGTGGATCTTCCAGGAATGGATGAGTTCACCACACTGATGGTGGCCGAAGGTCTTAGCAGCCGTGGGGAATACAAAAGTGCCCTCGCCAACCTCATAGCTCATTACCAAAAGAATCCGGCCTCGGCGAATTTGGCTACGTTTAAATCTCGCATTCTGCGAAACATCGCTAATGAACTAAAAGGCAGCGTGGAAGACAACAAGTTTATGGAGGCTCTGGATTTCAACTCGAAATACGCTAAGACCTGGTTAAAAAATTCGGATCGAATTGATGTCCCTTATTTTGTCGGTGAGGCCTTTGAGCGGGCTGGCGCATTTGATGAAGCTGAAAAAATTTATACGAACGCGCTACAGGATCGCAAGCGAATCGCCGGCACGGTGGAGGAAAAAGAGCGCCGGGTTCAAGAGCATTTGCCGAGTCTTGAGTCTCTCCATCTTCGTCTTGCACAAGTGGAAGCCCAGAATCGAAACTACATGGACGCCTACCAACATTTGAAAGAGGTCGGCGAGGGACGCGAACTGAGCCCCACGGAAAACATTGAACGAGTTGAGCTGAGCGCCAAAATCGCGGAGCAGCGTGGGGATTGGAAGAAGGCTAGAGACGCTTTATTGGAGCTTTCCAAGCGATGGCAAGGAGATGCCGGTCAGTTGGCTCCGGTCAATCTACATCTCGCAAAAGTCGAACTCAAGCTTGGAGACTCGAAAGCCGCCGCCACCTATGCCAAACGAGCGATTGCGGCCGAGGGCAATGAGGTCGCCGTTCCTGATCAAGTTCTGGCGGAATCTTATCAAGTCCTAGGGGATGCCCTACTAAAACAAGAGAAGGGTCTGGCTGCGGTCGAGTCTTTTCAAAAATTGCTGGAGCGGTTTGAGGAGAAAATGCCATTGGCGAGCGTTCGCTT
>JBFWON010000138.1:0-8079 GCA_050250515.1 Bdellovibrionales bacterium | reverse complement strand
CCCGATGTGGTCGCAGAGAAATGGGAGTAGCGACTGTTTATCAAAAACACAGGGCTGTGCTAAGTCACAAGACGACGTATACAGCCTGACGCCTGCCCGGTGCTGGAAGGTTAAGAGGATTTGTCAGACGCAAGTCGAAGCAGAGAATCGAAGCCCCAGTAAACGGCGGCCGTAACTATAACGGTCCTAAGGTAGCGAAATTCCTTGTCGGGTAAGTTCCGACCTGCACGAATGGCGTAACGACTTCTCCGGTGTCTCAACCAGATGCCCAGCGAATTTGAACTCTCAGTGAAAATGCTGAGTACCCGCAGAAAGACGGAAAGACCCCGTGAACCTTTACTCTAGCTTGGCAGTGATCTTAGATCTAGCATGTGTAGGATAGGTGGGAGCCTTTGAAACCAGGGCGCTAGCTCTGGTGGAGGCAACCTTGAAATACCACCCTTGTTGGCTTTGAGATCTAACCTGCGCCCTTATCAGGGCGAGGGACACTGTCTGGTGGGGAGTTTGACTGGGGCGGTCGCCTCCAAAAGAGTAACGGAGGCGTACGAAGGTTCGCTCAGCCTGATTGGAAACCAGGCGGTGAGTGCATTGGCATAAGCGAGCTTAACTGCAAGACCTACAAGTCGAGCAGATGCGAAAGCAGGTCAAAGTGATCCGGTGGTCCCGTGTGGAAGGGCCATCGCTCAACGGATAAAAGGTACTCCGGGGATAACAGGCTGATTCCGCCCAAGAGTTCACATCGACGGCGGAGTTTGGCACCTCGATGTCGGCTCATCTCATCCTGGGGCTGGAGCAGGTCCCAAGGGTATGGCTGTTCGCCATTTAAAGAGGTACGCGAGCTGGGTTCAGAACGTCGTGAGACAGTTTGGTCCTTATCTTCTGTGGGCGTAGGAAATTTGAGTGGAGCTGTCCTTAGTACGAGAGGACCGGGATGGACATACCTCTGGTGTTCCTGTTGTCGCGCCAGCGGCATCGCAGGGTAGCTATGTATGGAACGGATAACCGCTGAAAGCATCTAAGCGGGAAGCCGACCACAAGATTAGATTTCCCTAGGGCTTCGGCCCTCTAAAGACTCGTTCGAGACTAGGACGTTGATAGGTGGCGGGTGTACGTCAGGTAACTGATTCAGCCGAGCCATACTAATTGGTCGTGAGGCTTCTTCAATTTTTTGATGGTTCGCTTAGGCGAGCTGTCGATTCGATCAAAACTTGCTTTGTTAGGAATGACTTAACTCTCAAGTGAAATCAGATGAAAGATAGAAGCGCAATTGAACGTTCTCGTTACAAGCGCTAAACATGCTGTTCAATATTGATATAGAAGAACCGTTTTGCTGGTGTCTTTAGCGGCGGGGCCACACCTGATCCCATCCCGAACTCAGAAGTTAAGCCCGCCAGCGGCGATGGTAGTGCAGTGGTGACACTGTGGGAGAGTAGCACGATGCCAGCTTTTTTATTTTAAAGGATCCTCGAAAGAGGGTCCTTTTTTTTTGATTTGTTTAAAAGGTGCCTGCTAACTTTTCGCCGACAGTCGCGCTACGTTGGTTGATTGGATGTTTGATGAAGCCGCTCTTAGCAGTGAAGGAGTAATTGGTGTGAAGAACAGTCGACCTGGGGTTGGAGTTGGTGTGGTGGTGGAAAAGGACGGAAAGATTTTGATGATAAGACGCCGGCACGTACATGGCGATATGACTTGGTCGACACCAGGTGGACATTTGGAGATGGGGGAATCTCCTGAAGAGTGTGGAATACGAGAGGTTTTTGAGGAAACCAGAGTCGTTGTGGACCGACCTAATTTTTTGGCGATTACAAATGACTATTTTCCAGAGACTGGTCGTCACTCCGTAACTCTATGGTTTCGGTGTCATTACAAAAGTGGGGAGGCCACTGTTGGAGATCCTTCCGAAATGGACAGAGTGGAGTGGGTTGATAAAGCTAACCTACCCGAAGCTCTTTTTTCTCCGCTAAGTAATCTACTTAGCGGCCGCAGTTATCCGGCCGATTCAATTGATTCGATCTCTTAGATTATGAAAGGGCAATGACTGGCCTCAGTTGCATGGCTGATACTTGCTGCCATTCAAGCTCAAATTGTAGTAGCCGAGGGTAAATCCGTTGGCTTTGGCGTTGGCGCAGTTGGCGGAGCTTTTGCGCGAATACTCCGCGATGAAAACTGCTTTGCCGAGACGAGCGAAGGGTTTGAGCAAATTGCACTCGCCATATTGATAGCACTGCTCGTTCAATGCCCAGTCAAAGTGCTGATGGAGATTTCCCTGAACGATAATCTCGAGCGTGTTTTTAAGGCCGATGGAGATTCCGTGAGAGTGGGCTTCCGCTGCAAGCCAATGAAGGAAGTCGATCTGGTTTCGAGCGGTCAGCCCTAAGCCGTTGTTGTTCTGGTATCCGTCTAAATTGTCAGGCTCTATGGCGTCACAACCGGCGGCGACGGCGCGCTGGATTCGGCGTGTGAGCACGGCCCGGACATCGGCGCGTCGGATGTCGAGCCAACGCTCGCCAGGCCAGTCTTCTAGCGGACGGCCAAGAGCTGATGAGGGGAAATTACTCGCGTCACTTCGCCAATTCTCATAAGTTCCGGCGCTGAAATAGCAGATGACTTTCGTGCCGCGGGCCTTGAGCCGGCCAATCAAACCCGAGCGCTCATTGTCTTCCATGTCGATATCGTAAATCGAAGCCCGAACACTAGTCTTCACCGTTCCAGACAGTTGCCAATAGAAGGATTCCAGTGGCGCGAACTCGGTCAGTGCCGGCGCAAAGACAGCAGATGCTTTCGATGGGGAAGTTGGATCGACCCCCGGAAGGGATCCGCCAGCTGGGAACAAGCTGTTCTGACTAAGCGCCGAGGAGTTTGCTGAGATTAAAGCGACGGTCGTGATGCCAATGATGGTCAATGCTGTCAGCGCGAAAGCCGAGTACGATAGTCCGCGTCCGCTGCGGTCCATAGATCCTCCTTGAGTTGAGAATCAATCTTAAGATTCTCAAGTGAGGGAGGAAATCAGGATTGCGCGGTCTGGACTTTGGTCGGAGCTGGTCGACGATAAACTTGGCACCTCAGCAAGAAACAACAAGTTCATTGATACGTTCAAAAAATAAGCAGGTGGTGGTTGGCAACTCACTAAAAATCGCGAAAACGAATCAGGGGCCTCCGATCGTGGAAGGCCCAAAAAAAATTCGCCTGATCTAGACTTTCTTCGGCGTAACGAGATCGATTTCAGATTTGGTCGCGGTCACAGTACCGGTTGCTGTGTTGACCTTGATGCTCAATTTTTCAACATGAATCAAGTAGCGTTTGGTAGCTTCAGGTAACTCATGCCAAATCTTGATCGCAAGGTACATTCCGATCAAAGCGAACGGCGCCATAAAGATCGGCCAGTAGATCCAATCTATGGAAGTCAGGTATCCGAGCGAAATAGACTGCACACCACTGCCCAAATAAACAAAGCCGTCGACAATGCCGCTGGCCGTGGCCGTTGCCTTGCGACCACCGAAATCGGCAGCTGCAGTTCCAGACATTAGCGAATGGGTGGTGATCCCTAAGCAGGAGATGACCAAAGCGGCCAATCCAACGATCAGTGGTGCGTTGAACAAAGTGAATATCATTAGAACGCAGACAGCGAAGATGACACCTTGACCCATCGCTACGGGCGGCGCCCGTCGAGATTGGAAGAACTTATCAGAGACTATTCCACCCAAAAATCCGCCAATGATACCGGCCAAACAGATGGAGATGCCCCAGTTCTTATAGAAGAAGGTGGCCATACCTGCCGGGTGCTCTTTGGCGAAAATGAAATACCATTGCATGACGCCATTACGAACTACACCGGTGGTGAATTCAATTGCGGCCACGATCAGCATGATTCGGTGAGTGAGAATTTTTTTGATGAGTTCCCCAATCGTGTACTCCTTATCGTCGCCGGAGGACGCGTCGTGGGTGTCGAAATCATCAAAACCCGCCTGGCTGGGTAGGTCCTTAATCAGGAACATGTCGAGCATGGCCCAAAATATAAGAATGGCAGACGGAATAAAAAAGACGAGCCAAATGGCATCAACTTGATTTGTGTCGACGGCGAACAGCAGCTGGAAAGTTCTCTGAAGAAAGGTAGGGTCGCCCTCAATGTTAACTTTTGCCGCGTTGACAATCGCCTGGCCCCAATCGAAAGCGAAGTAAGCGCCCATGGAGATCAACGACCCAAAAATGGCGCCAAAAATTCCACGTTCGCGCACGTGGAACCAATAGGATTTCACTTTAATAATGGAAACGGCTCCGTAGCTCTGAAAAAACATATTGATCGAGTAGAGAACGGCCATCACCACGGTCAGATTCATTGGAAGGCGATCATGCAAAAACAGATAGGTGGCCAAACCCATCGCACCATTTGCCATACAGGCCCCAAGTGCGGCGATGATAATCCCTTTCTTACCACCAATCTTGTCGACCAAGGGTCCATTCAGCAAAAAAGACAGACCGTAGGTCACGGTTCCTGCACCAAAGATCAAACCAAAATCCTCTTTGGTCATGGCCGTTCCAAGGGCGTTCTTAGAGACGCTCAGATTGTAGCGAGCCATGTAGAGAAATGCGTAAGTCATGCCTAATGGAAACCAATTCACGAATCGTCGCCAAATGAAGGGGGAAGCATGGTTGATCGGATTGTGGCGGAAATAGATAGCCACCACTACTGCTAGAATGACGCTAATAATAATTAAATCCATGGCCGGTTTTATCCAGGGTGGCCGGGGAAGTCCATAGGTTCAGGCCGTTTTGTCGAATTTGCGAGTGGGGCCCTGGCGAGATTGATTCTGGGCGGCTTTCGAGGCTCCCGACAGCCAGAGATACATTCGAATCTGGGCGAGAACCAGGCCAGAAACCGCTAAAAGAGAGCCCATTAGCTGAATCGGAAAAGATACGGCATGGGGCGCAATTGTTGAGGCTCCCACCAGGATAAGCCCGATTGAACCAAAAGATAGCGCAGGTCGAAAGAGGGCAAAATGCCGAAGGATGGTTAGCAGGATGCGCCAGCCGTCCCGAAATGTCTTGAGTTTGGATTTCCCTCCGGGATCGCGCTCTCCGTAAGGAATCGGAACCTCGCAGAAGGGAAGGTCCTGGCACATAGCTCGAATCGTCAACTCGGTTTCAATTTCGAATCCCTTTGAGGTGAGCGGAACTTCCCGCGCAAATCGATGTGAGAAGACCCGAAATCCGGTAAGGAGATCCTGCACCGGAAACCCAAACAGAAACCGAACCAGTCCTGTAAGGAGTCGGTTGCCCGTGTAGTGCAATGGCCGAAAGGCTTCTGGAACTCCCAACTTCAGGCGGCTTCCCATCACCATTTCATAGTTAAAACTATGAGCGACCTCGATAAGCTTTTTGGCCTCTGCGATGGGATAAGTGCCATCACCATCAATCATGACATAATAGTCAGCTTCTAATATTCGAAAGGCGTGGCGAATGACATTTCCCTTCCCGCGCAGGGGAGAGATAATAACATGCGCTCCGGCCTGGAGAGCGATTTCGGCCGTGTTGTCATCTGAGTCGTTATCTAGAACGTAAATCGTCGCGTCAGGTAGGTGTGCCTGACATTCCTTAACAACGCGCCCGATGGCGGAGGACTCATTTAGACATGGAATTATGACTGCGATCTTCATCCCTTCTCCAATCGGGATTTTGCCTCTTTTTCATGACCCAGGTTTGGGCTTAGTTGAAACCTTATTGCCGGACTTTGAATTTGGTGGTCGTGGCTTGGTCTTAGGTTGGGCAGAATCACTGGACTGAGCAGCAGGAACCGGCTGTAAGTCAGGGGTCGGATTGGGTTGTTCCCAGCCGGCCAAAATTTGCGAGGCTTCATGGAGCTCGGCGTGTTTTTTGAGGCGAGCGAGTCCCGTCTTGAGGTCATCCCCCATCCTCCATATCGAGTAATATTGCAGCAGTCTATCCAATCGACTTTTTGGATAGCGACCATCAACGCTCCACTTGACGATGGTCCCTTGTCTTTGACCAGGTCGAAGTCTCACGGCCCATCGGGCGGGATCCGATTTTGGCATGAGCTCTTCATATTCCATGGCGTAATTCTGGGTGAAGCCCGTCACCCGCACTTCGCCTTTGCCGATTTTTTCACTTTGCCATTTGAAAGTGGCTCCGACGCCCCAGGGAGGAGTACTAAACTCGGATTTTAGATCGGGATCCCGAGAAGTCCATTTTGTCCACTCGGACCACCGTCTCAGATCGCCTATCAAGGCAAAAATCATCCGATTTTGCGCGACGATAAGAATTTCATCTTCGTGATGGAACTGGTCTGGGATGGAGAAGGCAAAGATGATGATGCCAGCTAGAAGTGAGGAAAGGACAATGGCACTAGTTTTCATTACGACTCCACACGATCTAAAAGAAAAACCAAACTCCCCTGTGGAAGAAGGCCGTGTGCAAAATACAGTAAACGAGATTGATCGTGAGTAAAAGTCCGATCATAGCATGGGCTAGTTTTGGACGATTTCGCTTTGATAGCCACGTATGAATCCAAACAGGCAGAAAAAAGCATGGAAGAATAAGAACTGCAAACCGATGAAAACTGATTAGATATTCAGATCCAGCGTCACTAAGGTAAAGAAATATCAGGCCTGCCGTAAACATCCAGGCAACCGGATTGCGTTTGTCATAGCGGAGAAAGCCCATACAACCAAAGGTAGCCAAAACCAGCCAAGCTAGGTTCAGGGTTCGAATGTCGAGAGGGAAACCAAAGCCCCGATCGAGGACCGCTCCAAAATAATCGATCAGATTTGGGCCCAAGTAGTAGGTCCAGTCTACTTCTGGATGATACAGGCCCCAGGAGTGGCTTTGAATCTTCGGGAAGAGTTCGAAGGGGTTCCCGATAGAAATCGCGATATAGCCGAGGTAGACGACCAGTCCAGAAACGCTCGCCAAGCTATAGCCAATAAGTGCGAGTCGCCGCTCGCGCAAAGCTTGTCGCATTATTACGATCGCTATGATTGCCGCAATGGGGGCCATGGAAACTCGAGTTCCTGACAGGATCGCCGAGGCGATAGCCAATTGTCCCCAACTTTTTTTCGAAAGGGCCAGGCATGACCAAGTTAAGAAAAAGAGAGCGCTGGCCTCGCTATAAAAGGCGTGCAATGAATAGGCGCCAGCTGACGTGACGAGAAAGAGTGTCCCGAGGATGGCGTAGGCGAAGCCAAAAAGGTTGGTCAGCCATATGAGCAGAAAAAGAATGCCGCCGACAAGACAAATCGCATTCACCACAAAGCCGGCTGACACCAGACTGAGCGGAGAAAGGGAGGAAAGTGTTTTGACGAGGACCGGGAAAACCGGAGCAAAGACGATGTTGGGACTGGAATTTGGATTTCCATCGTAGAAGTAGCCCGAATCGGCGATTCGTAAGTAATATTCGGAATCAAAGCGAAAAAGATCGGACGCATAGACTGGTGAGTCTTTAAGTCCCGGTCCAGAAGGGACGTAGGATTCTCCCAACCAAACTCCGATTTGAATCGCAGTCCATGAAATCAAATAGAGGACTAAAGCTGTGAAAACAAATCGGACTGGGCTAATTTTTGCTGTGTTCATTTGAAAGGATGAGAGTTCGACTGATTTCGGTGATGAGATTCTTCGTCTTACCGTCGACAAAATCGTATTGAACGAGAACTCCGCGAACGCCATTCTCTTCCCAGGCTATGATCAATAAATCGAGATCGTACGATCCCCGTGGGTTCGATTTGAGCGGGACTTTGATTTTGTTCTGCCAAGCCTCCGCATCTCCAAAGCCCCATTTTATCTGGACGTCTCGAATCTTTGGCCACAGCGCTTTCACTTTTGGATCCTGTTGCAAAATCTGAATATCTTCACTCCACATTTTTTCGAACTTCTGATGATCGGGAGCCGTCTTGTAACACCAGTGGTCCAGCAGAACGAAGCTGAAAACGCCCAAACCGGCAGCTAAAGATAGAAGACTCAGCTTCTAAAATGTCGACAAATCGTTATTATAGGAACAGCTTTTGAAACTGAAGGTCAAAGCATGTTTCGCCCCGACCTAGATATATGGCCTCAAAATGATACCAGGGC
>JBFWON010000137.1:0-8529 GCA_050250515.1 Bdellovibrionales bacterium | reverse complement strand
AACTCCTTTAAAATTTGTTGTGGTAAATGAGTTTTTAGGCCAAGAGTGGCCTGTTTTTCAATTACCAGGAGTTGCACTGGAATATTGAATTCAGCGGACTACTTTTTGGGCCGTCGGTGCGTCAATTGCCTGTTTTCGAAGCGTCCTCGCCGTTCACCATCAAGGCTTTCTGAAAGGCCGGACGAGCCGTACAGGTCTCATAGTGCATTTTCAAAGCCGGGTAGTCGTTGAGCAAAGGTCGGTGCTTCACGACATAGAGCGCACAGGTCACGAAAATATCCGTCACCGAAAATGCATCCCCTAACATGAACTTTTGCTGGGCAAGTCGTTCCTCTAAAGGATTCAGAAAACGAGGCAAGGTGGACAATGCCATCTCTGCAATTTCGTCGGCCGTGGCTCCTTTATCGAGAAAGAAATCAGCGCCAAAGAGTCGACTGGTCTGAATTTCTAGGTTTGTCGCACACCAATAGTTCCACTGACGACATTTGTAGGACTTCTCTGTCCCCGGAGGCGGCATTAGTTCTTTGTTCTTCTCGGCCAAGTATTCGCAGATAAGTGCGGACTCAAACAACACTGTGATTCCATCGACAAGAGTCGGCACCTTCCCCGTGGGGTTGAGTTTCAGATACTCCGGAGTTTTATTTTCTCCCTTTGTCGGATCTAGAGCAATTCGCTCATAGGGGACTCCCAATTCTTCGAGCAGCCATATCGGTCGAATATCTCGAATCGCTCCTTTTAATTCCGGTCGAAAGGCTTTTGCGCCATAGATCTTAATCATGAATCCCCCACTTGGGAAAAGTAGTCCACCCCCAGAAGGAGGGCGCGGACGGGGGAAGCGTCGGCGCCCGCAATGCGGAGGGGAAGTGCGATTAAAGTGTAGAGGCCCTCGGGCACCTCTTTTAAGAGTAAACCCTCAAGAACGGCGAGATCGCGTTTGAACAAAATCTGATGAGACTCTAAAGCCTTTGAGTCTTCGGGATCGACTGAGGGAGTATCAATCCCCACCAACTTCACTCCCCTTCCCGCCAAGAACTCCAAAAGCTCAGGGGAGAAAGAATTGAAATTCGAATTCCATTTATTGGGATCAGGAAAAGAGCACGTGTCGATCAAGACTCGCGGGGCCTCTATTTGAGTTTTGATGTGCTTAGGCTCTACCCGCGCTTTTGGGGACAAACCGGTCACGCGGATCACCTGAGCTTTCCCCAAATAAATTTGCCAGGGACGCTGATCAATCGACACCCCTTCTTCATGATAGTGGCTGGGGGCATCTGCATGGGCGCCCAGATGCACGGTCGAAGTCATCCGCGAAAGTTCCAAATGATCGCCCTTGGTAAAACTCATCACCACTTCGCGAGAAAATGGCTGATCACCTGGGAAGACGCCTAGCTTCGGTGAAATGACCGGAGATATGTCATACGCCAGCGGTTTCATGAAGTAAGGTCAACCTGACAGGGAGGATGCACCAATTTAACCCCTGGTTCCAGCGAGCCTAAGGATTCCATTGGCCATCAGCAGAGCTAAGGCAAGTGGCGCCGCCCTGCACGTCAGCTTTCTTGTCGTAGGCCCAAGCCTCGAGGGTGGCATCTTTGTCCCCATTGAGAACCTCGGTCACAGAAATAGGGCTTGTGCTGAAGGCCAGCTTCCAACCATTGAAGAGCATGGCGTGCTCTTTCTTCTTACCCTTAGCGTCCTGCAACGTGGCCGGCAGAAGATCTTGCTCCATCGGGTACTCTTTCAAGGATATCCAACCTTTGGCAAAGGCGTTCAACATAAAGTTTTTCAGAGAAGCGCCTGGCTTCACATAACCACATAGATAGTCATGCACCGCTGTGCGATCCATAGTCGCTTTGGCCGACTCCTGCACCCTCACACTGCTCGACTGATCTTTTTCAAACTTTCGATCCGCCAACTCCGATTGGCACGATTCGATTTGTCCTTCAAACTCATCACTGCGCTTCTGCAAGATGGCTTGGTATCCTTGGAAACGAGCCAGTCTATCTTTCAGAAATTCTTCTGAGACGCCGACCAACTCTTTCTTTTCGTCTATGCCGATCTTAAATTCTTCTTCTTTATCGGTGACTCGATCGAGAGGCTCTGTCCAAACCAGAGTCCCGCTGCCACCATATTGCTTGGACGCCAACTTTCTCTTACAAGTTTTCAAGTCCCCATAAAGACCCAACGACTTAAGCTTGCGAGTCCCATAGACTTTGTCTTCCAGGGCATAAACACGATTTTGCAGGTCTCGAAGCTTCTCTGACATGTCCTCTTTGGACATCACCACCATATTGCCATCTTTAACCCCCACATGCTCAATCCCGGTGACCTTGCCCACATGATCCATTTTGGTTTCGATCTTCTCGGCCTTGTGCGGATTGGATTTGCAGGCGCTAAGGGCCAAGACGAGCGCCGCTAGGCCCAGCTTGGAAAGTGAGACATTAGGGGCCAATCGGTGGCCAGATTTAATACGATGATTCATAAGATGTGAGGCTCCTTGTTCGACTGAGGCACAGGATGCGAATCCAGAACCTTCCCGTCAACACTAGGAGCACCCCAGAAAAAACAAAAAGGCAGCCAAATGGCTGCCTTTTCGATTTAGAGCAACAAGTTCTAACGGATTAGAACAAGTTAACGGTCGCGGAGATACCAACAGTTGATGACTCACGAGTTCGCTTACCAGCGAAGCTGTAGCCTTCACGACGCCAGCGCTCTACGTCCCACTGAAAGTTGGGGTAGAGATAAACGTCACGCAGAACCGCGAAGCCCACGCCAAAAGACTGTGTCCAAGGACGGCGGCTGAACTTCCAAAATTGTGTTTGTGAACGTTCGTGCGAGAAAATCCAGGGACGGAACACAGTTCGCAGCTGAATCAGATCCGAAACGGCGTACTCAGCAAACGGATAAGCCGCAAAGATGTAGTCTTCTTGATAAGCAAGAGCAGGAGCCTGGCGTTTCGCGCCTTTAGGCTGAACCAGTTCATTTCGCTTAGTGTAATCCATAGCCGAAATAGTCGTCGCAAGACCAGCCGAGAAGCGGCTGCCACCGAAGTCATAGATCAGAGTCTCAGACAAATTCAAAGTGCCAGTTTGTCCGATTTCAACTTCGTCAGAGTTTGTGGAAACCACAAGCTCAGCTTCAGCCAAGCTTTGAACAGGGCCAAGCTTGCCAGCGTTGTTATAGGACACAGCGGGGTTGTTGATTTGACCGCGCTGAGCTTCATGGAAGGGGCGCTCCAGAGAGTAGCCAGTTCCAAGTTTGATAGACTGTGATTTGTCCATGCGATATCGCACGCCAAAATCGCCGGCCATTGAAGTCTTGGGTGGGATCGGCTCGCGCGTGGGATTCGGGCGATTGCGATCGGCGGGTTTGCTAAGCGAACCACCGTAGTAGTTGGCTGTGAAAGAAGCCGAAAATTTTGACTTGGAACCGGTCTCGGCTCGAAGCTTTGCGTTGGTGATTTCTTCGTCGATGTTGCCATCTACTTTATTCTTTTGATCAGCGGCTTCATCGATTTTCAATGTGCTCTGACCTTCGCTCTTTTGCTCGTCCTGGGCGAAAGCCGAGAAGCTAACAGCAAGAGCCAACAAGAGTGTGCTGTGTTTAAACATTGTCTAAAACCCCTTCTTTTTGATTTGGTTAGAAACCTTATACAAATGTGTCGTTAACTGGACTGGTTATGCACCGAGTCTTTTGCGGGGGTCAAGTGGATAAAGTGCCGTAAAGAGAGTCAATACTCTCTTTTGTTTGGTTCTCTTTACAATTGTAAAGAATTCAGATCTCTTTTGCGCAGTTTCTAGCGCGAAACCGATAGGAAAGGAACGCTGCTCGCCAGGCGCTCGGCGATCACGCCTTGGGCCTCACCATCCGTAATGTAATAGACATCCACCAGGTGACCGGCGCGTAAGAGGGCGTACTCCACCTGGCCATTGGATCGCCCGGCGGTCACCAAAACCGTGGGCACTTCCAATTTTACTTTGGGACCAGGCTCGCCACTGAGTCTTTCAGGTTGATCAAGGTAGGCCAAGATCGCTGAACTCGTTCCGTCGGTGTGGCTAATGCTGTAATAAACCATGTCGTAGCCCGATTCATCGCGAAAGCTCGAGGACCTAAGAGTCTGGCGTTCGAATTTCAAGATAGGCCTCGCTAACACACTATCTAATGTGTCGCGGTTGGATAGAGCGGCAAAGGGGTTGTCCTCGCCAAGCTCATCGGCCGCCATCATCTGCCTAAGACGATCGTTTTCGACCAGTTTGCCAAGGGATCCCTCAGAGATCATCGAATCCGCCTGCGGCACCGGCACATTGGCTTTCAATGAACCCACTTTGGAGGGGGAGAGCCGAATAGGGCTTGTCACCGAGCTCGCTTGGCGAGCGCGAGGTAAAAGAACAGAAAGGGCAATTAAGCCAAAGAGCAATACAAAAGCTTGTCCGAGAGATTTCAATGCCATCCTTGGCCTCCCCTATCGACAGGCGTTCCTATTTCGAAATTCATGCCAGGCCCGCAATGGGTAAGAAGTGCTCCTCGCCTTCGACTCTCTGAAATTAATCTAATGAGGCGACAAAATACGGCGTCCTAGGCGGACTGAAGGGGTCCGATTCCTTGTCACTAATTTTTGGGTATGTACTGCGGTCGTCCCAGTCGATCTAAGAGCTCTCGCAATCGAGATCGGCCCGGTTCATCGACAAATAAAAACTCAAGGCCGATTCCCGCAGGCGAGTCTTCCCCTTGATCGGTGGTACGGACCCAACGAACGATTCCCACACCCGTCAGCTCGGGCTCATTCTCACCTAATTTGAGAGAAAAATTCACCTGTGTCCCGGTCGAAGGAAAGCCTTCATTCATTTTGATAAAGGCGCCTCCCCGTCCAATATTAAAAATATGAGCTTGGATGGCCGATTCCAGATTGGAGAACTGAACCTTCATGGCCTGATCCGTTTGATAACGAGGTGGTCTCATGACCCATTTCTCGCGGCTGTGCTCAAGCAGGTAGGCAATGGCCCACTTCAATTCCTGTCGATCAAAAGGCTTGGTAAAGACGGCCGCCGCGCCAAGATCAAAGGCTTCTTCGTAGCTCACTTTTTTTTCATCAGATAGAAATACAACCAAGGGAATTTCGGAATTATTATTGCGAATCTCCCGAATCAGGGTCACACCGCCCGATCGAGGCAATTTCATATCGGTCAAAACCAGATCAACTTTGTCATCGTTAATGTGTTGCAGGGCGGATTCGGCTGAATCAGCTTCAAGCACGCGGACGTAGGGGCCCAGAATATTGGATTTCACCATTTGGCGAAATTCAGAATCCGCATCTACAAGTAAGAGAGTGGGCTCAGACGACACAATCCTATCGTGAGCGGGAGCAAAGAAGATGTCAAAATCCAGCCGACCAACGGCTGGTTAAAGCCCCTTGAACATCGAACTAGAAGTCGATGCCCAATCGTAAGTCTACATTGGAATAGAATAAGCTCTGGAATCCCGAAACCGTTTGGGTTCCAGCTGAAGTTGCAGATGAGTGCGTAAAGTTGAATTGATGCCACTGCCCATACCAGAACATGCCAAGCTTCACTTGCGCGGTCATATTGTAGGACGTGCCAATCGAACCATCGAAACCGAACGTGGGTTTGATTTCGAATGAACTCGATCCATCCGCCTGCGTAGAGAAGGGGTATTGATAGCGCATGAGCCAGTAGTAGGTCCAACGCTTTCGATTCATCTCAGCCAATAAGCCCAGCGAAGCCGTTCTCATCGTATTGTAAGACAGGTTTAGGATAGAGTCGTCCGCATTGTAAATGAGGAAGGGCATGTGATGCTGCTGTAAGCCGGCCCTGAATCCCATCAAGATGGGACGACCCAAGAGCTTGAAGCCCGACAGTCTTCGCATAATTCCCTCAATCGAAACGGTCGTCCACGTGTAACTGGCGCCATCGAACGTCACTCCGTCCGGCAGTTGGTCGATGAGGACCTCACCAGGAGTACTCTTGTACGAAACCACTCCTCCCCAACCACGAACACCGGTGTAACCGGTCTCAAAATAATTACTAGGGCCTTTTACGTTCTCCGTGCTGGCCGTCGAGAAATTGGGCGCCGACTGTTTGTAGTTGGTGTAGTTCATACCAGAACCAAGCCACGCCCACCAACCATTGTGAATCCAGTCCTCATCCCGCTTCAGTCGCTCCGCTTTTCGCCGTATTCGAGTGGTGTCGTTCGTCGTGTCCTTCTGGGCGGGTCGCCGATTTTGCGCCAACATCTGCGGAACACCCGAAATAGGTTTCAGACGATGCGGCTGGGAAAATTCACTGATGATACGGCCCTGACGATCGCGAGCACGGGCCCGCCAAAAGTACGATTCACCCGCAGTCAAGCTGGTCTTGGCCACGGCCTCACGTGTTCGGAACTCTTGCGGAGCTTGAAATCCTGGCTCCGTCGCCACTTCCACATCATAGGATCCGGCGAAGAGAATCGGCGTAAACTGCCAATCCGCATCGACTGTGCCATCGGGAGCAATCGGAGTGTAGTTCGCTTCACCAATCGGCCTTGGCGGTTCCATGGCGATCTCGAGTGTTCCCGGTGAAGATTTAGGCGAGGGTTTGAATCCCTCTTTCTCGAGAGAGTAAGTGTACTTGTAACGTCCCGGTCGCGCTTTCGCGACAGGCCAACCGGCATCGGTTTGCTCAATCTCTTCGCCTGTGCTGGGCAACTGGACTTTTAGCTTATCGAAGGCATCCTTAGGCACTCCGAAGAAATTGCGCAAAAGCCCTTTATCTGTCAGGTAGCGGCTGACGGAGGTGTCGCTCGCTCGATAGAGATTTCCAGGATAAAGTCGGTTGGGGATGATGACTTTGCGCGCGCGCGAACGCTGAACCAAGCGCAACTCTTGCGGTGCCGGATTGACTTTGAAGTGAACCGACTCGCCCCAAGCCGTCGCATGATCCCCTCCGAAATCGCCACGCGCCCGAATAAAGAAATCTCCGGCCGGCATTCTGCGAACAAGCCTCTGGTCGCCGGTGTTGAGATTCTCAAATACCGATTTAAACTCAGGATCAGAAGCCAACTGAAACCAAACGGTGGAGGCTTCCGGCCGTTTGAATTCAATCACCACGGGATACTCGACTTGACCTTCTTCAATCGTAAATTGCTGCTCGGCCACTGGCGACACGATGATCGGTCGGGTCAGGCGGACAAACTTCACCCGCTCTGTTTGTGAAACAGACTTTTCCGGGCCTCGGACTCGGTAGTAGAGCGATAAAGATTTTGAAACACCCAACTCTGTTGTGAGCCCAGCCACTTCTTTGCGGGTTTGAATTTTGCTGAAATCCGGTGTGCTGGAAAACTCAAGCGTGTAACGGTCGTCGGGCGATTCGGACCGAACAGATTCCCAAGCCCAGGCAAAGGGAATTTTGATGGGCTCCTCCGAGTAGATCACTTGATCTTTCAGAGGGCGCAGCGCCCTCAGCCGATTGTTTACCTTTTTCGAAAGCACTGGCTTCTCGGCGATCGTCAGCTTGTTGGACGTGTCCAGCTGATAGTCTTTTCCTTCGATTTTCACCTTGGCCGTGCCTGAGGTCACATCCAGCTGGGTCTTTTTGCCCACCTTGTGCAAAATGATTTGAGCGCCTGAGGAAGTCTCAAACTCCATTTTGCGACCGTCGCCCGTATCAATGATGAGCTTGTCTTGTTTGGCGATTTTTCCTAGGAGAGTTCCGTAATTGAGATTCAAAAAATTCACATTGCTGTCGCGTCTTAGCACGATCAGCGTGTTCTCAGTGACGGTCATTTGAGACTCACCCAAATTCAACTTGGCTTCTGAACCCGCGCCCGAAAAGATCGCGTCGTTGTAGACAAGCGAGTCCCCCGGACGGGCCCGCTGCCACTTCAGCTCACCTTCGTACTTGAGACGGACGTCTCCCGATTTTTCGGCCACTTTTCCGATGGGCTCGCCACGTTCACCGGAGCCACCCCACATCCAGCTGTCAAAATGGAACAGTCCACCCGCGATCAAAAGTATGATCAACGCTAAGGCAATTAAAACTCGGTCTGTTCGTTTCTCGTTCCGCAATCTGAATCCCAGCAATATGTTGAGATTCTGATCGGAGAATTCTTAAGAAAATTGCACAGGACCTTGGTTCAAACGTTGTAGCCAAAACCCTTACAGATCAGGTGTTTAAGGCTTTGTGGAAGCCACCTTGGTCTGCAATTGACGAAGTCTCTGGGCGATGATCTGGTTGCGACTGTCCCGGCGCCCATCTAGACTCAACTCGCCCAAAGCCTTATCCAGAGTCTCTTTGGCCTCCGATTTTCGCTTAAGCTCAAGCAAGATATCGGCCTTCTGGAGTTCGGTCGAAAACCAGTTGTATCCATACGCCACCTTTTCGGCCTTCTCGATCCATTTCAAAGCTTCGATTAGGTTCTTTCGTTTGCGCCAGGACCTCGCCATACGGAGTAAAAAAGTCGCTTCATTGGGGTACTGCTCGATTAAGGTCTTAAGACGAGCTTCCGCCGTTTTAAAATCGCCCATTTCTTCTAGACAAGGTA
>JBFWON010000136.1:0-8585 GCA_050250515.1 Bdellovibrionales bacterium | reverse complement strand
TAAAAACCAATAAATAGGCAGATCGGGAGAGACACCCTTTTCGAAATGCGATGATGAACGGGATAAACAGGGCCAATACAAGCAAGTTTTCCAGAACCCAGGCCGAGCGGCAAAAAACCTTAGATCCTAGGATGATCCATTGAAGTAGAAACAAAATATTTAAGGTCCAAAAGGTTTGTTTTCTACTTGGCATGGCCGAACTAAATTTCGCCGGGCTCATTTTGTGTCGCCGAATAAGAAATCTTTGAGAATGCCGGCCAATTTCTTCGGGTCTTCGATGTTCAGGCAGTGACCATGCCCTCTTATTTCCTGAAATTTGCCGTTGGGCAGTTGTGAAGCCAGCACACGAGAGTCTTCAATTTTAAGAACTGAGTCAAATTGCCCATGTAAAACAAGGACCGGTTGCTGAATGGTAGCGACCTGCGTACTAATATCCGTGTCCTTCAGCATTTCCAAAACATTAGAACCCACCCCTTTGACGGCCTTAAATGCGTCACTCACGATGAATTGTTTGAATTCGTCGGTAAGGTTAGCCTTATAAATTGTGCCCAAAATAACCTGCGCGGTAAGATTTTTGTCGTTCGCCATGGCGGTGAATGCATCATACATGCTCTGGTCGAACAAAATACCTTTGGGGCCAACTGGATCTAAAAGTACACAACGAGAGAATTTATCCGGAGCCCTAACCATTGCGGCAAGGGCGATCAAGCCGCCCACTGAATGACCTACAATATGAACTTTGGGCAAGTTTTGCTCGTTTAAAATCGAGATAAAGTCTTGCGCCAGATCAAAAATGGTAAATGATTCGGTTGAATCCGGATTTTTGCCGCATCCCCGCATGTCGGCCAATATGGCAGGTTTATTCTTGTTCACAGACTTCAAAGATTTAAAGGCCTCAATGGTTGGCTCCCACCACTTTGATGAAGCCAGATTGCCATGGATGAAAAGCGTCGGATAGGGAAGGCAGTCCTCAATTTGACGTGAGTAAAGGCTCACAACCATCGTCACTCCCATCGAGCAGATTCCATGTAATTGGCGAAAAAAAGATTTCAAGTTTCGATAAATAAAGGTGATCCACGAGCGACTTAGTGTCTTTCGCGAACTCCCATCGTTCCGCTCCTCGTTCGGCATATCCGTCAAATGGATAAGCTGTAATTTTGCGCTCTCCATTCACTAAAGGAGAGCCTGTTAAAACCTTAAGAATGAAACTGGCTAGATAATTGGGAACTTGTCTTACAAGGTCGTGGTGAACATCCGTAACAATCGTTTCGCTTGCGAAAATATTTTGCGGCGATTGCCGGTGAAAATTAATAACGTGATCTCTTGGCAGATATTCATCCTTTTCTGCCCACAGGACGTGAATGGAATCTGGTGTCATTTTTTTCGATACTGCCAGAGCGTCAAAAAGTCTTCCTCCTTGAACCATTCGGTACACACCTGGAATCTTCCATGGTTCCTGCAATAGAATGGGCTCGTATAAGGGATAAATTGAGACAATGGGAATCAAAAACAGATCGTAAAGCCGATCATCGGTCAAAAAATTCAATGGATTTGAAGGTTGCTGCCGAACCAAGGCAATTTGCTGTTTGATCAAGGAGTCCTGTTGGGGCAGGGGAGCTAAATAGGGGGCTGCGAGAATCGCCTGCTTAACCAAGCCAGGATTTTTTTCCATGAAATCAAGAGCGATGGCTGCGCCATAGGATAGGCCCAGTAGGTACAAGTCTCCTTCAATCTTCAAAAGTTCTAATAATTGTTTTAAGTCTTGGGTCTGTTCACCGAATGGAATTGCAGTTGAAATATCATATCTTATCAGTCCGGGCCTCATCATTTCATGTAGAAATGATTTTCCCATGCCGTGCATGTCGAAAGCCAAAATGCCTATTTCATCATTCTGTGGTTCTAGGATATCCAGGAAGGACTGCCAGCTGCTCGTGTCATGATCGAGTCCGTTGAGAAGCACTAGGGTCGGCGCTTTTTCCTGTGCCTTTTTGTAATGATAAAATATCTGGTGGCCTGAGGGAAGTGAGGCAAAACCCTCTTGTGTACGTTCATCTGCGGACGCGGGAATCAGCCAAACCGCGACGATTAAGATCTTAAATAACCAGGCCGCCATCCACACAAGTCACGCTCCCATTGATATAACTGCTCTCTTCAGCGCAAAGAAAGAGACAAAGATTAGCAACATCTTCCGGCTCTCCCAGGCGCCCAACCGGTACGCGCTTTTCGATAGAGTCCAAAATTTCTTTCGGCATTTTAGCCGTCATGGGCGTTTTAATAAATCCCGGTGCCACGGCATTGACTGTAAATCCTTTTGGTCCAAGTTCGCGCGCCAGTGATTTTGTCATCCCGATAAGCGCCGCTTTACTGGCCGCATAATTTACTTGTCCAAAGTTCCCAAGTAGGCCAACCAGGCTCGACATGTTCACGATTCTTTTGTGAGCAGATTCGGCGAAGGTCGGCAAAAGGGCCTTTGTAACATTGTAGATTCCGGTCAAATTTACGGCAATCACCGAGTCGAACTCTTCGTCGGCCATTTTGGCGAATGTCCTGTCACGGGTAATTCCGGCATTGTTCACAAGAATCTCCGGCTGCCATGGAAGGGACTGGGCGCTCGTGAGGCATTGATTTCGATCAGTAATGTCGACGACTCGAACGTGAAGGCGGGAACCAAAGTTGCGCAGTTCGGTTTGCGCCAGCTTAACCTGCTCGGATGAGCGATCCCATATGGACACGTTGGTGCCAGCTTCAAGCAACTTTTGAGTGATGGCAAAGCCGATACCTTGTGCGGCCCCGGTAACTACCGCGGATCGACCCGAAAAGTTGAATAGAATGTGTTTGGTGGCCATAAGTAGCTTTTCAGCACTTAACGTGCCAGGGGTTCTGATTTAACGCCTTTGAATTCTCGCCTGATTCCCACATTGTGGGTGGGGCATTTAACGCCGTGTGAGATATTTTGTCTCAACGGATGTCTGCCTCATCAATTTACCCACTCGACGTTTGTGGCACGAAGTATGCGTAGTTGGCCATTTATGCTCGAGCAAGCGGAGAGGAAAATGTATGGATATCGCGCGGGGATTGTGGCCATGGGTTCTCATGCCCCCGGCCCCGCTGTAAATAACGAATATTTTGACAAGTATTACAGCCGTGACCTTTCGACTTACCTTAGAGAGAAAAGAAATATCCTGCAAAGACACTTTATGAGTTCAGATCAGACCACATCGGATTTGGTGGTCCCGGCCGCTCAGGAGGCTTTAAAAAATGCACAACTGAAGGCGGATGATCTGGATTTAATTATAGTGGCCACAGACACACCCGACTACATTTCGCCTGCGACAGCTAATGTTGTGCAGTACAAACTCGGCGCTTCAAAGGCCGGCTGCTTTGATGTGAACGCAGCATGCGCGGGTTTTGTAACCGCCGTGGACATGGGCGGAAAATATATTTTGGCGGACGAGCGATTCAGAAACGTGTTAGTTGCCGGTGCTTATGGCATGAGCCGATTTTTCGATTGGAATGATTTTAAAGTGACCTCCACGTTCGCAGATGGAGCGGGGGTCGCCGTCGTTCAGCGTCTTGAGACCGATAGCCCTTACTATGGAATTCTCGCGTCGGAGTTGTACGCCGAGGGCAAATACCACGACTACTTGGGGATTTACTCGGGACGCTTAAAATTTACCAAACCTATTCCCGCCGAAACCAATATGGTTCAGTGGCCGCGCCTCGTTCGCCGCCTTCTGCAACGCATAGACTCAAGGCCTGAAGATGTGAAATGGTTTTTCTTCACGCAAATTGATATTCGAAGCATCAATGCCACTCTTGATGAGCTCGGCTTACCTCATGCTCGCGCGTACAATGTGATGGACCAATTTGGATATACTGGCAGTGCTTGTATAGCCATGGCATTGTCCGATGCTTGTCGAAAACATCTTCTTAAAAAAGACGATCTGGTATTTTTGGTTGGCTCGGGTGGAGGGATGTCGATGGCGGCCGTGGCATTGCGCTGGGCCTTTGACTCATGAGAGGACAATATGGAAGTTGATTGGCTAAAACGTTGGGCGCATTTATCACCGCAGGCCGTGGCTCTTGAGGAGGGCGAGTCCAGAGAACAACTGACTTACGCGGAGCTATTCTCGTTGAGCCTTAGGGGCGCTGAACTTCTGCACTCCAAATATTGCATTCGGAAGGGAGACCGGGTTGCGGTTTTTTCACAAAATCGAATTGAGTATGTGGCCCTCTTTTTCGCAGTTCAACGTTTGGGCGCTATTTTGGTGCCAATTAATTTTAGACTCACTCCACGGGAGACGGGCCAGATTTTAGCCGACTGTGCGCCTCAAGTTCTAATTTTTGAGAAAGAGTTCAAGGAAGGGATCATGGCCCTTAATACAGGCCTCAGCCCTGAGACTGTAGAGTTTGAGTCTTTCTGGTCAGAATTGAAGTCTTCAACGGGCATGAGCGCAGATTTTTTTGAGAGTGGGTTTGCCGATCCATGCATGATCATCTTTACGGCAGGTACCACAGGGTTTCCGAAGGGTGCCATCATTACTCCCCAAATGATGTTCTGGAACTCCGTGAATACAACGATGCGGCTTAACATAACCGATCAGGATGTTACTGTTATTTTTTTGCCGATGTTTCATACTAGCGGATGGCATGTTTTAACCACACCATTCCTGCACCGGGGAGCAAAGGTTATTGTTCTCAAAAAATTTGATCCCGATCTAATTCTTAAACTCTGTCAAGAAGAGAAGGTGAGCGTGCTTTTTGGCGTGCCCACGACTATGGATCGCCTGGCCCATGCTGGGCAATTTAAGCAGACAGACTTATCGAATATTCGTTATGCGATTGTCGGTGGCGAGCCCATGCCGCTGGAATTGATCAAGATTTGGCAAGAGGAGAAGCGCATTCCGATTCGACAGGGCTACGGACTGACTGAATTTGGCCCAGGTGTGTTCTCTCTCAGCGAGCGGGACTCTGTGCGGAAAATCGGCTCCATTGGATTTCCAAACTTTTATGTCGATGCCAGGGTGGTCGATGCCCATGGGCAGGATGTGGACCGAGATGCAATTGGTGAATTGATCCTAAAAGGACCTAGCTGTTCCCCGGGATATTGGAATCACCCGGAGGCCACAAATGAAACCATTAAGGACGGATGGTTTTTCACCGGTGATTTGGTGCGACAGGATGGTGAGGGGTATTTCTATGTCGTGGGCCGTAAAAAGGACATGTATAAAAGTGGCGGGGAGAACGTCTACCCAGCCGAAGTGGAGCAGGTGATTCATAAATTGAGCGGTGTGCGTGAAGTCGCAGTCGTGGGCGTCCCTGACGAAAAATGGGGTGAGGTGGGTCGCGCCTTTTTGAGTCTTGAACCTGGTCTCTACCTCACGGAATATGATGTTTTGCAACATTGCCAGGCCAATTTAGCCAAATTCAAAATTCCACAAAAAATTGTATTTCTTGAAGCGTTGCCGAAATCCGACAGTGGAAAGATTTTGAAGCGGCAGTTGCAAGAAATGACTTTTTGATGAGCATTCGAAATCTCGAATATTTTTTAAATCCAAAATCAATAGCGGTGATGGGTGCCACTGACCGGCCGGGTTCTGTTGGCCATGTTTTAATGACGAATTTAGTTGAGGCGGGGTTTGGGGGATCGATTTATCCGGTCAATCCCAATAGAAACGCGGTGCGAGGATTGAGGGCATATAGATCTGTCTCCAACCTTCCATCTGTGCCCGACTTTGCCATCATCGCGACGCCTCCATTGATGGTTCCTGACATCATTGGGAGACTAGGAGATCTGGGAACTAAGGCGGTGGTGGTGATTACGACTGGCTTTGGAGAAGGACTAAATTCTCAGGGATTGGCTTTGAAACAGGCCATGTTACAAGAGGCCAAACGAAATCTTGTCCGTATCATCGGACCCAATTGTTTAGGCATACAAATTCCAGCGGCAAAACTAAACGCCAGTTTCTCTGGAACCCAGGCCCTGCCTGGGAATATTGCCTTTGTCACCCAGTCGGGAGCCATGGCGACCGCTGTTGTCGACTGGGCCACCAGTCGTGGGATTGGTTTTTCTCAGGTTATATCTTTGGGTGATATGTGCGATGTCGACTTTGGTGACATGTTAGAGTTCCTGGCTAATGACAAATCAACTAAAGCCATTTTACTTTACATAGAGGCCGTCACTCATCCTAAGAAATTCTTAGTAGCCGCACAATCTGCCGCGCGCATGAAGCCTGTAATTGTGGTCAAGGCCGGGCGATTCGCGGAAGGTGCCGTTGCCGCCACCACGCACACCGGCGCTCTTGCCGGCTCGGACAAAGTGTACAATGCAGTCTTTCATAGAACTGGGCTATTGAGAGTTTACGAGCTCGAAGAGTTGTTTGAGGCGGCGGAGACGCTGAGTAAAATCCAAATTCCAGGGGGTGACCGGCTCGCGATCTTGACCAACGGCGGAGGGGCTGGAGTTCTGGCTACAGATGAATTAGTCGAACAAGGCGGGATTTTGGCCTCACTTTCTCCGTCATCCATCAAAAATTTAAACAGCATTTTGCCCTCAACGTGGTCGCATGCAAATCCGATCGACATTGTGGGGGATGCCGGAGCTGAACGCTATAGCCGAAGTTTGGATGTTCTTTTGAAGGATGAAGGGGTGGATGCCGTGTTGGCGCTCAATTGTCCAACGGCTGTTGTGGATTCAAGTCAAGTTGCGGAAAGCATCGTAAAGATCTCAAAAGGACAGCCAAAGAGTGTTCTGGCTGTATGGCTTGGAGGCCGAAACCAAGACAAGGCCCGGACGATATTTGAACAGGCGGGTCATCCGAGCTACCCCACCCCTGAGGGCGGGGTTCGTGCGTTTATGCATCTAGTGCGCTATCGCCGCAGCCAAGCGGCACTGATGTCCTCTATCTTTTCTGAGTCGGTAGATTTGCAGACTGAGAGGCTTAAAGTTGAGCAAATTCTGAAAGAGGCAAAGGACAACAAATGGCTCTCGGCCCACGAATCAAAAATGATTTTGGCCGCCTATGGCATTCCAGTAACAAAATCGTGGATTGCAAGAGATCCTGATGAAGCATTTCATGCCGCGATTGAGGCGGGTCAACCGGTCGCACTCAAAATCCTATCTCCCGACATTACTCATAAGTCCGATGTGGGCGGCGTTGTACTCAATCTTCATTCGGCCGAAGATGTTCGCAGCGCGGGTGAAATTATGCTCAGTACAGTAAAAAAGATCGCGCCCAAGGCTCGAATTGATGGTTTCACAGTTGAGGAGATGGTTCATAGACCTCAGGCGTTTGAACTCATCGTCGGAATGAACCAAGACTTGCAATTTGGACCCGTAATTTTGTTTGGTGAGGGCGGCAAGGCGGTCGAAGTTATCGATGACACCGCACTTGAGCTTCCGCCTATCAATCGAAATTTGGCCCATAGTTTAATTCAGCGCACTCGAATCTTTCGTCGTCTCAAAGGGTTTCGTGACAATCCACCGGTAGATGTCGATGCAGTAGCCATGACTATCGTTAAGGTCTCAAGGCTTGTGACTGATTTTCCGGAGATTCAGGGCATTGACATCAATCCGCTTATCTCTGACTCCCAAGGCGTTCTGGCATTGGATGCTCGCATTCAATTGAAATAATAATAGATTGCGCTGCTCGTCAGCATGATCAAAATGTCCGAGCGGTTGAGACGAAATGGCTCAGGCATTTCGCGAGTAGAACCCAGGCGTAAGAAGGGGTTTGGTATTCGCTTTGCTCTTCCCTACAGATAACATTTCTTATTTTCCTAGGAGGAAAAATGAATCTACCATCCCTGTTGCGCCGTGGAACAGAACCCTATCGAATGCTAACTCGTCTGCAAAGTGATTTTGACCGGTTATTTGAAGATCTCGCGGTGGCTGAGCCGCGGCTCATAGGCCCCGAGTTCTCGCCGACCTGTGAGTTATCCGAGGACAAATCGAATTACGTTATGACGTTCGACATGCCGGGCGTTAAGAAAGAAGACGTCAAAATTGAGCTCGATGGAAATCGTCTGATGGTTTCGGCCGAACGTCGTGAAGAAAAAAAGACGGAAGACAAAAAGCGCCGGTATTCCGAAGTTAGTTATGGCTCTTATCAGCGGACCTGCACGCTTCCTTCGGCGGTGGATGACAAAAAAGTAGATGCTAAATTTGAAAATGGTGTTCTGACATTGACGATGCCGAAAACTGAATCATCCAAAGCAAAACAGATAGCTGTACATTAAGGAGTTAATGTGAAAACGAATGCGGAAGTACAAAAAGATGTTTATGACGAGCTCAAATGGGACCCTCGAATCCACGAGGGCGATATTGGAGTCAGTGTTTCAAATAATGTTGTGACTTTAAGCGGAAATATTCCGAGCTACGCTGAAAAATGGGCGGCCGAAGAAGCGGCCCAAAAGGTCTCAGGCGTCAATGCGGTGGTAAATGATATTAATGTTAAAACCTATGGACTGCAAAAACATGACGATCAGGATATAGCTGAGGCCGCAGCCAAGGCCATAACCTGGAATGTTTGGGTGCCGAAGGACAAAGTAAAAGTCATCGTCGACAACGGCTGGGTGACTCTATC
>JBFWON010000135.1:0-8638 GCA_050250515.1 Bdellovibrionales bacterium | reverse complement strand
TCAATCCATGCCACTTTAGGTCCTAGCCTTTCAAGAAATTTTGTTGTAGTAGATTCACTTTTGCCATGGAGTTTGAATGCCAGGAAAAAAGAGGGCTGCGGGGGCAGCTAAGGGTGCTAAGTCTTTGAAAAAGGCGACCGGAAAAGCCAAGCCAAAGAAAACGGTAGTGGCCAAGGCCAAACCAGCAAAGGCATCTGCGGCGGATCCGAGCCAATCTAAGGTGAAAGCTAAACCTGAAGCTAAAATGGGTGCCGTAGCCAAAATCAAAGCGGCGGTTCAAAAAGTGGCAAAGGCCGTAACGTCCTCGTCCGCAGAACCGGAAGGGAAACCAGTGACCGCGAAGGTAGAGCCTAAAACGGAAGTGGCCAAAAGAGCCTTGAAGGCGGCCCAGCCGAGCAAACCGGAAAAGAGTAAGGCTCGCAAGATTTCGGTAGATGTTAAGCCTAATGAGGCGGCCTCGGCCCTGGCCCAAAAGTGGAATACTCTTTTCAAGAAGGCCGCTCAAATCGAGGTCAAACCGTACAACATGAAGGCCTCTTTTGAAGAGCGGACGGCCATCCACCACAAGGTTTTGGGATGGGGCTACATTTTGGCCAACCGAAATGATCGTTTGGAAGTTCTGTTTAAAGATGGCATAAAGTATCTTATTTCCAATTACCGATCATGAAAGAAGAGAAAATCAAAGAGCTTCTATGGCCAAAGATGATTTAGCACAATTAGACGGACAGGTAGTGGATGCCGCTGCCGGTGGTATCTACAAAGTGAAGCTCGAAAATGGTGTGGAAATTTCAGCAAAACTGTGCGGAAAAATGCGACGTTTCAATATCCGAGTTGTGGTGGGCGATAAGGTCACGGTAGGAGTGTCACCTTACGATCCCACGCATGGTTTGATCATGTATCGCCACAAATAGCTCTATGCAAAATTCATTTCAGTTTATTCAAAAACGGGTGCCCGGTCTTGCTAACAAATCGATTGAAGCTGTTTTGGCGTTGGCTTCCGAAGGCGCGACTGTGCCTTTTATGGCCCGCTACCGTAAGGAAAAAACGGGCAATCTTGACGAGGTTCAGATACGAGAAATTTTAGAGGCGGACGAAGATTTCAAGGCCCTTTCGCAGCGCCGCGAGTTCGTGATGAAAGAGATCGGCTCGCAAGGAAATTTGACTGCCGAGCTTAAGACCGCGATTGAAAATGCTTCTGATCTCGCGCAAATCGAAGAGATCTACCGACCCTATAAGAAGAAGCGAAAAACCAAAGCGACCTTGGCGCGTGAGGCGGGCCTGCAGCCACTGGCGGATTGGATTTGGTCCCTGGGGCAAGGTGCTATCCAAGACAGTACGACTTTGGAAGTGAAAGCGAAAGAGTACGTTTCGGCAGCAAAAGGGTACGCCACTTACGATGAGGTTCTGCGAGGCGCTCAACACATTCTCGTTGAGAAACTTTCGAATGACATGGACCTGAGAGCGCGAGTTCGTGAAGAGGTCTTTGCGCGTGGAAAAATGAAGTCGCAGCGTACGGCGGAATTTAAAGCTCATTCAAAATATGAAATGTACGCCGACTACGCGGAGCCAATCAAAACCTTGGATTCTCGTAAGGCTTCACATCGTTATTTGGCGCTGAGGCGGGGTTGGCAAGAAGGTGAATTGAAAGTCACAGTTGAATGTGACGAAGATGGCCTAACGCTGGCGTTTGAGAAGTCCGCGCGAAGTGTGGACTCGCAGGCTAATGAATTTTTGAAGGCGACGGCAAAGGCAGCTCTGACGGTTCATGTTTTACCTTCGATTGTGAACGAGATGCACAGTCAGTTGAAAGAGCGCGCGGACCTCGATGCGATTCATGTTTTTGCCGAAAATGTGCGCCGTGTTCTTATGAGTTCACCCTTTGGCCCAAAAGTCGTACTCGGTATTGACCCGGGTGTTCGCACGGGCTGCAAGGTGGCATTGGTGGATCGGGGTAGCAGCTTTGTTTCCAGCACGGTTTTACAGATTCAGTCGGAAGAGGCTAAGGAATCGGCTCGAAAACTTTTTGGCGAGGCCCTGCAGAAAATAAAAATTGAGGCTATTGCCATAGGGAACGGGACCGGCGGACGTGAGGCGGAAGCTTTTGTTCGTGGAGTTCTAAAAGACATTCAGGCAGAAATTCCGGTCATTATGATCAGTGAGTCAGGGGCCAGCGTGTACTCGGCTTCGGATGTGGCGCGTGAGGAATTTCCGGATTTGGACGTAACTGTTCGTGGGGCGATATCGATTGCCCGGCGGTTGCAAGATCCACTGGCCGAACTGGTGAAGATCGAGCCGAAGAGCATCGGGGTGGGTCAGTATCAGCATGACGTGAACGCTCAGAAGCTGAAAAAGAGCCTCCATGAAGTCGTAGAGTCCTGTGTGAATCAGGTCGGCGTGGAGCTGAATACGGCCTCGACGTCGCTTTTGCAGTACGTGGCCGGTATTGGACCTGCACTGGCGCGCAATATCGTGGAGCACCGTAAAAAAGTGGGTCTATTTAAAGAGCGCGACGAACTTTTGAAGGTCCCGCAATTTTCAACCAAATCCTTTGAGCAGGCCGCTGGATTCTTACGAATCAGCGACGGCAAAGTGACTTTGGATCGAACAGGAATTCATCCGGAGAGGTACTCGGCTGTCCGCGAGATGGCTCAAGAAGCGGGCGTCAACGTGTCGGGCTTGATTGGTGCTGGCGTTGATAAGATCAAGCCGTTGCGGGACAAATGGTCCAAGTTAATTGGCGAGTTTACCTTTGACGATATCGTTCGTGAGTTGGAGAAGCCGGGACGTGATCCGCGCGATCCATTCAAAGTTTTTCAATACCGGGAAGACGTCCACGAATTGAAGGATCTCAAGGCGGGTATGATCTGCCCGGGCTTGGTCACCAATGTGACTAATTTCGGTGCCTTTGTTGATATCGGTGTGCACCAGGACGGACTGGTACACATTTCGGAATTGAGTCACCAGTTTGTCGAAGATCCTCGAAAAGTTGTAAGCCCAGGCGACATGGTTCAAGCCAAAGTTTTGGCTGTGGACTTGGATAAGAGCCAGATTTCTCTCTCCTTCAAGTTGGAAGATCGGCCGCGAGTGGAGCCGGCCGAGTCGCGTCCACGCCCACCAAGGAATCAGAAACGACCCCAGGGCCAGGGTAAAGGGAAGGCGGCCCGTGGCGGTGGCGACCGCGACCGAGGAGGCAAGGGGCCGGGTAAGCCTAGGCATCAAGACCAGCCCAGGCGTCCAGAGAAAAAACCGTTTAACAATCCATTCGCCGCTCTATCGGGATTGAAGGACGAGTAGTCGGTCCACTAATTCACAAAAGCCGTCGGCTTCTTCGCCCTTGGACACGTAGGTTGGCTTATGCTTAAGCCTGTCTAAAAAGGGTTCAATATTTGCGACCGCAAATGAGCGCTCAAAACTGGCGAACATCGGTTCGTCATTCGGTGAATCGCCAACAAAGGCACACGTCTTTTGGGCCTCGGCGCGGCTCCAACCAAATTCACGTTTTAAGTATTCGAAGGTAGTGGAGACTTTGTCGTATTCACCATACCAGCCATTGACATGAATATTTGAGACCTTGGCTTTAGCGCCATGATCCGAAAATACTTTAACAATTCGATTCACTTCCTGATCCGAAAGTGGGCCTACGTCTTCGGCAAAATCGATAGCTAAGTCAAAAAGGCGGCAAAATTGATCGGAGGCGACGCGAGCGCCCGGAACCTCACGGAGCACTTGCCGGCGAATTTCTCTTAAGCGCACCCGATCTTTCCGGCGTTGTTCTCGGGAGCGCACGAAGTGGCGGATCATTTTTTCGCCGTCGTGGCGAAAATAAAAGGCCCCGTTTTCTCCGATCACACCATGGACCGGCCATTGCCTTGCGATCAGCTCGCACCAACCAGCCGGACGTCCAGTGACCGGGATCACATCGACTTTCGTCTGCGCCAAGGCTTCCATTCGCTCATAACTCTTGGCTGGCAGGTGGCCAGAATGGGTCAAAGTCCCATCGATATCAGTGAGTAAGACCCGCGTGCCGGGTTCGCGGAACTGGGATAATGGTTCCATTAGGCAACCCCCGAGCCGCGACAGAAGCATTGAGTCAATAGAAAACAATTGAAAGTGAACAGCAATGAGTCCATTTCTAAAACCATATGTCGAAGTCCACAGGAACCAAATTAGTCATCGTTGAGTCCCCGACCAAAGCCAAGACTATACGCAAATTCCTCGGAAAAGAATACACCGTTGAATCGTGTATGGGTCACGTGCGTGATTTGCCCCAATCCGCCAAAGATATTCCAGAAAAATATAAGAAGGAAAAGTGGGCGAATTTGGGAGTCAATGTGGAGCAAGAATTTGCTCCTATATATTGCGTCCCCAAAACTAAGACTCGAATCGTCAAAACGCTCAAAGAAAAATTGGGCGAAGCAGAAGAACTGATTCTGGCAACGGACGAAGACCGCGAAGGGGAGTCGATCAGCTGGCACCTGGTGGAAGTGCTAAAGCCCAAGGTGCCGGTGAAGCGCATGGTGTTCCATGAGATCACCAAAGAGGCCATTCAGGGTGCATTGAAGAAATTTCGAGAGATCGACGATCACTTGGTTCGGGCGCAAGAAGCCCGCCGAATTTTGGACCGTCTGGTGGGGTACTCCATCTCGCCACTTTTATGGAAGAAAGTGACCTATGGATTGTCGGCGGGACGCGTTCAGTCCGTGGCCGTTCGTCTGATTTCGGAACGGGAGCACGAAAGACTTCGTTTCAAGAAGGCGACTTATTGGAGTATGGAGGCCGACAATCAAAAGGATGGTCACGGTTTTGAAAGTCGGGCGTTCAGCTTAGCGGGTCAGCGCGTGGCCGTTGGTAAGGACTTTGAAAGTGAGACCGGGAAGTTGTCGGCCGAAAAGGCTGCCACTACGGTATGGCTGAATGAGAAATCGGCGCAGGAATGGATTCAAAAATTGCAGGGAAAAGAGTGGACGGTAACGGAAGTCGAAGAAAAGCCTGTTTCTCGAAAACCGGCGGCGCCGTTTATCACTTCAACTTTGCAACAAGAGTCCAATCGAAAGCTGGGATTTAGCTCCCGCGAAACAATGGAGTTGGCGCAGAAGCTTTATGAGCGTGGTTTTATCACCTATATGAGAACGGATTCGCCCAGCCTCTCGACCCAGGCGGTCGAGGCGGCCCGCATGGCGATTCAAGAGCTTTACGGCAAGGAGTATGTCCCGGCCGATCCTCGTGAGTATTCTGCCAAAAAATCAAAAGGTGCCCAGGAGGCACATGAAGCGATTCGTCCGGCGGGAACTCGCTTCCAGACCCCCGACGAGGCTGGTTTGTCGGGCGGATTGGCGAAACTCTACGAACTCATTTGGAAGCGAACCATTGCGAGCCAAATGAAAAACTCCGAGCAAAAGATTGTCAGCGTAAAGTTTGGAGTTGGGGATGCGATTTTTGCTTCCTCTGGTATGACGATCGAGTTCCCTGGTTTTTTGAAAGTTTATGTCGAGGACAAAGAGGAAGATGCTTCCGATGAAAAGGAGATTCGTCTTCCCAAAATGACAGTGGGCGAGAAGATCAAGTGTATGAAGATTTCATCTTCCCCCCACGAGACGAAACCCCCGGCCCGCTTCACCGAGGCGAGCTTGGTGCAGACCATGGAGAAGGAAGGGATTGGACGACCTTCGACTTACGCCACTATTATTGGCACGATCCAGGATCGTGGATACGTACGCAAAGTTGGGAATGCACTGGTTCCCACGTTCACTGCGCTTGTAGTTTCAAAACTTCTTCGCTCGCATCTACCAGACTATGTGGACTTGGGATTTACCTCTGAGATGGAGCGAGTGCTAGATGCGATCGCCGATGGCGATATGGACATGGTCAAGTATCTAGAGACCATTTACTTCGGCAAAGACGGTCTTAAATCTCAGATTGAGCGCCAGGAGAAGGCGATCAATGCGGAAGAATCCCGTTCTATCCAATTGGAAGGACTTGAGGGACTGAATTTTCGCATTGGAAAATATGGCGCCTATGTATGTCGGGCCGACAAAGCGGCCGAAAAAGAAATCTGTGCCTCTCTACCGGAGACCCAGATACCCGGCGAAATGACCTCGGAAGTGGCGAACAAATTGATCGATCAAAAGATCAATGGTTCGGATGCCCTTGGTAAGGATCCGAAGACGGGTCTGCCGGTGTATGTTTTGTCAGGGCGCTACGGTCCTTATGTGCAACTGGGTGATAACGATTCGGATCAACTCAAGCGTATGGCGATTCCCCAAACACTCGTGCCGGAGGAGTTGAAGTTAGATCAGGCGCTCGCTCTACTTGAGCTACCGAAAAGCTTGGGCACTCATCCCGATAGTGGCAAAGACATTAAGAAAGGTCTTGGGCGCTTCGGTCCGTACGTTGTTCATGATGGCGATTATCGCTCGATTCCCCGCACGGAGAATATCTTTGCCGTGGATTTGAAGCGCGCCTTGGAGCTTTTGGCCCAACCGAAACGGGTTCGCGGCAAGTCGGCGCCCCTTAAGGACTTGGGCATCTATCCTGATACGCAGGAAGCCGTTCACGTTCACACGGGCAAATACGGTCCCTACATTAAAGTAGGAGGCAAAAATATCTCGTTAGGCGATGATCTGAAAATTGAGGATTTGACCCTTGATTCTGTATTGCCACTGATACGGGATAAGTTGGGCTCCGGGCGTGGTAAGAAGAAAAAATCTTCAAAAAACGCCTCAACTTGACATGAGGCTCCATCTCCCATAGCGATGGGCCGTGGGGCATTTATTCTATGCGAAATAAGAGTCAGCTAGAGCTTGCCTTGCCTCGAGAGCAAGAGCCCGATCGAAACCATCGGCAGGGTGGTCGTAGCTTTTATTTTTTCGACTTTGACGACAACGTGGCTTTTCTCACCACGCCAATCTACCTCTTTCACAAATCGACGGGTGCGGCCCATGCGATTAGCAGTCGCGAATTGGCCGAAGAGGGATCTCGAATTGGTAAGACCGGGCGATTTCGTGAGTTCCATTTGCATGATGATCCGGTCGTCGGGTCTTTTCAACGCTTTCGCGACCGTGAGTTTGGTCTAGTGGAGCGGGTCATGGGAAAGCGGCAGGTCTTCTTAGAGGATGTGGCCGCCGCATTAGGTCAGCCGGACCTCAATTGGAAGGGGCCCTCCTGGAATTGCTTTTACCACGCGGTCTTCAATCGTCGACCCTTGGCTCTGATTACCGCCCGTGGACATCAGCCCCAGACGATGGCGGAAGGCCTTCGCTTAATGGTGCGGTCTGGGCATCTTCCCTTTGAGCCAAATTACCTAGGTCTTTTTCCGGTCAGCCATCCTGAGGTGCAAAAGCAACTTGGGGCCGAGTCGGCGGATTCCATTCCGGCGCTGAAACAAAAAGCTCTTCGGCAAGCGGTGGAGAAAGCCAAACAGCAGTATGGGGCTAGACCACCCCATCGTTTTGGAATATCAGACGACGATCCTAAAAACATAGAGTGGATTCAGGCTGAAATGCAGCGCCTGAAGTTCGAAAATCCTCACATGTCCTTCTTCGTTATCCAGACCCACGCGGAAATGATTCATAAGTTCGAAATTTTCGCTGAGCGGGTCGAGGAGAGGGTGTTGCATATTGAGTCGCAGCTCAGTCTTTTCGGGGAATAACGCGAATTGCCTGGACACCTTTGCTAGCAAATTTCGTGTAAAAGTGAGAAAATTCGAGGAGCTGTCAGATTCATATAGAATCTGGCCGAAGAGGTCAAAGATCACCTTTGCAAGGACGGAATATGCGAATTCCTAAGGTTTTTGTTGGTTTAGCTCTGTCGCTCATCTTCGCCAGTGGAGCACACGCTCAGTTCTCGCGCAGCTCTTCACTCGAACTTAGCTGCGTGCACCTCTACCCCATTCAAGCCAAATACTTAGAAAAGCACGTTAACTTTTCTCAAATGGAAAAAAAGCTCGAAAGCCGTACCATTGACCAGTTCGTCAAAAGGTTAGATGGCTCAAAGCTTTATCTTTTGGAAAAGGACAATGCCGACATCGAAAAAATGATGAAGGGAATTTTCAGTAAAATCCGCAGTAAGGATTGTTCCTCCATCGAAAAGGCCAATGAACTCTTTGTTAAGCGAGTCGGTGAGCGAGTCGCTTACGCGAAAAAGTATCTGGGTCCAAAGTTCAAATACAATCCAAAGGCGCAAATTCAAAGAGATCCTCAGGACCGCGCCCGTCCGAAGAATTTGAATGAGGCCAACCGATTTCACGAAACCTATATGCAGTATCAGGTGGCTAGCTACTTGGCGACGGACATGAAATTGGAAGAAGCCAAACAGCAGATCGTGCGCAACTACGAACGCGCTTTAAAGCGTGTACAGGAGTTCAAAAAGGAAGACTTGTTGGCCTCATACTTGGATTCCTTTGCTCGAAGTTTGGATCCGCACTCTAGCTATTTGTCGGCAGATGCTCTCGAAGATTTTGAAATTCAAATGCGTCTTTCGCTCGAAGGCATTGGCGCGACACTTTCTTCGCAAGACGGCTTTACCGTGATTGAACAATTGATTCCTGGTGGAGCGGCCGATGGCTCTGGAAAATTAAAGGCCAAAGATCGAATCATCGCTGTTGGTCAGGGGAAAGATGGAGCCTTTCAAAATGTGATCG
>JBFWON010000134.1:0-8701 GCA_050250515.1 Bdellovibrionales bacterium | reverse complement strand
TTATCGCGGCCGCCGCCGCACTCGCGGAACGGGTCATCAGCAAATAAGAGTAGGTCAACGATCGATTTTCCATCGGCAGATGACGCTCCAATTTTTCCAGACAGGTGGGCCGCTCGATGTGGATTCGGTGGTGGCACCAGTCGCGAGGCGAATGGGTCAGGAGCGGGCAGGGCTTCTGATGGGGGCAAGGCGCGAGCATGGTCCAACCTTGCTCCAGCCAATCCTGCCGGGCTTTCATCAAATCTCTTCCTGTGTCTTGAAACGAGGGTTCTAGAATCAACACATGATCAAACTTTTTGAGCGGAGGATTCAGGCCCGACATTTCAAGATAGGAATATGAGAAGACGGCCAAGGCACCCTGACTTGGGGTCGGACCCGAGCGCCACTCGGCGGACCATCGTGGCTTCAGCTCGGAGCACCACTTCTGATGAAGGCCCCGGGCCAGAGCGTCGGCCTCCACGCAATACAAAGGTTTGGGCAAAAATTGTTTCTGCTCTTCGAGCGCCATATGAACAGCACCGGCGCCGCTACCAAAATCCCAAATCTCGGTGAAATCAGAATCCCTCAAAAATCGTGCGGTTTCTTTGAGCACAGCTTTTAGGCGAAGCACATTCAGCGGATGAAAGTAGCTTAGATAGGCCATCTCCGAATTCTCGATTCGGCCCCAGGGAGTTTTTTCGCCGTGGTTTTTGACATAAAAATCAGACAACGCGAGAACGGCCTTCGCCACGCGTTCCGATGAGGGGCCGATATGCGACCCCAGCCATTCCTCATGCTGTGGGGACAGTGACCACCGGGTTCGCACTAGTTTTGCCTTCTTCGAGTTCATGAATTGCGGCCAGGACGGTCTCAACCGAAATCTGCTTCATCACATCGGCGTTGAATCGATCCCCACTGGTAACCTCGGGCAGAAGAACTCTTGTCTTAAGTCCTTTGGGGCCCCATCGTCGAGGATGCTCAACTTTGTTGGGAGAATAAATTCCTACGACCGGGGCGCCCAGCGCCGCCGCCAGGTGGAGCACGCCCGTAGACGGTGCGATCACCGACTTGGCTTGGGACAGAAGATCAAATAGCTCGCCGGTCTTCAATTCATCCACGAGCCAACGAACATTGCGGACCGATTTGGCTTCTTCTAAGTGGCGCAGGTACTTGGCATCGGCTTTTGTCCCCGTGATCAGAACCGGCATCTCATCAGCTAAGTCTTTAATAAGTTCAAGATAGTGCTCGGTCGGCCAATTTAGGGCGGAGCCTCCCATACCGGGATGCACCACGCGGTAACGCTTTTCCTTTAGGCCTCGAGCCTCGAGCGTGCCGAAAGGGTTGGGCGCCAGTAGACGCAGAAAAGTTCGTTTGAGTGCCGGCAAATTGGAGGTTCGCCTGAGCCCGAGGCGGGCGAAGGCCCATTCGACCAAATCAAAGTTGTAATCGGATTCATGCTGATCGCTCGCCTTGCGGCTTTGGCGAATGCTGATGTTGTTGAAGAGAAAAGAGTGCCACTGACTGCGTCGGGAGACACGCTCTTGAACGCCGGCGGACCAGGCCGCCCACGCCACCCACCAGGGATTGTGCAATAAAACGATCGTGCGCGGATTGGCCTTCTTCAGCCAGCGGCGCATCCGCCAAAATTCAAAAATAGAGAAGCCCCGCTTGAATTCCATGGCGGTCCGCCTGGGGACGGACTGTTCGGCAATAAAACCCAGCCCAGAGCTGATAAACCAGGTCACGCGCTGCCCTGCAAAGACAGGGTGCTCATCTACAGCCAGAGACACGACCAAATCGCCAATTTTGTCCATGCGCACGATCACAATGTCGACATTTCTTTTGTCCATTCCCTCATATATATGGCATGAAAAGATCACAATGGGGAGTGAAATGACAGAGATCCAAATCCGTCAGGCGATCATGCAGGTTTGCCAAAGGCTTTATCAACGAAACCTGCTGGCGGCGTCGGATGGGAATGTGAGTTATAGAATTTCGGAGCAGTATGTGATTTTCACCCCCTCGGGTCGACAAAAAGCATTTATCGAACCGGGTGATCTGGCGGTTGTAGACATGCAAGGTGAGATCTTCTCTGGCTTGCCCAGTGGTGAGCGACACATGCATCTGGAAATCTATCGAAAATGTCCTAAGGCGCGGGCTGTGATTCATGCTCACCCTCCCCACGCCGTGGCTTGGTCGTTAGCGCGCCCCGATTGGAAAGAACTGCCGGCCGATCGCTTGAGCGAGATTATTCTGGGCGTCGGGCGGATTCCCTTTGTGCCCTATGCACGTCCCACCACGGAGGACATGGGTGAAGCCCTGACCTCGTATCTGCCGGATCATCGGGTCCTGGTTTTAAATCGGCATGGAGTGGTCAGCTGGGGTGAGGATCTTGAAGAAGCGCTGAATGGCGTGGAGCGTGTGGAACATGCTTCGCAAGTTCTATGGTTGGCTGAAACTTTGGGTGGGTCTACGCCGTTGCCCTCACATGAAGTCGAAATTTTAAAAGATATGCGTAAAGACGCGGGAGAGAGGTTATTATGACGCCATTTACATCGACGGGTCTAAAGATGGACTCTAAGGGCCTTTGGCTGTTGGACCAGACCCAACTGCCACACTCGGAAATTTGGGTGGCTTGTCCAGACTCAGACACTATGATTCAGCACATTCGTGAGTTGAAAGTCAGAGGTGCGCCTCTGATCGGTGTTGCGGCCGCCCTTCAGTTAGGTGTTATGGCCGAAAAAGGGGCGGATGAATCCACCCTTGAGAAATCTTTGTGGGCTTTGCGTGAAGCGCGTCCCACCGCGGTCAATTTGATGAACGCCATGGATCGCATGCTTCGCACACTTAAAACCAAGGGTGCGAAAGCGCTGGTTGGCGAATCCGAATCGATTTGTCATGAAGACGTAGAGTTGGCCGACGCCATGGCCAAGAATGGCGCTTCGTTGATCCAAAGTGGTGATCGTCTTCTCACTCACTGTAACACCGGTGGGTTGGCAACCGTTGGTATTGGAACGGCTCTGGGTGTGGCCATTCAAGCGCATCGAGATGACAAGAAAATTCATGTCTATGTCGATGAGACTCGGCCTCTTTTACAGGGCGGTCGCCTTAACACTTGGGAATGCGCGAAGAACGGAGTTCCTTACACATTGATTTGCGATAATATGGCGGCCTTTCTTATGCAAAAAGGCAAAGTGGACCGCGTTTTAGTAGGAGCCGATCGCATCGCACGAAATGGTGATTTTGCGAATAAGATTGGAACCTATGGGCTGGCGGTCTCGTGTAAATTCCATGGAGTGCCATTTTACGTGGTCGCACCGCAAACCACGGTCGACGTGAACTGTGCGAGCGGGGCTGACATTCCAGTGGAAGAACGTTCTCCGCAGGAAGTGCGCGGAGCCAAGGGTTCTTTTGGTCAGGTCGAGTGGGCCGCCAGTGGATCCGAAGTTTGGAATCCGGCCTTCGACGTCACACCGAACGCGCTCGTGACCGCTTGGGTGATGGACCGTGGGGTGTTCACGGTCGAAGATGTGCGCAGTGGCGCTCTAATTCCTTAATTTTTGAACAGATTTTTAACCTTACCTAGCAAGGGAGTTTTATATGTGGGGCATTATTGGCGGATCGGGATTTGAAAAATTCGATGGTTTTGAAAAGGTGGCGGATTTACCGCGCGAAACACCATTTGGCTTGGCATCGAGTGGTTTTAAGAAAGTGCGAATTGGTGGACAGGAGGCTTTGTTCCTCTCTCGACATGGTGAGCACCACGAGCATCTCCCCACAGAAGTGAATTACCGAGCCAATATCTTTGCGCTGAAGTCGCAAGGGGTGAAAGGTATTTTGAGTTTTTCGGCCGTGGGTTCTCTGCAAGCGGAACTTGCACCTGGGGATATGGTGATTCCGACTCAGTACATTGACCGGACAAAGGGTGTACGCAAACACACTTTTTGCGGTGATGGAATTGTTGGACACATGTCTTTGGCACATCCGGTTTGTGAGACAGCGGCTAAGCGGGTTTTCGAAATCGCCCAAGCCGAAAAGGTGAAAGTCCATTACGGAAAGACTTACGTGTGCATCGAGGGCCCGAACTTTTCGACTTATGCCGAGAGCATGTCCTATCGCGATTTGAAGGCGGATATCATTGGAATGACGAACTTCCCCGAATACGGACTGGCCCGTGAGGCCGGCTTGACCTATATGCCTTGCTCTTTCGTAACGGATTACGATTGTTGGGATACTTCTCGTCCCCACGTGACCATTGACGAAGTGATCACCACTATGCGCCAGAACAACGCCAAGGGCTTTAAGGTTCTGCAAAAAGTATTGGCCGCAGGCCCATCCGTATTGTCAGACTGCCAATGCAATGAAGGCGGTTTGAAAAATGGTTTGATGATGCCGAAAGAAGCCATCCCAGCGAAACATAAGGCTTGGATGGATGTATTGATGTCTTAGTGGAGAAAATGAAGCTGGTTCAGTGGATTACGACCTCGGATGTTCAACAGGAAGTGATCCACTTTCTTCAAGATCAACTAAGGACAAAACTAAATTTGGGTCCCGCCGACCCTAATACCGCCTGGGTGGGAGGGGTCTTCGATGCGTCCAATATCATTCAGGGCGGGATCAGTGGCCGAGTCAGCTTTGATTGGCTCTACATTCAATTGATGTGGATCCATCCGGATTGGCGCGCCAAAGGTTTTGGTCGAACCCTTATCGGAGAATGCGAGGAGCGGGCCCGAAAAGCCGGGCTGCGCGGACTCTGGGTCGACACTTTTTTTCCAGAGGCCATCGGATTTTATCAAAAACAGGGATTCCAAAAGGCCGGGGAAATCCCGGCCTTTTTTCAATCGAGTCCCCGGGTGTTTCTCTATAAAAATTTGGAAGGGTGACCTATGAGAATTCTGCTTTCGGGAGCCACCGGGCTGATCGGCAAAAACTTTATCCGACGAGCCTTGCGAGAGGGGCATGAGGTGGTCGCCCTCGTTCGCCGACCGGAGATGTTCAAGATGTTGCCCAAAGAAAACATATTTGCTTGGTCACACGAACAGGTGCCTCCGGCGGAGGCCTTTGACGGTGTACAGGCGGTTGTTCATTTTGCCGGCGCTGGAGTGGCCGATAAGCGCTGGACTTCGAGTCGTAAAAATTTGATTCGGGAATCTCGATTGGTGGGCACACGGAATTTGGTTAAGGCCATTGAGTCCTTGTCAGAAGATCGCCGGCCCGACGTTTTTGTTTCGGGCTCCGCCATTGGTTACTACGGTTACCATCGCAAAGAAGAGATGACCGAGGAATCGCCTCCCGGAGATGATTTTCTGGCCCATGTTTGTACCGATTGGGAAAAGGAAGCCCAAGCGCTGGAAAGTCTGGGCGTCCGCTTGGTGCTGGCCCGAACAGGGATTGTTCTATCCAAAGAGGGAGGCGCGTTGGCAAAAATGCCTCCGGTGGTGATCGGATCCGGAGATCAGTGGTTTAGTTGGATACATATTGACGATATGGTGGGACTTCTTCTTTTTTCGATCATGACTTCCACGGTGAAGGGGCCTCTCAACTTTGTCGCTCCAGCTCCGGTCCATTTCGGCTCCCTTATTCGGAGTTTGGTGGATGTTCGGGGTTATCCGGCAGCGCTTTATTCTCCGGCATTTACGGTACGCTTGGGCCTTGGTGAGATGGCCAATGCCCTGCTGTCGAGCCTCAAGGTCCTCTCTTCCAAGGCTGAAAGTCACGGATTTCAATTTCAGTTCCAAGAGGTCAACGAGGCCCTCGAAAACCTTTATAGTGGCACCCATTATCTAGATCAGGTCTTTGTTCAAGATCAGTTCGTGCCACGGACTCCAAAGCAGGTCTTCCCCTTTTTCAGCCGCGCGGAGAATCTCGAAATCCTAACGCCGCCTTTTTTGAATTTCAAAATTGTGGCTAAATCGAGTGAGGAGATCCAGACGGGCACATTGATTGACTATCGACTGCGTGTGCATGGGGTTCCGATTTCCTGGCGCACCCTGATTCAAGATTGGATTCCTGACAAACAGTTTGTCGATGAGCAACTCAAGGGACCTTATAGCAAATGGCACCATGTTCATAGCTTTGATTCTGTTGTAGGGGGGTGCCTTTTGCGCGATGAAGTGACTTACCGGGTTCCAGCCCACCTCCTGGGTAAGTTGGCCTTGACCGGATTTATTTTGAAAGATGTGAAGCAAATTTTTTCTTATCGACAGAAGAAAATCGAAGAGCTGGTGGCATCTAACGCCATTTAGGAACCCGCTTTATGATTGTCCTTCTGCAAATTTTCAGTTGTTTTTTCCTGACGGGCTTAATTTGGGTCATTCAGTTGGTCCATTATCCGTCTTTTCTTTTTGTTCGGGAGGAGAGGTTTCAAACATTCGGCCGGTTTCATTCGTGGCGAATTTCCTGCATTGTCATGCCCCTTATGATTGTGGAGCTATTGTCTGCCATCGCCTTGGTATGGTCTTCGCCCGAGGTCTTCTGGATTGTGAATCTGATTCTCGTCATGTCGGTTTGGACTTTCACTTTTGTTTTGAGTGTTCCTAGACATCAGCGGCTCGCCCAGGGATTTTCCCTGATAGAGATCGAAAGCTTAATCCTGACCAATTGGCCACGAACCATCGTCTGGTCATTGCGGTCTTGTGGATTGGCTATTTGGCTGTTACCTAAACTGCAGTAGCCACCATGGGTGGCAGAATTTCACCGAATGGGATGAATAGTCCCACCCGCTCGCGATGACTTCCTTCTGTGCCAGTTGAATCTTGGTCCCGCCCTTGCATCGATGCGGGGTAGGAGGCACTTATGATGGAATGGATACTTGTCGCTAGTCGTCCCGAGGCTCGTTTTTTTAAACGGATCAGGCAAAACGAAATTAAATATCAGTCTATTATCCGTAATCCTGATGGCCGTGAAAAAGAGAGGAGTTTTAGGACAGACCGACCTGGGGTCACGAAGGCTCGGCAACGAAGTAGCCAGAGCCCGCATAAGCTGGTCCCACATATCTCTCATGTCGAAAAAGACGCTCAGCAATTTGCTCAACGAATCGCAAAGCAAGTTCAAAAAAAATGGCTAGATCAAAAGATGGACCGGCTCACCCTGATGGCCGAGCCCGGATTTGGTGGCTTGATTCGAAAGGAAATTCGGTCGAATTGCAAGGGCCTACCGTTGGATTTCGTTTCCAAAGATATTAAGCCGCCGACAGCCGACAATGTCATGGACCATCTCTAGGGGGAAATATGAACGATTACAAAATGAACGGTAAGGTCGCCCTTGTCACGGGTGCCGCCAGTGGCATAGGCCGGGCCACGGCCGCTGCTTTTGCGAAGGCCGGTGCGCAAGTGGCGCTGGTCGACATTAATTTTAAACTGGGGAAGGAAGTCCAGGAAACGATTCGAAATCGGGAGGGGCAAGCTGAGTTCTTCGAGTGTGATGTTTCGCAGGGCGCGCCAGTGGAACTGCTGCATAAAGAAATTCTCAAGCGATTCGGACGAATTGATTTTGCCTTCAACAATGCCGGTATCGAGGGCGTTCCGGCTCCGACAGCTGAATGCTCCGAACAAAATTTTGATCGAGTTATCAGTGTGAATCTGAAGAGTGTTTGGCTGTGCATGAAGTGGCAAATTCCCCAAATGTTGAAGCAGGGGGGAGGCGCCATTGTGAATTGCGCCTCCATCGCGGGTGTGGTGGGTTTTCCCGGGATTCCAGCATATGTAGCGAGTAAGCATGGAGTGTTAGGGCTGACCAAAACTGCGGCTCTTGAATATGCAAAACAAAATATTCGAGTCAATGCGGTCTGTCCGGGGGTCATTCAAACACCAATGATTGATCGTTTTGTGCATGGTGAGGCTCAGGCACGGGACCAGTTGAGAGACGGTGAACCGGTGGGCCGCATTGGCCAGCCAGAGGAGATCGCCAGTGCCGTTCTCTGGCTTTGCTCGAATGAAAGCTCATTTGTCACGGGCCATCCCCTGGTCGTGGATGGAGGTTGGGTCGCTCAGTAGAATCTTTTAGAGCTTCAGCCACGAAGCGGCCAGATAGGCGCCGCCTTGGTTTTCGTAATAGACGATTTCAACGGTATGGATGCCCTTGTTGAGCTCGATTTGTCCCGTATAAGTGGTCGGTCCCTGGTCATAAAAGGCATCGATTACGACCTTGGAATCCACGATCACTTGGACACCATCATCGGCTGTGGCCGTGAATTCGTAGGTGCCGGCTTCAAACTCGAAATGACCCAAATAATAGGCCGAGAAGGTGTCCCCATCCATTGACGGGTCCGGACCATCACCCCCCAGTCGTGCTCGATGGGAATGGCCTCTGTGGTTTCGAGGCCAATCGTTTGACTGTCGATTTCATTATAGTAAGTGGCGCAAAACTCTTGATAGCAGTACCCGGTCCTAGGGTCAGCGGCTTGCGAAGAAGATTTGCTCGTCGACTTCGACGAACCCCCGGGTTCGCTGCAATTTTGAAAAGCAAAAACCATTGCAGGGACCAAGAGAAACAGGCCGATTTGGGATTTTTGCATAATTCAATTTAACCCAAATGCGCACACCTTTGAAACCGCAGGGCTGGATTCCGAGCAAATTGAGACAAAGGACGTTTCGAATTAAGACGGCTCAATCCGTTAGCTATAGCTTTCCACCGGTGGGCAAGAGCACACCAGGTTCTTGTCGCCATAAGGGTTGTCGACTCGACCGACCGACACCCAAAACTTGCGCCCGCGAACCCATGG
>JBFWON010000133.1:0-9454 GCA_050250515.1 Bdellovibrionales bacterium | reverse complement strand
ACATTAAGGCCCTGCTCCATGAAGAAGGACCCCCGATGCGAAAGATTTTGGATCAAGCATTCGCGGCGAGCTAAGTTGCTTTCGCCCAATATGTCTTTGGCTGGGCTTTCTTCCAAACTGTCCTTCGCTGGCGGCGCCGCCTTTTTGAGCAAGCTCGAGCCAAAGTCATCGATTAATCGGTGGTCTTTGAAGTGAGACTTCGCTTGTGGGACCTGCGCCCGTGAGGCTGTGAATGAATCATTGATAATTTGGTAAATCTTTGGATCGCCTTGTCGAAGGGTGGCAATTTGTTCCTGTAAGGCTTCCATTTTCTGCTTCAATTCTTTGGATCCGCCCGTTAGCTTGTTCAATTGAGGCAGAATCTCCTTGGCGAGTGCATTACCATGGTTTACAGCAAGGGCTGCGGATAGGCCGTTCCTATGTCCTTCGTTGAAGCGAGCGTCCATTCCTTCGAAGGCGTCAATTTTATTGGGAAACAGCTTTGCGATGGTCCACAACGGCGAGATTTGATCACTCAATCTGCTTTGCCCATTGGCCGAGCTCGCCGAAAGCGGTGTGTAAACATTAATGTAGGTCTCAAGCATTCCACCATAGAGATTGACGGCACCCCAATAGATCTTTCCATTTCGAACGTCGGAGTGAGCCATGCCAATTCCAAGAGGCGAGTATTGCGAAAGGCGATTGTCACTGATCCAATTTATGGAAGGGTAGCGCAGGTCGAAGGGATGCTTGAGATTGGCGACCTTCGTTACAAACGCTTTGTGCCCAGTGGGGACCGCGCCGATTTCTTGAAAAGTGGTGTTCCACTTCTCGACAGCTGCTTGAATTGTGGGGATATGCTGCTCGGGAACTCCATTTAAATAAATGGTGTGCTGCTCGCGCAAATCCCAGTGAGCGGCATAAAGCTCAGGCTCGGTGCCGTCCACTTGGCGGCCCATCACATGCAGGATATTCATGAAGCGAGAATTTTCTTGATGGAATGGCGTCTTTTTGAAGGTCGGATCGTGTTCAAAGCGCAGAAAGTTCGCGCGCATTTTGAATTGATTCTCCCGAATTTCAACTGATCTCCAACCGCGAGGAATTGGAGTCTGAACGATCAAATCAACTGAAAAGCCGAGGAATCCTTTCTCATTGTCCCATTCAATTTCATAAGCGGAAGTTGTCGATTTCGCCAATTTGGCGCCACGGACCAGCCATCCCACGGCCAAATTCGGGAAGTCGACTTCTTGCAAGTCGAGCTTCATCTTGGGGCGTGCCGACCAGTGCGAGCGGCTGTCGTTTTCTATCCATTTGTTGGTTTCGCGCCCATGCTGATCTTTGTCTTTCTCAAGATAAAAATGCTTCTTGATTGGAATCGTGATGACGGTCTCCCAACGATCGCGATCGTTCGGGAAGCTCGGTTGAACTTTCTTGCCGACCAACACGTCCTGCTTGATTTCAAACTCGATATTGCAATGCGCTTCTTCGTTCACGTAAAGGGCGTTGGACTGCTCGCCGAAATCTCCGCGCACCATCTCGGGGGCCCAGGCACACAAAAACGTTTTCGGCTTTCCGTTGGCATCGACAAAAAAGCTCTTATCGACCGCGCCATCGGCGGGGGCGGGCTCTTCAGCCGCGCGCTCTTTGAACAGCTTGCCGTTGAGCAGGCCTGTACAAGCGCTCAGTGAAATGGTGAGTGGCAGTAACCACAGAAGACCCGCTAGGGCCGCGACTTTTGGGCGGTTGGGATGGTGGGGGGCCATGTCGAATGCACCTCTTTCGAGCAAAGGAATTCCTCTAACCAAGGCGATAGTGCAGGGCCAGTGCCAGTCGCCATTGAACAAATTAAGTATTTGAATTTTCTCGATTTTTTTTGATCTTATGGGGCCGAAAGCTACGGCTTATCACGAACTTAGCCGATTTGAGCGGTTTTTTCGGGTGATCCTTAGACAGACCTCGACAAATTTTGGCTTTTTCAATGATTTTGAGCACTTACGATGGACAAATTGGGGCTCTCGCCCTACGCTTGAGGCATGCGATTGGATCGTGGAGTCCTTCTTTCGGTATTCTTCCTAATCGGCCTGGGCCTCGTGCAGGTATATAGCTCCAGTTACATCTTCGCCACTGAGACCTATGGCGATGGGTTGTACTTTTTCAGAAAACAAATTTTGTTTGCATCATTTTCCTTAGTGGCGCTTTTTGTGGCCTACCTGATCCCGTGGAAGTACTCCTTCCGACTCGGGGTGGCCGTTTGGATTCTCTCCGTGGCGGGCCTTGTGGCCACTTTTGTTCCAGGCTTAGGCGTAAAGGCGGGCGGGGCGGCCCGCTGGATTTTGCTCCCATGGGGTTATCGACTTGAGCCCGCCGAATTTTTACGGGCTTCGTACCCCTTTGTGCTCGCGCCCATGATGGCGCAGTATTCGCGCGGCCTGATGGATCGCAATTGGTGGCTAAAGATCGGTGTCGTGCTACTGCCCTTAGTGCCGCTTTACCTGCAGCCGGATTTTGGAACCTTTGTGATTTTGATTGGTCTGGCCGCGTGCTTGTTCTTGGCGTTTGGATTGCGCTGGCGTTACATCGTGGCTTCAGCGGTGGTCGTGATTCCCACGCTCGTGCTTATGGTCGCAACCTCACCCTACCGGCGAGCTCGAGTCGAAGCCTTTTTAAATCCCTGGTCGGATCCGTCCCAAACAGGTTTTCAAGTTATCCAGAGCTTGCTCGGCTTTTATTCGGGCGGCCTAACGGGCGTAGGACTTGGTCAGGGGCAGGCAAAACTTTTCTTCTTACCCGAGGCCCATACGGATTTCACTTTGGCCGTTTTGGGCGAAGAGATGGGGTTTGTCGGATTTTTTATTCTGCTCATGGTCTATGGATTTCTAGTCTTTCGTGGCTTTCAAATCACTTTGCATCTCAAGCGTTATCGCGAGCGGGCTGTGGCTCTCTCTTTTAGCCTGCTTTTAACTTTCTCCGTGTTTATCAATGTCGGGGTGGCCCTTGGCCTATTGCCGACGAAGGGACTCACGCTCCCGCTCTTGAGTTATGGCGGCAGCTCACTCGTGGCCACGGGCCTTTTGGTCGGCTGGCTCTTAAACTTAGAGCGTGAAGCCAGTTACAATCTCTCATTTCGTGAAAAAGAGCTCGAGTAAATGGCCAAGAGAATTTTAATTGCAGCCGGAGGAACTGGCGGACATATCTACCCGGCCTTAGCCATAGCGGAAGCCCTTCGGCAGCAGGAACCTGATGTCATAATTGAATTCGTGGGCACCGCTCATGGACTTGAAAACAAATTGATCCCGCCAAAGGGTTATAAAGTTCACCACCTCCCGATTGGCCGGCTTAACTCCAATGTCCCCCTGACAGAGCGGTTGACCACACTACTCAAGCTTCCACTGGCACTTTGGCGAAGCTTTTCGCTGCTCAGGAAAATCCAACCCGAGCTGGTGCTGGGCGTGGGGGGGCATGCCTCGGGACCCTTACTGCTGGCGGCAGCCATGGGTCGCTATAGAACTGCTATTTGGGAGCCCAACGCCATGCCGGGAATGGCGAACCGATGGCTCGCCCGATTTGTCGATGAGTGCTGGGTGGTTTTTGAAGAAGCGAAGAATCGTCTACGTGGGCACAAAGTCAAAACGGCAGGTATGCCCGTTCGAAGTGAAATTGAAAAAGTGAAACGGGCGACCACGGGATCGTTTCATGTTTTGATCTTTGGCGGAAGTCAGGGCGCCCGCGGAGTTAACACCGTGGTCGCTGACATGATCAAACGCTTAGGTTTGGTGTTACACGATGTGGATTTTACCCACCAAACCGGGGCGGGCGATTTTGACCGAGTGATTGGACTCTATGGTGCGGAACTTTCACAATTGCCCGTCGATGTGAAGCCATACATTCAGGATATGGCCTCTGAATATGCGAAGGCGGATTTGGTGGTTTGTCGGTCAGGAACAGGTTCGTTGTCTGAACTCGCTGCCTGTGGCGTGCCTGCGATATTGATTCCGTTTCCGTTTGCCTCAGATGATCATCAGCGAAAGAATGCCGAGAGTTTAGTGGATCGCGGAGCGGCTCTTATGATCTTGCAAAAAGATCTAACGGCCGAGAAACTGTGCGAGGCCATCGCGGGCCTGAAGAGCGATCCGGAGCGGCTGAAGCGAATGGGTGAGAACATGCGACAGTTCCACCATCCAGGCGCCGCCATGACTTTGGCGAAGAATTTTTTGGAAAGGATTGAGAACCATGCGACTAGCTAAGGCGAAGGTGCATTTTATTGGCATCGGTGGGATCGGAATGTGCGGCCTCGCGGAGCTTTTACACAATATGGGTGCCCAGGTGACCGGCAGCGATGCGGCTGAAAATGCGCAGACCATTCGGCTGAAGAAACTGGGGATTAACATTTTCCACGAACATGCGGTGGAAAATCTGGGTGAAGCCGAGGTCGTCGTCTATTCGAGCGCTGTCAAAGAAACCAATCCAGAGTTTCAGGCGGCCCGAAAATTGAAAATCCCTCTTATACGGCGAGCAGAAGCTCTGGCTCAAATCATGAATCTTAAGCGAGGGATTGCGGTGGCCGGGACTCATGGGAAAACGACGACCACCAGTTTGACCGCTTCGATTTTTCTGCATGCGGAGATGGATCCGACGATTATCGTTGGTGGGCGGTTGGATGTGATCAAGTCAACGGCTCAGCTCGGGCAAGGTGAATGGTTGGTGGCCGAGGCCGATGAAAGTGATGGAAGCTTCACCCACCTGAGTCCAGAAATTGTGATCATCACCAACATCGACAATGATCACCTGGATCACTACAAAAATTTTTCCAATCTGCAGAATGCCTTCTTGGATTTTGCCACCCGAATTCCATTTTATGGCGCGGCGATCATCTGTGGCGATGATCCGAGGACGCGGCAGCTCTTTCAGCGTTTTGGCAAACGATTGATCACTTACGGAGTCGATCCGGAAAATGATTATGTGCTTGTTCGGGGTGAGTCCAGTTGGACAGTGAAGTTCGATGCTCAGCCTTTGTTTGAGCTGAAACCAGCCATCCCGGGGCAGCACAATGCCCTCAACTCCTTGGCGGCAAGCATTGCCGCCCATCTGGCTGGAATTTCCTTTGAAAAGTCTGCTGAAGCGATTGAAAAGTTTCAAGGTGTCGACCGGCGCTTTCAGCACAAGGCCACCATCCGAGGGCTGGATTTTTACGATGACTATGGTCATCATCCGACGGAAGTCCGAGCGGTTCTCTCTGGATTCAAAGAGCGATTCCCAGAGCGTCGATTGATTACAGTCTTTCAGCCCCATCGGTATTCGCGAACGCAGATCTGTTGGGACGATTTTCTGACTTGTTTCAGAGACACGGATGTTCTCTTCTTGCTTGACATCTATCCGGCCGGTGAAAGTCCATTGCCCGGCATTGACAGTGTCCACCTCTCGGAACAAATCGATCACCGCGATTGTCGCTATTTGGATCGTAAGGTAGACCCTAAATGGTCAGCGGTCCGAGCCGAACTTAAATCCGGCGACGTCCTTTTAACCTTAGGTGCGGGCGATGTCTCCAAACTTGGTGAAGCCTTGATGGATCAAGTCGCGAAAAGTTGAAGATGGAAATTCAGAAAAATGTTCCGCTCCATGATTATGCTTGGTGGAAGATCGGTGGTCCGGCCGATTGGTTCTGCGCTCCGACCTCCATTGAGGAAGTCAAACAGGCCTATGATTTTGCCCGTGAGAATAACCTTAAGGTCACGATCTTAGGTGGCGCGACCAATGTGCTGATCAGTGATCAGGGCATTGAAGGACTGACCATTAGCACTCGTGGTCTTCGTGGCACGTCCGTGGCGGAAAGAGAGGGGCGAGTCGTAATTGAGGCTTGGGCCGGAACGCCAAAATCTGAGCTCACTAAAATCTTTTTGCAGAGGCGTTTAGCTCCTGCGTTGTTTCTCTGCGGTTTGCCCGGTGACGTGGGCGGGGGCATTGTGATGAACGCGGGGGTGGGTGAAGCCATCCGACCGCGGGAGTTTGTTGAGCTGGTCGATTGGGTTGAAGTCCTCGATTCCCAGAGTTTGCAGATTCGCCAGTTTCAGCGGGATGAACTTCATTGGGAGTATCGCCACTCTTCCGGTTGGCAGCCTGGAATGGTCGTCCGTGCGGGTTTGTCCTGGCCGAGCGAGCCAGAGCCCGATATTTCCAGACGGGTCACCGAGGCCACCAAGAACCGACGAACTCGACAACCGCTTGAGCTGCCCAGTTGCGGTAGTACATTTAAGAATCCTCCGAATGGAAAATCGGGAGCTTTGATTGAGCAGGCCGGGTTAAAGGGATTGCAAGTGGGCCAAGCGCAGGTCTCAACCAAGCACGCCAATTTCATAGTGAATTTAGGCGGCGCCCGAGCGGCGGATGTGGACCAAATCATCCGAACTGTGCAGGATACGGTTGAGAAGAAGTCAGGTGTAAAGCTAGAGTGCGAAGTTCGTTACCTAGGGCGGTGGTGATTCGTGCGTGGGTTGGTGCTTACGGTTCTCTTGTTTTCCAGCCTGGCGTATGCCGACCGGCGCCTCTGTGGACCGATCATTTTCAAAGAGGGATGGATTTCGGTTGGCGCCAACGAAAAAATTCTCCTATGTGGAAGTTCTGAAAGCAAGGATGCTTGGAAAAAAATCCCAGTGGCCCAAGCCCAGTTGCAACTAAAGAATCTGCTTCAGCGAAAGGGCTACCAAGATCCCAAGTTTGAGGAGCGAGGTGACGAACTTTGGGTTTGGGCTGGCGAGCAAAGGATCGTCAAGGACATTGAAATCCGCCCGCGGCTCAAGGAACTGGACCCCAATCGACTGCGGCAAGTTCTTGGATATCCGCTGACCTCCGACGTTCTAGATGATGTGACCAATTGGGCCGAGTTGGAGCTGAAGAGTCAGGGATACGCCTGCGCTCGAGTCAAAGTGACGGCCGAGCTTTGGAACAACCGGATCGTCGTGACGGCTGATCCTGGAGCGAGGAGCCGAGTGCGTTCCATTCATTGGGAAGGGCACGACAATTTGCAGGAATCTGTGCTTAGGCGATTCGCTGCCATGAAGGAAGGCCAACTCTATGACGTTCAGAAGTCACAACTGACGACCTCACGCCTGTTTAACGAGGGACTTTTTGATTCCGTCCACATTCAGCCCAAATGCGCAGGCGAGAATACTGATATTGAGGTTCGGACTTCGGTCGGTCGCCCCAAGCTTTTACGCTTTGGCTTTGGCGCTTCGACTGAGGAATATGTTTTTACCGATGTGTCTTTTCGCAATTCCCGGCTCGACAATCGGGCGTCGGCATTTTCGACAAAGTTGCATGTTTCGCCGCTGCAGCAGAATTTAGAGGTGGGCTCGGAACTCTACATGTTTCCTTTGCTCGACACCGCTTTTCTTGGTCCTAGATTCACGGTCGGGCGAACGTCGGAATCACGATATGAAGTCAATCAGTCGAAGGCGGGGATAGACATTGGCCAATATGGCGATTGGCTCAATGCTCGCTATTTGGTCAAAGGTGGGCCGACGCTGAACTACGTCGACACTGTAAGAGGAATCGGACCGAAGCAAACCACTTACCTAGACTGGCAGGGAGCGCTTTCGACCCACAGCCATCTTTATGAATCGCGACTGAGGGAACAAGATGCAGGCTGGTCAGGATTTGGGCACTATCGAGGGCAGCGAGATCGGGTGGGATCGACCATCAATGTCGATCGATTTGAAGCCGGAATAAAATATTTATGGAATATGGGGTCCTATACGCCACCTTTGTTTGTCTTGGCCCTTCGGGCGCAAGGTATTGCTGTCAATGTGAGCGACGACGATTTTTCTCTTAGGCGGGATCAATTGCCTGTCGATTACCGCCTCTATTGGGGTGGCGATCAGAATCTTCGCGGGTTTTCTCGCCAAAGTCTGCATTTTTCAAAGCTGGGTTATTTGACCGGGCTTTACGGTGGCACCGAGCTTCGACTGGTCGAAGTTCTTCCCTATCGACTGCAACCGTTTGGTTTGTTTGATTGGGGGCGCCTGGGGCGCAAGCGCTGGACTTTGGACGAAGATGAATTCATCTCGTGGGGGGGAGGCATTCGATGGATGTCACCGATTGGAAATTTTCGTGTCTATGCGGCAAAGGGTGAGATTTTGGGCGAAACCGCAAGTTCCTTGTCGTATCAGCAGGAGTGGGTGTATTTTTTAGGCTTCGGACAGGAGTTTTAATCGGTGCAGAGGGAACTGCTGATTCTAGCTGGCAAATTAACCGCGCTCATCGTCGCCGTCTTGCTGGTATTGGGTGGTCTGCTCTTCTCTTTCTGCTACTTTTTTCCGGGTGGCGCGTTCAAGGTCTTTAAGTGGCTCTACGTTCCTAAAGAATACGCCATCACCTGGTCTTCGATTGAGTGGCAAGCGAAGAAGAAAGAACAGCTCAGCTTCGACTTTCAACTGAAAATCAAACAAGCCACAATTGAACGCAAGAGTCCCATTCTTCTGGTGAGTGGTGACTTGAATGTAAAAGGGAGCTTGACTCTGTGGAGCCCCTCGACCGACCTCTTGATCGAGGAGTTGAAAGTCGGTGGTCCCCAGTCGCGACTGATTTACGAGGGCTCGGCCACACCGCAAGATAAAAATTATTTTGAACAGCTCATGCATCTGCGTTTGAAACTGATCGAAGCCAACGATTGGATCACGATGCGAAGGCTAGAAGTGGTCTTTGCTGATGGACAAGTTTTGGGAAGTGGCCCGGAGCCCTTGCCCTATTCTTTGTCGGTCGTCAAACCTGGTAAGGGTGGGCCCGATAGTATGGATTGGTCCGTTGCCGCTACGGTCAACGGAGCTAAGTGGAATCTTTCCGGACTGATTTGGCCGGAACGTCTCGCCCAAGATGGAACTTTTTTGAAATCAAAGGTGGAGGTCAATGGCTCGACCCAGCAGGGTCAGGGAACTTTGGATTTTGACTTAGCCAATCAGCTGTTCACCTCCAAGGTGAAATTTGATGGTCAGTTCGGCGATAGAAGTTCCCCCATTCGGACCAGTTTTGGTGGGAAAGTGACAATGGATCGCTCTCAGATCAATTTGGAAGGTAAATTCGGCGCAGAGAATCTGGCGGGCGATAAGCCTCCCGAGCAAAACATGACGATCAAGATGAATGCGCCTCTGACTCCAGGACGTTTTCTGAGTCGGTCTGTGGGTCGAGTGGAGATCAAGGGCCCCCTTTCGATGAGTTTTCTAGGACAGAAAATGATTCGCGATATTGAAAAGAATTGTAAATGTACCTTGGTCAAACAGGTATTGGTGGAATTGGCGGGTTCGATTTGGTTTGAAAGTTTGATGAGGCAAGAGGGCGAAACTGAAGAAAAGGTGGTTGCTGATCTCAAATTCAAGTCCGAGAATATCAACAATCCCTTGTTTTCCTCGTCCCTTGAAGGGGAGTTGCGGGTTATATATAAAGAAACCGGCTATCACTTTGTTCCGACCGTCAACGCCGACTTCGA
>JBFWON010000132.1:0-9503 GCA_050250515.1 Bdellovibrionales bacterium | reverse complement strand
AAAAAGTGAACCGATGGAAGTGGCCTCTCGTTTGGGCTCTTACCATTTTCGGGATTGCAGGTATCCCGACTTACCTATTGTGGGAGTTCTCTAAAGTACAGATTCCGACACCGGCAATGGCCGGCTTCAATGACCTCAGCATCGTCACCGCGGCAGCCATGGCCAAGTCTCAGTTCGAAGCCGGCAACGTCAGTGTGGCCGCCAAGCACTTCAAGGAGTACTTTCAAATGGGCGGGAAAGACCCTGAAATGATGAAGGCCTACGCAAAGTCTTTGGCAGATCTGGGTCTGCAAGACGAAGCCGCAGCTTGGGCCCTGCGAGCGCAACATGCTCGCGCCAATTCCGCTCAGTAACTACTGTTGCTCTGATTATTGCTGCTCGAGGGCCTTCACCGATCGGGTATGGCCTGAATAATCAAACTTCTTGGCAAATCGGTCGCGACTGATGATGTCTTGCAAAGAGTCCTTACGGGCCACATCCAGAACAAAACCCTGCGACTCTTTCGGCCTAACTTCAAAGTAGTTAATCAATGTCACTTCCCCAGCGCGCACAAGAAAGAGTGGAAGATCTTTACCAAATGAAACCTCGGTCCGGGTCCACCCCTTCACCAGCAACATTCCAGACAAGGAGTATCTTCTCCCTGCAGGAAGATAAATCAAAACACCCGATTCCGTATCCGCCCGGTCCGACACCCTGATGTTGAAGCGATTTTTTCTCTGGTCCAAAATAAAGAGTTCGTGTCCTTCACTTGGCACCTCGAACTTGTAAGTCAAAACCACCGGTGCCAACGGATGTCCCTGACCGTCCACTTTGGAAACATCAATACGACCGGTCTCATGGGTTTTTACAGCGGTCCCGCAGGCTCCCACCCCGAACAAACAAAGAATGAAGAGCCCAGTTCGAAGGGAGCTACCCAATCGGCCCATCACTCGACCATATCGCCCGTGCGTAAGCTCCCCTGACTGACAGGCACATAGTAATAACCAAACTCGATGCCCTTTTCACCTTGGCGATAGGTCCCAAGAGTCTTCAAGGGTTCTTCCCCCACCTGCCCGGTCAGTGGGTGCACGGTCGTGATTTTACAGCGCGTGCAAGCGCGGGAAGGTTCGAGTTGAATTCTCCCCATCTTGATCGGGCCCCAAGAGTCCTCCGCGTGGGGATCACAGCCCTGCACCACCACATTGGGGCGAAAGCGAGCCATCGACATGCGCGACCCAATCTTTTGCTCCAATAGATCCAGCGACGCATCCGAAATCACCAACAACGGACGAGCATCAGTGAAACGTGTGGTTTGCTCGGGAAAGTTCTCAGCATCAAAGACGCGGCCACCATTTTCCACCATACTCACCAAGCGAACCGGTTGCTTCAAAACTTCTGACAACCACTCGGACACTTCGGGCGACACCTCTTGCCCCTTCATCGTCGACTTAAAAATCTTCACGTCGATTTCTTCGGGCTCATGCTCACCCAATCCAAAATCGACTTGCCCGTGTTCCATTAAGGACAACTCGATCCAGGCATTGTCATGAAGACTCACGCCGATCTTGGCCATCTCGGGATGAGTGCGCTGAGTGATAAATTGCCCGTCCTTGTCGACGATCATAAACTGACGATCTAAGGCCGGGCCGGACTTTTCTATCGGAACTTCGCTGAGGCGAACCCCCCGAAGACTCTTAATCGGATAAACATACAATTCTTTAATTTGTGCTCGACTCATGCATCAATCCCCATCGCTTGTCTTAGTTTCTTCATAAATGGTGTGGCTCGTCCTCTGGCTTTTTCGGCACCCTCTTTCAAGAGAGAGTCCAGATACCCCTTATCATTCATTAGTTTTTTGTATTCCTCTCGAAATGGCGTCAGCTTTTTGTCCATGACAAGGAAGAGCTGCTCTTTGGCCGCGCCCCAGCTGATCCCCTTTTCATACTGGGCTTTCAGTTCGGCGGTTTCCGCAGGCTCAGCAAAACACTGAAAAAGTTCAAAAATCAAACTGCCTTCCGTCGACTTCGGAGCCTCCGGCGGGAGAGAGTCGGTTTTAATTCGGGCGACCAATTTCTTAAGTCGATTCGATTCGGCAAAGAGTGGAATATAGTTGTCGTAGGACTTACTCATCTTGCGACCATCCAGTCCCGGCACACTCTTACCCAATTCCTGCACAACAAATCCTGGCAGCCGCAAGAGATTACCGTACTGACGATTGAACTTCTGCGCAATGTCCCGGGCAATTTCAATATGCTGAACTTGGTCTTCACCCACCGGAACTTTGTCCGCCGAAAAAAGCAAAATGTCGGCCGACATCAACACGGGATAACAATAAAGCCCCATGTTCACGCCGAAATCGAGATCGTCTTTGCCTGCCTGCTGGTTCTCCTGAATCTTGGCCTTGTAGGCATGCGCCCGGTTCATCAATCCTTTGGGCGTAAAGCAGGACAATATCCAGTTGAGTTCCATCACTTCTGGAATATCACTTTGCCGATAGAGCACGGTCTTGGCTGGGTCCAAACCACAGGCCAACCAGGTCGCCGCGACCTCGTAGGACATCTCTCGCATCACCTTTGGATCTGGCGCGGTCGTCAGAGTGTGATAGTCCGCCACAAAAAACCAAGTCTCGACGTTGGGCTCCGCACTCAAGGTCAAGGCCGGGAGCATAGCGCCCAAATAATTGCCGATGTGAATCTGCCCCGAGGGTTTAACTCCGGTTAGGATCTTTGTCGGACCCGTCGATTTTTTGCCTTTATCTTCACTCATTGGAACTTGCGACTTTAATGGACCCATCCTAGTATGACAACCTGTGAGATAGATGACGCGTCGTTTGCCTGGGAGCCCCTCTGACCACCCTTTTACTGCAGAGTTTACGCTTAAATCTTCGGCCCTATCGAGCTGAGGATTGGGCTCACGTTCACGAATATGGCTCCGATCCCGAGTTTTCAAAATTTGAGGCCTGGGGACCGAATTCAGAAGAAGATACTAAGAATTTTATCTCCGACGCCGTCTTGCAATGGCATTTGCCGATTCCATTTCGCTTCGAATTTGCCACCTGTTTGAGAGAGTCGGGCCGTCTCATTGGCGGTGTTGGCATTCGCCGCGAGGCCCCAACCAGTTCGGTCGGAAATCTGGGCTGGGCCATTCATCCAGAATGGCAAAACCAGGGCTTCGCGACCGAGGCCGCCCGGCGTTTGCTCGAATTTGGTTTTCATGAGCTCGGTTTAACCGTTGTCTACGCCACCTGCGACCAGCGAAATTTGGCCTCAGCCCGAGTCATGCAAAAACTCAAGATGCGCGAAGCGGGAGTATTGCCTGGGGATCGAATGCAGAAGGGACATCTGCGCAACACCATTCGGTTTGAACTGACCCGGGACGAATTTCAGGCGCTCTAGTTGGCGGGTTTGTCGGCCGCTCGATTCGAGGCCAGTGGAAGATTCGCCCCTGGAAAAAGGGATCGATAGATCATGCCCCAGCGATCCATCAACATCTGCCGCCGAGTCAAGAGGAAGGTCTTCTTAGGCGAAGCTCTCAAGCCTTTGATCTCTTGCTCCAGGCGTTTCACCTCTTGTGGAATGTTGACCGTTTGAATGCCCTGCTCGGGGCCAAACCAGTTATCGATCCAAAGCGGGTAGTAGGAAAACTTCTTCACTCCGGTTTTGTCGATTTCAAGTTGAACTAAGACGCTGTCACGCGTATTGCCGGCAGTAAATGGCGATTGGCCGTGCACATAATCGAACGACTGGTTCGAAACCAAGTTGCCAATGGAATACAATGTCAATTTTTTTCGGCCCGACTTATCGACAAACCACTTCGCCGGCTGAAGAACATGGGGATGATGACCGACAATCACATCCACCCCTTTTTCATGGAGCTCACGGGCCAAGGCCTCCTGCCAAGGAGCAGGACGATCACTGTACTCAGTGCCCCAATGAATCGACAGAAATAAGACGTCGACTTTGGGTCGCATCTTGCTGACCGCTTCAATCCAATCTTTCTTGCGCTCGGCCAGGTTGATGTAGACGGTTTGCGCCTGCAAAGCCTTTTGACTTCCCCGATTGATAAAAGTGGTGAAAGCCAAAAATCCAACCTTCATCCCTCGTACATCGAACACCCGTCCCGCGAGGGCCGATTTGCGATCCACACCGGCCCCCACACTGGTTAGACCAGCCCGCTCCACGGACTTGAGAGTTTCAAAGACGCCCAGTTCGGTCTGATCCATCGTGTGATTATTAGCCACACTCAAAACATCAAAGCCAATCCACTTGAGACCAGATAATAAGGACTTCGGTGCATTGAACACAAACGGGGCCGGTGGCACCGGTTCAGACGGCGCCACAGGAGTTTCTAAATTGGCAAAAGCCAGATCCGCGCTTTGCACCAGCGGCCGCAAGCTCTGCAAAAAACTGCCGTAGTAAAACTCCTCTTTTCGCCCATATTCATTGGCCAACTTTTTCACCCGCATGGGCGTCATCATGTCCCCCGCCAGAGTCACTTTGACGGTGTCTCCATAGGATGGCATTGGACCTATTCCGAAAATTAGACAGAAGAGGAGAGAACGCAGAAGCATATGGTTTTTTCGGTCGAGCCCGACTCGATCTTCAATTCGTCGAGTGGATCTAGACTTTGGACCAACCTTATTTCAAAGCGAGACTGGGGATGATATCCCAAGTGAAGTAGGTCAAAATGGTGGCCTCACGCTTCTTGAGCTCCGAATCAAAGGCCCCACCACCCACGGCTAAAGTGAAGCCCTCGTGGTGCCAGCGCAAGAATCCAAAAGACAAGCGCGACACACCCGACTCGCCCTCAGCGTACCGAAGACCTCCCATAAAGGACCACGCAGGGTCAAACTTAACGCCGCCGATCCCCTGCCATACGGTCTGGTACTCGCCCTCATTGGTCATCAAAAGGCCTGACGTGGGCTCTACGAACTCACCCACTCGGGCTGTGTTTTGGGTCCAGTGTTCCCGTCGCCAGCGCCCTTGGACAAAGAGCGGTCCCGCCCCGAGCGTGAGCTCAGATTCAAGAAAACCTCGATGAAACTGACCCTTGCAATCAGCCACCGTACAATCAAAAGCGGAATAATCAGCGTCGTTGTGAACGGACTCAACTCCCCCACGCACGCCCATAATGGCAAGTGGGAAGAACTCTAGTTTTGCCAAGCTTGAATAATAGCCCGAAGTGACCGCGCCCTCGATCGCAGGCCTTATGTAGCCAGAAAACGGCGACCCGGCCGAACCGTAGAGGAGCAAACCGTAGCCACTACTGGCTTCGACAAACCCACTCAATGGGTAAGAGCGATAGTACGCACGAGTCGACAGATCCAAATCGGCCCGGGCGCCCAGGCCAAAGACAAAACACGGCACCGAAATTATGATTTTTCCATAGTGCCCAAATAAGAAAGTAGAAAGTTCTTTAATGCTCAACGGGTTGACACCTACCAAACCCCTTTCAAATGGTCACCATTTGGATCGCATCACTCTCCTATGAAATTATGCCATGAAGTGATGAGTAAGGCGACGGCTCCCCCACCTCGGAACAGGTCTTGCTCATGTGTGCAAGCGAGAGCCGATCTTCTCCAGGATGGAGAAAAAGGGTTCTCGCGCATGAACCAACCCAACAGACCGTGAGTCCAGGATGGACTTGCGGCCCTCCTGTTCGCTCGCCTTCTTGAAAGGGAAGGCGGGCGTCTCTTCCTTCATCACTTTCAACTGCCAACAGTCCCCCGAAAAAACGGGGGGCGGCAGATCTTTTTTGGCCAAAATCGGCGCTCGAGTTCCAGAAACTACAGGCTTTTGAAGTCAATCCCGCACAACTTCAATCACTTGCGAACGGCACCTTGGTTGCTCAAGGTAAACTTCAACGAAAAGGGGTCAGGCTATGGATCTTGACAGTGAAATTGAGAAAACATCTAAATTCACAATGATTCTCATCGCCACATTTTTACTTTCTTCTTTGTGGATGATTCGCACCTGGGACAAATATTGCCTCGATATCATTCCTCTGGGACTGCGAGACTTGCTGGGATTTTCGACACCTTCCGATTGGGAAGCAAAAGCCAAGATTTGTTCTGACTTACATAAGTGGGACTGCGTCGAAGCCCAATATTTAAGATTGGCCCAAAATGAGACCAACCTCTACGTTCGTTTGGCTGACCTGCAAAAACGACGGGGCAAATTGGACGCCGCTACCCAAAACTATCTCCGCTACTTTCATAACGGCGGTACGGACGAAGCCTCGGCGCGCGAGCTCGGTCGACTTCTGGCGAAACAAAAGCGCTTTGATGAAGCTAAGCTTTACTTTGAGATGGCTCTCACGTCCTCGTCAGAGGTCCTGCAAATTGGTGCCGCAAGGGATTACGTCAAAATGTTGATCGAAAAGGGACATTTCCATCGTGCCCGACAGCTGATTGAAGATGTACGACATATGTCGCCAGCGGCTCATCGCTTTATGGAAGCCGAGTATCAAATTGTAAAAAAACGGGTCACAGCTTCTCGCGATTAGACCGATATGTTACCCTGTTTCTATTAAGAATGGGGTTTTAGGAAATGTCGAATTCGTCTCAAAAAAAGAAAATCACAATCAACTGGGTAGGAGCCCTCTTTCTGCTCCTTTCGCCTGTGGCCGCAGTTCTGTTCACGATCATGCACGTTTACATCGAAGGTTTTCGTTGGCCTATTTGGGCTCTGGCTGTCGTGTTCTACGCCCTCTCTGCAGGGAGTATCACGGGTGGCTATCACCGCCTTTTCGCCCACCGAGCCTATGAGAGTCGCACCTGGCTCAAATGGTTTTGGGCTTTATTCGGCGCAGCTGCTTTTCAAAATTCTATTTTGATTTGGGCTCGAGATCACCGTGTCCACCACCGTTTTGTCGATTCGGATCAAGATCCGTACTCCATCAACAAAGGTTTCTTTTGGGCCCATTTTGGGTGGATGCTCGTCGACGACAAAGCGCAAGCCTCCCTCGCCGTCCCCTATGGCCGAGATTTGGAGCGCGACCCTGTCGTCGCTTTTCAACATAAACACTATGTCTTGCTAGCGATCGCCATGGGACTGGGACTTCCCGCGCTTATCGGATATTTTCTTGGATCGGCGTTTGGTGGCTTAGCGGTCGCTGGTTTCGCCCGAATTGTACTTCTTCACCACGCTACCTTTTTGATTAACTCCTGGTGCCACATGTGGGGCAAACAAACTTACACAGATACCAATACGGCGCGGGATTCGCTGATTCTAGCTGTGTTAACTTTTGGCGAAGGTTATCACAATTTTCACCATATCTTTGCCAATGATTATCGCAATGGCATTCGTTGGTATCATTGGGATCCAACCAAATGGATGATTCAGGTTTTTGCTATGCTCGGGGGCGCCTATTCTCTACGCCGAACTCCGCAGGGTGAGATTCTGCTCGCCCAAATGCAGATGGAAGAAAAGAATCTGAAGGCCAAGCTGAGTGACCAATGGCAGGCGCAATTTCAAGAGCAGATTGATGCCTTCAAAATTCGGGTAGAATCGGCGCAAAAGCGTTTCGAACATCTGCGCGCCGAATATCGGCAGATGGCCAAGCAGTATCGGCGGTCTTCGATGGATAGATTGGATGAAATTCGTAAGCAAATCGAACTCGCTCGCAACGAAATGCGCGAAGCTTTGCGACAATGGCGCGAGTTTCAGACCCTTTTGCTGAATGCCCAAATGGCCTAGTTTAGGTCGCGCCATATTGTTCACGGTAGGCGGGATCAGTCTCGCCACCGGCATCGTGGGGATTTTCGTACCCCTTTTACCTACGACACCTTTTTTACTTTTGGCCGCCTGGTGCTTTGCCAGATCCTCGGATCGTGCCCGTGATTGGCTCAATCATCATCCTCAATTAGGGCCTATCATTCGCAACTGGAAGGAGACCGGAAGCATCAACCGGGCTTCCAAAATCTTGGCCAGCTTGACCATTCTCGTTTCCATTTTTTGGATGCACAAGAAAGTGGAAAATCTAACGATCAGCGTACCCGTGGCCCTTTTCCTTCTTGGCATTTTGACTTTCCTGATCACGCGCCCACTGCCAAAAGACCAGGCGCGAGATTGAGTCAGTACTTCACACCTTGACACCACTTTAAGAAAGTCGCCAAGGCCTGCGAACGAGTGGTCAGCGTTTGAACATCGAGAAATTCGCCCGTCGTGTGCATGCCGCCGCCCACCGGGCCCAGACCATCCAAAACAAAATTTGTGGGGGTGCTTAGATAATTCACGTCTCCCGCGCCGCCCGCCGGCTGGGAAAACACCTTTCGATTTTCCAACTGACTGGTAAGAGCCGCATACTTGCGCGCCAGGGCCTTCGATCGTCGAGTCAATGAAAACGGCGGGCAATCATCGACAATATCATAATGACAGATGATTTTCTCCTCACCACAAAGAGTGGGGTCTCTTTCATAAGCCAAAATCTTTTCAATCTTTCGATGCATGTAATCCCGCTGCTCAATCGTAGAGAATCGCACATCCAACTTCACCTGGGCCCGACCACAAATGATGTTATGACGATCTTTCCCCGCCGATATGTGCCCCACATTTACACTCATATGCTTTTTGTAATGCGTGAGCTGGGACAGGTAATAAATCTTTTGTGCCAGATCGTGGGCCACATTCCCATGCTGTCCGTAGCTTCGACCCGCGTGGGCTTCCCGCCCCTCCCAAGTGATCGTGTACCAGCGGTTACCCCGCCGTTGATGAACGATGGAACCATTGTCTAACGCAGGCTCAAGGCCAAAAGCAAAGACAGAGCTCGGACCTAGTTCTCGAAAGTAATCGGTGAAGCCGATGGAGCCCATTTCTTCATTCGGCGAGCAGAGAAAGCGAAGAGAGTATTCGGTCTCAGGATAATTGCGGAGCAGCCGAGCCAAAGCACTGAGCCCCACCACCACGCCGCCTTTGTTGTCGATCACGCCCGAACCCGTCGCCCGGGCGCCCTCTAAATCTAAAGCAAAGGGATGTTCAAAATCCAAAACCGTGTCTGTGTGGGTGACAAGGGTGATGAATTTATCCGTACGACCCGGTCTTTCCGCCACCAACAGGTCCGAGAACCGATCGTCCGAACTCGGTATCCATCGATTTTCAAAGCCCAAAGATTCGAGTTCGAAGGCGACTATTTCTTGAGCCGCCCTCACACCCGGTTTCTTCAAGGTCTGCGAATCCACCGCAGCCAAAGACTTGAGCAGCTCGAGTTCCGCGACGGGAAGGCTCTCATGGACCCATTTTAGATCCAGATCCTGAAGATCCTTCCCCATCAGCTTTTCGATTCGCTCGACGAATCGTTTGGGCACCCAGTTTTTCACCATTGGGAGAAGCTAAAGAAATCTGGCGCATTGTGCAAGTTAGGAACATCTGATAGAAGCGAGCGGATGTTGACGGAGTCGCTTAAATTCTTTTTAGTGGTCTTTCCGGCCATTTTTACCATCGTGAACCCCATTGGGGCCGTCGGCCCTTTTATGGCGATGACTGCTCGCGACAGCGCCGAGAAGCGCCATTCAGAGGCCAAAAGGG
>JBFWON010000131.1:0-9655 GCA_050250515.1 Bdellovibrionales bacterium | reverse complement strand
GCCGTAATAACCAGAACTTTCCCCGTCCTGATAGAGAAGTGCGGTATGAAGCTCACCGGCGTTTTCATACTCTGCGGCCAAAATAGATCCCCAACCAATCGGACGCCCCCGCACAAGCTTTTGCTCCACGGTGAGTCGCCATCGATCCCTCACCCGAACTTCGCGTGAAAAGTCGACCTGCCAAGCAAAGATTTCGGATAGCTGCACGATCAGATCTGGGTCCATATCAGCTTCTTCCGCCGATTCCCAGAGAGTCGACTTCACCGAACCCATATAGTTGACCACTCGAGTCTCAACATTTTCTTTTTGAATCTCGGCCTTCCATATTCCTTCAGTGAAACTCAGATTGAGCTTTTCCACCGGCGAAAAGCGAAACTCCAATCCCACGATCTGATCTGCGTTCGCTGCGGATCGAATCGTGCGAAACTGAGTTCCTGCACGAAGTCGACCCAAATCAACGATGGGCTTGGCGGCCTCCACCATTTTGTGAATTTCTTGCGACGTAACACCCATTTCTCGTAGAACCGAGTAAAGAGACGCATTGGCTTGCAAAATGTGCGGATAAAGAGGTTCCGATTCGGGCGGGGGCAAATCCTGTAGCAGAGCTTCGCCGGCTTCCTCGCTTGAACGAGATTGAACAAAAAGCGCATACCCAATCGATAGAAAAATAATACTCAAAACTACGAGATGCAGCCACGGGGCTGTTTTTTTCGCCATAGTTAATGATATCGACTATTTTCCGCAGGGCCAATGAAATTTAGCCCCATTCCCGATTTTGATCAGGTGCGAATCTGCGTCTGTGGTGTTAATAGGTAGCGGGTGTATCGCCCACGGCCAATTTTACAAATCCAACCCGATTCTAATCCCTGCTTTAACAAGTAGATCGATTGACGAACTGTGACTTTCATTTGCTTCGCCCATGCTTCGGCATCCAGTGGAGTATTGATTCTATCCCTGTACCGCCCAAAGACAAAACCAACTCGAGAGAACTCGAGATCGGTTTTTCGCATTAAAATTCGATAATCAATCATAGTCCTCAAATAATACTGACCCTGCAACTGAAATAGTCGAAAGGGAAAACCGTTTTCGCTCAACCGGTTTTTTAGACGCGAAATTTGCTGGCGGACACGAAGGCCCGAAGTTTCGATATCAAAGTGCTCACCCTCATAAAGTGAATCAAAAATTCCACCAAGAGATGCAGGCCGATACCAATCCCGCAAAAGAAAGACCATTAGTCGGTGGACAATGTCACCTTCTTCGACTCCAGGAAACCATGGATCAAACTCACTCTTGGCATGAAGATCTCCTTGTACCCATGTCTCGTTCGGAAAGGGCCGAATCTCTTCCAACTTTTCTCGGAAAGAGGAAAACGGAGTCCCAAAGTACACGCGATTGGACCAGATTGAATGGGGATCCAATTTAGTCACATAGAAATCCAAATGGCGAAGCGTCTCCCAATCATGGACTTTGAGCGCTTCTTTTCTAAAGGCCAGTAAATCCTCCACCGACGAATCACGAACCGCTTGCACGATTCGAATCCATTTCTTGATCAGCATCAAATACGGACCTTCATCTTTGGACAATAGCTGGTTCGCCTTATTCAATTGCTTGAGCGCCGACTCAAATCCCCCGGTCGAGATAAACCTCTGAGCTGATATTTCCAAATAATTGGCCAGCAGGAGCCCTGGGCGATTCGCTTGCAGCTGGATCAAAAGATCTTCCGCCAAAGCGTCATATCGCCCATCACCGAGAAAGCTCAAACACGCCAGCTGATTCACTCGGGCCACCAGCGTTTCATAATCCGCGGGATCCGAAATTTCGACAAAGTGATCCAATTGTGTCAGCGCTTGGCCATAGTCCCATTTGCCCATATGACCAAATGCTTTCGCCAAAATAGCTCGGGGCTCATGGATGAGAGCAGGATCCGACAAAATACGTTCAGCCTCTTGTAACGCACCCGCCCTTCTCAACGAGAGCGCGTATTCAACGCGCTCTTGTGGAGAGCTTGAAGAGGCTCTGGCCACCTTGGGGTAGATATAGGGTTTAAGCGCCGAAAGAGCGCTTTCCCACATCTGACAGCGCCTGGCCACACCACAAAATGGAGCCAACAGGGAACGAGGCACATGGCCAACACGAATGTTCTTCAGGATCTCGCGCACCTCGGCACCACGACCCAAGCGCACCATTTGATCCCACTCATCCAAAAGTGTGCGCCACTCTGCGCCGGTCCATTTTGACATAGGATTAGTTTGAGATATTGGAGCCCGTCCAGCAACTCAAAACTTCTGCTTCGCCAGGCCAGACTCCAATGCTAATGTTCTCGAATGGAAAAATACAAATCCATGTATGCCCGCTCTCGTTTCACCCATCTTAATAATGCGGGCCTCAGTCCCATCTCCCGCCCCGCCACGGACGCCCTTTTGTATTGGACGGAACGCCTCCACCAGGAGGGCTTGTTTGCCTCCATCGAATTGTTTAGCCTCACCGAGCAAACTCGGGCCCAATTGGCCGACTTTCATGGAGCTAAAGCTGACGATGTCTCATTTTATTTGAGCACGGCGAACGGAATTTCTCAGTTGGCTTTTGGTTTTCCCTTCAAATCCGGCGATGAGATTGTGCTGTGGGACCAAGAGTATCCATCCAATGCTTATCCCTGGTACGAAGCCGCGGACCGCACTGGCGCTCGAGTCATCGTTGCACGCTCCAATTCCGATCTTTCGACACCAGTCGAGAACTTAAAGGCGTGTCTGACGGAGAAAACCAAAGCCATCGTCTTTTCGTGGGTTCAGTTTCGAACGGGTGAGTGTACGAATTTGCGTGAGCTTACGGACTTAGCGAAAGCTCGCGGCATCTTGACCTTTGCCGATATCATTCAAGGCGCCGGCGTGATTCCCTTTGATTTTTCCAAGTCTGGTTTAGATGCGGCTGTTGGAGGCTCTTACAAATGGCTCACAAGCCCACTGGGCGTGGGCTATTTATTAGCTACGCCCTCCCTGCGCGAACAGCTTCAACCTAGTGCCGTAGGAGCGATGACGTTTGGCGGACCCGACGTCCCCACTCGCTGGCCCAACACACCTCAGGCGGGGCCGTTCAAATTTGAGCCAGGTGGCAAGGCCATTTTAGAAATCGCGGCTTTCGGCGCCACACTGTCACTCTTTAAGGAATGTGGAATTCAAGCTATTCACACCGAAGCTTTACGGATCTCCGGCCTTTTACAACAGACTTTGCTAGAGCTGGGATATCAGATCCATTCCCCAACGGGAGCTCGGCAAAAAAGCCCTGTGGTCAACTTTGCTTCCGGTCCATCCGCCGCTCTCCGTACTTTGGATGAAATCGAACAGGCGCTACAGAGAAATCAAATTTCCTATGGCCGTCGAGATCCAGGAATCCGACTGGCGCCCCATTTTTTTAATACCGAAGAGGACATAAACCGGGTGGCCCGAGCTCTAAAGCAGCCCCCCAACTAAAACCGGGGTTTTACATATCGACTCTGGCGCATTCTCAAACATTGTGTCTCGGTCAATTTGTCGTTGCGACCCCTATGACCCGATAGCAAATTGCTGACCTCTTGACCTTCCACATGCCCACTATCCAAGACGACATGAGCGATCTCATGTGCGGTTGTATTGTATCCAGGGCCCACCCAAGATTGGTACTCAGGATTCTTAATCTGGGCGGTAATCCACGCCGTTCCATTGGCCATGTAAACATTTAAGTCAGCGAAATTTTCCACGTCTTTTGGTGCACGCGTCCATGCCGGATGAAAGGCGATTCCGGTGGAAGTGAGCTTATCCAATCGCCCGACCACTCCCTGCACAAAGAACAGAGTGACCACACTTTGGTCAAACTCGCGCCATCCAATCAGAGTATCCACCATCTTCAAGATATCGGGGACATCCCAATTCTTCCGATTCAGGTCCGCGGTCTCAATGGTGTCAAGCGTGATTTGATCCACCTGAACTCCACACTGGGCAAATATGCGATTGACCTCGCTCAGTTGAAATCGAAGATCCTGGCGGGACCAATTGGCCGGGCTCAAATTGTATATTTTAAGCGGGAGCCGATACTCCGAAGGCTGCGATTCGACTCGAAAATTCTGGCGAGTCCGCTCAGGGGCTGCCACTGCCGACAAACTGTACAAGGCTGCAAATAATGTCATCCAGAGTCTATAAGTCACGTTCCATGGCCTCTCGGTCGTTTGGTTTTGGTTCCGGAGCACATTAAGCAAGGCCCATGCCCACAATACGCTCCCCAATTGACAACAAAGTGCCGTTTACGCGTTAATGGCAAGAATGAGCCTGCGTGAATACAAGCGCAAACGAAAGTTTGATCAAACTCCCGAACCCAAAGGGAAACACGAGAAGTCTCAGAAGGGCCCCCTTCGCTTCGTCGTTCAAATGCATAAGGCCACGCGCTTGCACTTTGACCTCCGCTTAGAAATCGACGGCGTGTTTAAAAGCTGGGCCATCCCTAAAGGGTTTTCATTGAACCCACAAGATCAGCGCTTGGCTGTTTTTGTCGAAGATCATCCCCTGGAGTACGGGAGTTTTGAAGGTATCATTCCAAAGGGCAACTACGGCGCAGGAACGGTGATGCTTTGGGATTCGGGAACGTATGTGGAGCGAAGTTCAAAAGGTCGCCTCGATTCACAAGAGGCCATGCGCAGGGGCATGACAAAGGGACACCTCACCTTCGTTTTAGAAGGTGAAAAGCTGCGCGGCGAATTTGCCCTGGTGCAGTTGAAAAAAGACGCCGATCAGAAAGCCTGGTTGCTGATCAAGAAGAGAGATGAATTCTCTTCAATCAAACGCATTCAATCCTTCGATGACCACTCGGTCAAAACCGGGCGCACACTCGAGCAGATCTCAAAACAAGCGGAAAAGGCAGGCGACATCTGGATTTCGAAGGAGAAGAGGCAGAAAACACCACCGGCTAAGCCTAAGCCCGCCGTCTCCGCCTCCATGCCCCGCAAAATCAAGCCCATGATCGCCGTGCACTCGAAATCGCCGGCTCCCGTGGATTGGATAAAGGAACCCCATCTTCACGGACTGCGCGCCTTGGCCGAAGTGGAAGGAGGAAAGGTGCATCTGTATTCGAAATCCGGCCTTAGTTTTGACAAGCGTTTTGAGAAAGTAAAAAAAGAGCTGGAAAAGATGGATCTGACGGCTGTTTTGGATGGTGAAGTGGTCGGGAACATCTATTATGTCTTTGACCTTCTCTATAGCAACGGTTTGGACCTAAGACATCGCCCCCTTAAGGAGCGAAAACAACAGCTACATAAGGTTTTGCAGGAAACGACCCACGTCAAGCGAGTGGGTAAGGCGAGAAGTTCCGATCCCCAGATCGCCAAAAATCCGCTGAGCGTTTATCAATCGGGCACGAGCGACGATTGGAAAATCTGCGCCGGTCAGTCCAGAAAAGCTTATCCGGAACAACCCACGCTCACTCATCTCGACAAAATTTATTTTCCGCAAGACGGCTACACCAAGGGTGATGTGCTTCATTACTATGAAAACGTCGCTGACTTTATTCTTCCCTATTTAAAGGATCGCCCCGAATCTCTCAGTCGTCATCCGGGCGGCATCGACCAAGCGGGTTTTTATCAAAAAGACATGACCGGCCATATTCCCCGCTGGTTTAAAACCCACAGAATATTTTCTAAATCTTCTGAGCGATCCATCGACTACCCCGTGGTGCAAGACAAACGAAGCCTGCTTTACATTGCCAATCTGGGCTGCATTGAAATTCATCCCTGGTTTTCTCGAATCGATCACTTGGATCATCCTGACTTTCTGGTCATCGATCTCGACCCCGACGATAACGATTTCAAAGACGTGGTGAAGGTGGCCCTTGCCTTTCACGAACTGCTCGACAAAATCGGGTGCCGCAATTACTGCAAGACCTCCGGCTCCACCGGACTGCACATTGGAATTCCCACAGCGGCCCGTTACGACTTCGATGAAGTTCGTCAATTCGCCGAAAGTGTCGCCCGAGTCATACAAAAAAAATTCCCCACCCTGACCAGTCTCGAGCGCACCCCTTCGCGTCGACGAAAAAAAATCTATTTGGACTGTCTGCAAAATCGCCGTGGACAAACCCTGGCGGCGCCATTTTGTATTCGACCGCGCCCCGGCGCTCCGGTCAGCATGCCTCTTGACTGGTCAGAGGTCACCGCCCGCCTCAATCCGGAACAATTCAATATTACGAACGCTCTAAGACGAGTCCAATCCAAAGGCGATCCTTGGAAGGCGGTGCTAGGCCAAGGTGTGGATTTGGTCAAGTGTTCCAAAAGGCTAGAAAGATTCCTCTTGAAGGCCTAATCTCACCCTCATCCTACGTCGATAGGATAAGTGGAGGCTTCTTATGGCGAAGACGTCGACTAAAAAAAAGGCCGACCCATTCAAAACCCGAAAGACCAAGACCGAGACTGCGAAAGCCGTGAGCGACACCCTCACGCCTCCAACTGAAGTCGCCGAAGCCATTGATGCCTTTCGCGAAGCTCAAGACCAGGCGAAACATTTTGAAGGCGAAGCCACGATTCATAAAAACACGATCTTGGCCTACACCGAAGAGGAATATGCCAAACGTCTTCACTCTGGAAAGAACAAATCCTTTAAGGTTCTCGGTGAGGAAACCATGGTCACCTACGTCGTCATGGACGCCAGCGCCGGATTGACCGAAGAGGATGTCAGCGAGTTCGCCAAAAATTTTGGCGAAGAAGCCGCCGAAGATTTGATTGTTCGCGATCTGGGAAGTTTGCGCTTTGATCCTAAGGTTTTGGAAGAAAACTACGATGAGGTGGTCGAAGCCCTGCAGACCCTACCCCCCAATGTCTTGGAGAATCTGTTCAAGCCGATGCTCCTCAAGGCCAGACCCGGCGCGGCTGAAGCTGCGAAGCATTATGCTAAAACCCCGGAAGATCTACTGGAAATGGTCAAGGCCCTCAAAATTAAAAATTACATTCGCTAGTTCTTGTCCCTCCCATCCCCTCCGCCTATGTTGGCCACATGGGACAAATGGGGGGCATACTTCAGCCGACGATATTTTCGAGAAAGAGGCCGTTCGTGTCGGAATCTGTTTTTATTCGAGCCATGCACCCCAAAACAGAGATCAGCCCGAGCTTGGCGGCCGTCGAAAAAATTCTCAAGGCCGGATGGGGTGGACAGCTGAAAATTCACGGACATCGTGCGCAGATTCACCTTTGCGCGGATGCAAGCAAAGAAACTGTGGTTTACAATCGGCAAGGTCAGCCCCATAAGCTGAAGTTCCCCGACACAATGGAGCTAGAGCTTCGAAGACTACTGACATTCAAAGAGGGCTGGACGGTCCTCGACGCCGAATGGCTCAAACCGGAAGGTCGATTGTACCTTTTCGATGTGTTAAAATTAGACGATCAACTTTTGCGAAGGCTTTCCTATCCCGAGCGCCATAAACTCTTACCGCGCTCTTACATATCCCCTCAGATTAAGACCCTTCCCATTCTCACAAACTCCGAGCGGTGTATGGCCGTTTTAGCGGGCGATGAACCGCATGTGGAAGGCCTGGTCTTCAAGTCTCTCTCGACCAAAGGCTTTGAAGACACGTCTATCGTCCGCTGTCGCAAGCGCCGATAAGTGGCCCATGGCCAACGTTTATATCGGGATGTCGGGCTGGACTCACGAGCCATGGCGCGGCTCCTTTTATCCAAAAGGTCTGACCCACAAGAAAGAGCTCGAATATGCCAGTCGGAAGGTGAATTCCATCGAGATCAATGGAACTTTCTACTCTTTGCAAAAACCTCACTCCTTTCAAAAATGGTATAATGAAACGCCGGATGATTTTGTCTTTGCCGTGAAAGGCAATCAATTCATCACGCACGTGCGCCGCCTAAAAGACGTTAAAGAACCTCTATGCAACTTCATGGCGAGTGGACTTCTTTGCCTGAAGGAAAAAATGGGACCCCTCCTTTGGCAGTTTCCACCCAACGTGATGCTAAAGGACGACCGGTTTGAGGCCTTTTTAAAGATGCTTCCCCATGACTCGAAAGCCGCGGCCAAATTGGCCAAGCAGCACACCGCCAAAGTGGAAGGTCGGTCCTACACCAAGGCCGACGGGGATTACCCTATTCGGCATGCTTTTGAATTTCGGCATCCGAGTTTTGCCAATGAGGAATTTCTCGAGCTTCTGCGTGAACACAATGTGGCGTTAGTGCTGGCACACTCCGGACTCAAGTGGGATTATCTGGAGGAACTGACTGCGGATTTCATTTATGCGCGCATGCATGGGCAAGAAGCCAAGTACAAAAAAGGCTATCCTCCCCCATTTTTAAAAGAGTGGGCGCAGAAAGTAAAAGGCTGGAGTCGAAAACGCGACTGCTACATTTACTTCGACACCGAAGCCAAGGACCACGCGCCGAACGAGGCCATGGCGCTAAAGGACTTACTCGACTGATTCTTCATGTCTCAATGTGAGACACGAATTCGGTTTCCATTTCGCAATCTCATTTCGAGATGTACGATGTTTCTCATGCCCCCACCCGACTTCAAAAGCGGACTTGTCCTGCTCTTTGTCGCCCTTGGATTGACCTTTATTTTCAAGGGTTTAACAAGTCGGAATCCACCCAATCAAGGGTTTCATCGTCCCGCCACGCTGGTGCAAACCCCTAACCTTCGTGGTCCCGCGTCCGTCCAGGGCCCCGGCGATGCCACCGCTCCTAGCCGACCCCAGAACATCCCCGTGGCCGCATGGTCAAAAGACCTAGAGCAAGATTTTTTAAATCAGATGGACTACCGTAGGCTTCAGGAATTTGCTTTTTTTCGCCAAGATCAGTTTGAAAAACAGATTTTGTTCCGCGGGCAAGGTTCACTTATGGATCAGAACGACTCACGAAAAATTTGGAGTATTACCCAGCAGCATCTCTCCCAATTGGCCCGTCAATCTCGTTTCTGGTCGGGTGAAGCGGATTTGGACCTCGAAAAAATTCCGCATAAGGCCCGCCTTGTAATTGAAATTGCGGAACCCTTCCCCAGCGCATCGGGACCCGATTGGGGTCTCACTCGATGCATGACGGTCCATCTTGAACTCACGAGGCTCGATCCCAAAGAAACCGACCCCAGTCGCACCAATCAGTTGGAATACATTTGCAATCCGCACGAATATGCCAGCGAGGGCGACCGAATCCCACTGAACTTAACTCAACAATTGGACACATCCTGGCCCATTCTAGGTATTGAATTCACGCTTCCTGGAATCGCTCCCCCTTCATTTTCTTACCTAGAGGATCAAAAAGACAGCGAACGTAAAATGGCGACCCATTTCAGTTGGCGACCGCTTGACCCCGATGAAGGAAACAAACAAATTCGAGCCGGGAACCATTATAGTTCCGCCCCGGCGGAGGAGTCAGTGCAGGACATCAACTGGTCCCAGGTGCAAGACCTCCTCGCCGCCGCTCAACAATCCTACGAAGAGGGGGCTTTTCAAGCCTGCATCAATCAGATCCGAGATCTGCACGCGCTCATCTCCTCCTATGAGAACTCGGAGGAACTATGGTCTTTTTGCGAGCAGGGTTTGGACCTGCTCGCAAGAGGGGAATTACCTAATTAACCTGCACCTCTAAGGTGACATTCGAAAATCGAGCATACGCCCGGATCATTACATAGATCTTAAGATCGGAAGA
>JBFWON010000130.1:0-9789 GCA_050250515.1 Bdellovibrionales bacterium | reverse complement strand
CACCCGAACCAGATTGACCACTAGAAGTCGTGCCACCTTGCGATCCACCGCTTGACCCGGACTGGTAAGAGGCCGAACCGTAGTTGGAGCCTCCCAGCGAGTCGAATTTGTTCCAGTCCTTTGGCGGTTGTTCGTCTTCCTCTTGGGCCGCTTGCTCTTGATAGTTGGGGAGACGGGTTGTGCCGACTTCAACCTTACCCGCGTCGATATTGGAATTGTTCATGATGTCCGTGTTGTATTGGGCGCTGGCACCCAGGCTTACAAACAAGAATGAAAATGCGAATCGAATGCCCATGTCTCCCCCTGATAGGGAAGACATTGCAATGAATATGCCCCTACAAAACCTTGAAAGCGAATGTGTTTCTCAAAATGAAACGTCGAGATTGAGTTCGCTGTCGAACGATTGAGCGAGAGTGGCAGCTACTGAGCCGCCACGGCCTCTGGTTTTCCCGAGCACTTAAAGCCTTTAGCTTCAATATTAGAGCGAATCTTCTCGTAGGCATCGGAGCAGATCGTAGGAGTCGCCTCACCCCAAGCGACTTGCTCTTCGCTACCAAACTTCGTGTAGTGAATTTCGCAGCGGCCTTTGTCGGTCTTAAACTGCACGACTCTTTTGTCCTTCAAAACCTGGCAGGTGTAATAACGGCCTTCCAGAGTTTTTTCTTCCGTGGTCACTTTGGCTGGAGCCTCAGTTTTGACCGCCGGCTTTGGAGCTTCCGCCACATCCGTCTTTTTTTTCTTGGTCGCACAACCAGCCGTAAGTGCTAGAACGGACACCATCAATACGAACCTATTCATTAGCTTCCCCTCTCGGAATTATGGATTGATTTCCGAGTTGTAACTAAAGCACCATCCATGCCAGGGGCTGAGATCGAAATGAGGGGAAGTTCAGCTGGGATATTTTAGACGGTGTCAACCGATCACACAGTTGGGCCGAACCTATAGCGTGATCGATTCCTTGAAAAGACCGAAGACTTGGCGAAGCTCGCCGGCGATTTCACCAAGCGTAACATGATTTTCGACGGCCTCGATAAATACGGGCATTAGATTGTCGGTGCCCGAAGCCACTTGCCGGATTTTTTCCAAAGAATGAGCTACTTTTTTCGAATCCCGTTTGGTCTTAAAGGCTTTGAGTCGTGCAATTTGCTCGCGGGCGACCTGTTCCGATATTGTCAAAACGTCTGGATCGCCCGCTTCTTCCTGCACAAACTGGTTCACACCAACGACGATTTCTCGCTTGGCATCCAAATCTTTTTGAAACTGATAGGAGGCATTCTGAATTTCATTCTGAATCCATCCCGATTCGATGCAACTGATCACCCCACCCAGGGCCTCAATTCGCTCAATATATTCGAGCGCTCGCTTTTCAATCTCGTCGGTCATGGACTCGACTAAGTAAGAACCACCCATCGGGTCCACCACGTCGGCCACGCCTGTTTCATGCGCGATGATCTGTTGCGTTCGAAGTGCAATGGTCGCGGCTTTTTCCGTCGGGAGACCCAATGCTTCATCCATCGAGTTGGTGTGAAGACTTTGAGTGCCGCCCAATACCGAAGCAAGCGCCTGTACCGCCACACGAACAATGTTGTTTTCCGGCTGTTGGGCGGTCAAGGTGGATCCTGCCACCTGGGAGTGAAAACGTAGACTCATAGCCTTGGGATCTTTTGCGCCGAAACGCTCCTTCATAATCTTGGCCCACATTCTCCGTGCGGCCCGAAATTTGGCGATTTCCTCGAAGAAATTGTTGTGCACATTAAAGAAAAAGCTCAAGCGTTTGCCGAACTCGTCCACGTTGAGGCCACGATCTACTGCGGCCTGGACATAGGTGATTCCATTGGCCAAGGTGAAGGCGACTTCTTGAACCGCCGTACTGCCGGCCTCACGAATATGATATCCGGAAATTGAAATGGTGTTCCATCCCGGCACGTTGTCGGTGCAGAATTTGAAAATATCGGTGATCACCCGAAGGGAAGGTTTGGGCGGATAAATATAAGTGCCACGGGCAATGTATTCCTTTAGCAAATCATTTTGGATGGTACCGCGCAGGTCCTTCATCTCGACACCCTGCTGTTTGGCGACGGCAATGTAGAAGGCCAGCAAAATTCCGGCCGTCGAATTGATAGTCATCGAGGTGGAGATATCTTTTAATGGTAAATCTTTTAACAAAATCTGCATGTCCTCGAGAGACGAAATCGCGACGCCAACTTTGCCGACCTCTCCCGTGGCCATAATGTGATCGGAGTCATAGCCCATCTGAGTGGGCAGGTCGAAGGCTACGCTTAGTCCGGTTGTTCCTCGAGCAAGTAGCATCTTATAGCGCTCATTGCTCTCATGGGCTGAACCAAAACCAGCATACTGTCGCATGGTCCACAAGCGCCCACGGTACATATTGGACTGAACTCCGCGAGTGAAGGGATAGATTCCCGGTTCACCGAGTTTTTGGTCATGCCCATAGCTGTTCTCCAGGACAATTCCGGAAGACGTTTTAAACTGCTCTTTTCGCTGATTTTTTTCTTTCATTACAGTTTGGTGAACGTCACAAGCTCGGCGCCGGACTCAACGTTTTCGCCCTCTTTGACTAGAATTTCTTTCACTTTCACGGCCGCCGAAGCCCGCATTTCGTTTTCCATTTTCATGGCTTCCATAATTAAAATGGGATCGCCTTCCTTCAGTTCATCTCCGGGCTTCACAAAAATTTTGACGATTTTTCCAGGCATGCCGGAACTCAAGTTGTTGCCACCGCCCAGTCCGCCGCCGCCCTTGAGGCTTTCGTGTAGCAAGGCCTCTTCATTGTAAATTCGGAAGGTGCGATAAGCTCCTCGAGTGTAGACCGTGTACTCAGTGCCCTTATTCAGAACGTCGACCAAATACGAACTGTCTTTGAAAAGAAAACTGACCGTATCGTCTAGGAACCGGTAGTCCTCTTTGGGAATGTCATAATAGACCCAGTCCTTTTCCGCTTCACGGGTGCCAACACGCCAGTGCGACTTGCCCTCGGTTACGGTAACTTGGTAGTGAACGCCTTCTGAATCTGCTTCAAAAAACATTTTAATTCCTCATGGATTTCATGCGGCCGTAGCGTTTCCACTTACTGGCCAAATTATAATCACTCACATCGCGCGATTTAGCCTGATTGTAGGCCTCGATAGCGGCTGAAATCAAAAACACGGGCTCATCGACAAACATAAAAAGCTCGCGAATCTTTTTGCCCGCAATCTGCTGATCAATGAACTGAGTTGTATAGGTTCCCTTTAAGAACTCGGGGTGAACCAAGATGTTCTTATGGAGGACGATATTACTCTTAATACCAGTGAGCATGTACTCGGCCAGCGCACGCTGCAAACGCTGAATACATTCTTCCCGGTCTGCGCCCCAAACAATCAGCTTGGCAATCATGGGATCATAATAAATCGGGACCTCATACCCAGGGTAGCCGCTGTTGTCGAGTCGAACAAACGGCCCCTGCGGCATTCGGTATTTCCGAATCTTTCCTGGATTGGGTGTGAATGTAACCGGATCCTCCGCGCAAATTCGAAGCTCGATGGCGTGCCCTTTTTGTCGAACATCACTTTGCTTAAACGACAAAGGCTCACCCAGTGCGACCATGATTTGCTCTTTGACCAGGTCGTACCCGGTCACAAGCTCTGTCACGGGGTGCTCCACCTGAAGGCGGGTGTTCATCTCCATAAAAAAGAACTCTTTAGTCCGGTTGTCGAAGATGAATTCAATGGTTCCGGCGCCCACATATTGAATGGACTTCGCCGCGGTGACGGCCACCTGGCCCATTTTTTCGCGGACTTCCTGTGGCACCGAAATAGACGGGGATTCTTCAATCAATTTTTGATGCCGCCGCTGCATAGAGCACTCGCGCTCATAAAGGTGGCAGACATTGCCATGTTTGTCGCCAAAGACCTGAACTTCGATGTGTTTAGGATTTTGGATAAAGCGCTCAATAAAGACGCGATCATCCTTAAAGTAATTCTTGCCTTCGCTTTGACAAGCGCGAAACGCACTGGGCAACTCTTTTGGGTCATGAACAACCCGGATGCCTTTTCCACCACCGCCGGCGGAAGCCTTAAGGATCACCGGAAAGCCAATGCGGGCGGCTTCTTTCTGGGCGGCTTCGGCATCAGGTACGGCACCATCTGTCCCTGGCACTGTGGGCACGCCCGCCTTTTTCATCAATTCACGGGAGGCGAGTTTGTCGCCCATGGCGAGGATGTTTTCAACCGTAGGCCCGATAAAGGTAAGTCCGGCTTCTTGCACGGCCTTAGCAAAGATCGGCGATTCGCTTAAGAAGCCATAGCCTGGGTGAATGGCCTCGGCCCCGGACTTCTTCGCGACCTCGATGATTTTTTCATAATTCAAATAGGACTGGGCGCTCGGAGGTGGGCCAATGTGATAGGCCTCGTCAGCCAGCAACACATGCAAACCATTTCGATCTGCATCCGAGTAAACGGCCACCGACGTGATACCGAGCTCACGCAGAGTGCGCGTGACTCGAATGGCAATCTCACCTCGGTTCGCAATCAAAACTTTTTTAAACATCGTTTCATCCTTACTAGAGGGGAATATTGCCGTGCTTTTTCGGAGGATTAAAGTCCCGCTTGTTCTTCAGCATCTCGAGCGAATCAATCAAACGCTTTCGAGTGGTGGCGGGCTCAATCACTTCGTCCACATATCCCACTTCAGCGGCAACATATGGATTGGCAAACTTAGCTTCATAATCTTTTGTCAGGCGCGTGCGCTCGGCCGCTGGGTCATTCGCTTTTTGAATGGCGGCTCGGGAAATAATGTTCACCGCACCTTCTGCACCCATGACCGCAATTTCGGCCGTCGGGTAGGCCATATTAATGTCACCGCGCAGGTGTTTAGACGACATCACGTCATAAGCACCCCCGTAAGCCTTGCGGGTGATGATCGTGATTTTTGGAACTGTTGCTTCAGCGTAAGCATACATCAGCTTGGCCCCGTGGGTGATGATTCCATTCCACTCTTGGTCGGTGCCAGGCAAAAAACCTGGTACATCGACGAAAGTGATTACGGGAATATTGAAGGCGTCACAAAAGCGAATAAAGCGAGCCGCCTTGGTGCTGGCCTCGATATTTAAACAACCCGCCAAAATCTGGGGCTGATTGGCCACGATTCCAACACTCCGACCATTCAGACGAGCAAACCCCACCACGATGTTTTGGGCGTAAGCTTTGTGAACCTCTAAGAAATAGCCTTCATCAACAACCTTGGTGATCAGCTGAACCATATCGTAGGGCTTCTTCGAGCTATCGGGAATAAACGAATTCAGAGACTCTTCAATCCGGTCAGGGCGATCCTTAGTGGGAAGCACAGGAGCGTCGTCCATGTTATTGCCCGGCAAGAAATTCAAGAGTTCGCGAATCATCAAGAGGCAATGACGATCGTCTTCCGTCGCAAAGTGAGCGACCCCTGATTTTGTGGCGTGAGTTGTGGCGCCGCCCAGGTCTTCTTTTGTGACCTCTTCATGGGTAACAGCCTTGATAACATCGGGGCCGGTAACAAACATGTAAGAAGTATTTTTCACCATAAAAATAAAATCGGTGAGCGACGGGCTATACACCGCGCCACCCGCACAGGGCCCCATGATCGCGCTGATCTGGGGAACTACGCCCGAGCTTGTGACGTTCCTCAAAAAGATGTCGGCGTAGCCACCAAGAGCCTCGACGCCCTCTTGAATGCGAGCGCCACCAGAGTCATTAAGACCAATGATGGGGGCACCATTTTTCACGGCCATATCCATGACCTTAATAATTTTGTTGGCCTGGGTGCGAGACATCGATCCGCCAAAAACGGTGAAGTCTTGCGAGTAAACGTAAACCAGTTTGCCATTGATTCGGCCGTAACCTGTGATCACGCCATCGCCGGCAATTTTCTGATCGGCCATGCCAAAGTTGGAACAGCGGTGAGTCACAAAGCGATCGATTTCAACAAAGCTTCCTGGGTCGAGAAGGACGTCTAAGCGCTCTCTTGCGGTTAGGCGATTGCCCGTTTTGTGCTTGGCAATTCGATCGGATCCACCGCCAACGAAGGCGGCTTCATTGCGTCGTTCGAAGTCGAGCAACTTCTGTTCGGTTGTGGAGGGCACTTCAACTTCCATTTTATCTCCTCTTCCCATCAGCTTCAGGGGTAATTTCGACCGTACAGGCGCGGGAACGGAATTGTCTCGCGCACATGTTGGATGCCGCAGATCCAAGCCACGGTTCTTTCAACACCCAGGCCGAACCCCGCGTGCTGAAAGGTTCCGTACTTGCGCAGATCCAAGTACCATTCGAAATCTTTCATGTTGAGTTTGTGTTCTTCAATTTTTTTAACAAGCACATCGTAGCTGTCTTCGCGCTGACCGCCGCCGATGATTTCGCCATAGCCCTCTGTGGCCAACAGATCACAGCTCATGCTGTAGCCCGCTTCGCTCGGGTCTTCTTTCATGTAGAAGGCTTTCACCGCGGAGGGATAGTGATGCACGAAGACCGGTTTATCATACTTGGAAGATACGATCGTTTCGTCGGTTCCGCCAAAATCATCGCCGACCTTGAAGTCAGGATTTTCTTTTAGAATCATTTCAGCCGCTTCTTTATAGTGAAGCCGGGGGAAGGGCGCCTTCACATTTTTTAAGGCGTCCACGTTTCGCTCTAAAGTTTTCAGCTCTTCTTCGCGGTTTTTTAAAGTGCGCTGAACCACGTATTCAACAAATTGCTCAGCCAGTTCCATGTTATCGTACAAATCATTGAAGGCGACTTCAGGCTCAACCATCCAAAACTCGATCAGATGTCGGCGCGTTTTCGATTTTTCAGCGCGAAAGGTGGGACCGAAGCAGTACACCTTACCAAAGGCGGCGGCCGTGGCCTCCATGTACAACTGACCACTTTGCGAGAGAAAGGCCTTTTCATCGAAGTACTGCGTCTGAAAAAGCGTCGAAGTTCCTTCGCACGCGTTGGGTGTAAAGATCGGGGCGTCCGTTAACGTAAAACCGCGACCATCAAAGAAATCCCGAATCGCATTCACCACTTCGGCTCGCACGCGGATGATAGCGTGCTGGCGCTTGGACCTGAGCCAAAGATGCCGATTGTTGAGTAAGAAATCAGGCCCATGCTCTTTCGGTGTGATCGGGTAATCCACACTGCCTGAGTTGATTTTCAAATCGCGGGCGCCGATTTCAAATCCACCGGGACTGCGAGGCTCGGCCTTGACGATTCCGGTGACGGTGACACAGGACTCTTGCGTTAAGGATTCGAACAAATCGAAGGCGGTTTGTTCACATTCTCCACGGAAATAAACACATTGGCTGATGCCGGTTCCGTCGCGAAGAAGTAGGAACTTAATTTTCCCCGAAGATCGGTGATTGTAGACCCAGCCACTGACCTGAACAGTTTGGCCAACGTGATCCTTCAAATCGGCAATGTGAACGCGCATAGCACCCCACGGGCAAGACATGATATTGACAAAACGGCAGATCTATCACGCCACTTTGGGGTTGGGAACTTTGGCTATTGGTACTAGGCGTTATTTGCCCATCTGGCGACGAAGCTCGGCCAGAGCGGCGGCCATGTCGAGTCGGCCTTGAGAGGCATTGATATAACTGCCTTCACGATGGGCCGATCGGTAGAGGGCTTGGCGAATTTGGTCCACCGTGGCAGACGGCTCGGCCCCTAAAAGTAAGGCCACGGCGCCGCTGACAAAGGGGGCCGCCATGCTCGTTCCGGAAAGTGCGGCCATTCGCTGGCCAGGAATAGTGGATATGATCTTAGATCCCGGAGAAAAAATGTGAACGGTCTTAGGGCCGTAGTTCGAAAAGGTCGTCAGAAGATCTTGGGCTCCGACGGCACCCACCGTGAGTTGCGCCGCAAAATCCAATGAGGCCGGGTAAGATTTGTAGAGGTCGATATTCTTTCCCTCATTGCCGGCCGCCGAGACAAAAACAACGCCACGCGCCGCAAGGCCGGAGACAATGTCCCGAAGGGATTTCGAGCAAACGGAGCCACCCCAACTGGCATTGATCACCTTGGCGCCGCGCTGAACTGCGTATTCAATCGCGAGCACCCCGTTGGACATGAAGCCGGAGCCCGAACTGTCTAGAAACGACAAAGGAAGAATTCGGGCCAACGGAGCCAGCCCTTGAACGTAGGATTTTTCACCGCTCACCGTATCCGCATGTTCGGCGGCAATGACTCCTGCGACATGAGTGCCGTGGTATTGATGATCCTTAGTCAGCGGGACACGATCGACAAAATCCCAGCCGCCCGCATCGTCAACCAATCCGTTACCATCATCATCGATTCCATTGGTGGCCTTGTCGTGCCCCTGGGCATCGAGCCCGACCTCGCCTACGTTTTTTGCCACTCGCGCACTGAATTGCGCGTGACTAATATCCATACCAGAGTCGACAACGGCGACGATGACACCGCTTCCGTACTGTCCCTGGGCCCACATGGCCTCCGCATGAACCCGCGCCATCCCCCAATTGTCTGAGGTTGTAACCACTTCGCCATCTTGCGCGAATGTACCCACATGGTTGCGCACAAAATAATCCGGTTCGGCGGTTTCAATTTGATTTTGGTTTTCGGCAAAGAATCCGCGCAAGAATTCGGCTTCAGACGGGGCTTGCACCCGCTCAATACGTCCATCCAAATATCGCACGATGAAATTCTGCGGAACAACATCGGCGACGCATTCTTCGGCGGGTTTGGAGTAGTTACCGGAGGAGGTCTTCTGTTTGCCACATGCTGAAAGCGCGAGCATTCCGGTTAGTAGAAAAAAGATTTTGCTTAGAGGTCGAGTTGCCATCCTGGGAACTCCTTCTAAGGTATTGTCGGTCGGCCGCGCCTGGCGGGTTAGTCCAAGATTTGAAATGAGCGGCAGGCGATACTGGACTGGTCACTTTCTAGACCTTGCCGCTGGACAAACGGGGGAGGGTGTTTAAGCTCAAGTTATGGACTCAAAAAAAATATTTAAAATCTTAGTGCTAACCGGTTTTGTCGCCTTGTTGGTCTTCGTTTATCAATCTGGCCTTTTGGGTGAATTGAGTTTTGAAAATTTGAAGGCTCGCCAGGGTGAACTGCAAGAATGGACAGCTCAAAATTACAGTCAGGCTGTCGCACTGTACTTTTTAATTTACGTTGCGACTACGGCGGCCTCACTTCCTGGTGCGGCGGTTCTGACCCTTGCGGGTGGCGCCATATTTGGATTGGGTGCGGGGACATTGATCGTGTCCTTCGCGAGTACTTTAGGTGCGACGCTTTGTTTTTTGGGTTCTCGTCTCTTATTCCGCGATTGGGTGGTTCAAAACTTTCACGCCGTTTACGAAAAAGTCCAAAAGGGCTTAGATAAGGAAGGCGTATTTTATCTTTTTACTTTGCGTCTGATCCCGGCCGTCCCCTTTTTCGTGATCAACCTGGTTTTTGGACTGACGCGAATGAAACCTTTGAGTTTCTTTTTTGTCTCGCAGGTGGGAATGCTTCCGGGCACTTTAGCTTACGTCAATGCGGGCACTCAACTGAGCCACATTGAATCGCCGTCGGGAATTTTGAGCCTTCCGGTTATCATGTCGTTTGTAATTTTGGGTCTAGTGCCATGGGTTGCAAAGGCGGGTGTTGGATTTTTTCAACAGCGCAAGGTCTACAAAGGTATCTCGAAACCCAGTCGCTTTGACTATGACGTTTTGGTGGTCGGGGCAGGCGCTGCGGGTCTTGTTTCCGCCTACATCGCGGCCGCGCTGAAATCGAAAGTGGGATTAATCGAAAAGCACCGTATGGGCGGAGA
>JBFWON010000129.1:0-9978 GCA_050250515.1 Bdellovibrionales bacterium | reverse complement strand
CACCAATCAGGTGTTGGCGCAGATGGATCTTTGGGTCAATCGCGGCAAGTACCAAGACGTGGGCGTTTATCGCCTGCCGAAAGAGTTGGACGAGAAAGTGGCGGCTCTTCACCTCGAGAAAATCGGCGTGAAACTGACCAAGCTCTCTGACAAGCAGAGCAAATACCTGGGCCTCGACACCAAAGGCCCCTTCAAACCCGAACACTACCGCTACTAAAAGGAGTCCGCCCCTTTTCCACCGTCGCCGCGTCAATTGCGCGGCGTCGGTCGCTTGTTTGATATCTTGTGGCGTCCATCCGGGATCCGGAACTTACTGGGCCCGGGCCCAGTCGGTAAGATTGATTTCTGCAAGTTCATCGTTGACGATAAATCATGGGCCTATTTTTTCTTTACTCGACTTTTTGTGCTTTCTCTATGGCCGCTACCGAATTGCCATCGAATCCTCAGGCAAAGAGCTTGAACTTGACGTCGATTGGGTATGGTCAAAGCGTCTCGATCAGTGGAAATGTGATTTTGCCTAGTGATCACAAGCTCAACAAAGGCGCGCCTTCGGCTGTCGATGTTTATGAAAAGCAAAAGGGTGGGTGGGAGAAAGTGAAGACGATTGATCTTAAATCTATCTTCCACTTGGGGAATAAAATTCCATTTCAACAGAAAGTGATTTTGCAATCCAACAAAAGTCAGCTGGCGGTTGACGCCACACTTTATCACTGCGACCAAGCCGGGAAAAATTGTGTCATCGAGAGTTTTCAGGGTGTGGCAGAAAGAAACCCCCGGCTTACTTCAACTGAGATCAAAGTTCAAATGGCTGGCCATCAACCCTAAGCGTTGGTCGAACAAAGGTCGCTCATGGGCCCAATTCCAAATTGGCATTCCGACATTCTTTTAAAAATAGAGATCCGGTCTTGGCAAATGCGTGCTGAACTGCATTCAAGTTCAAAATCGTGGGTTGGGTCTCGACAAGCTCTCCCCTTTTGCGACAGCATCTCTAATGCCTGCTGGCCTTAATCATTAAGGCGATGAATTCTGAATGGACCATTTCATTTATTGGGTTCAAGCACATCGCCCGCGGCTTGGAGCCTGGGTCTAGATATCTCGGTGTTGGGATATTTGGCAAAAATAGGGGTTTCGTTGGACCTTGTTGATCTATTACAAGAAATAGCGCTGGGTTCGAAGTGAGCTTAGTTTTTCAATTGGCGTGTCGAATCGCGCGGAGTGAGTCCGCGCGAATTTACAAGCGCCCAGTAATCTTCGCGGGCTCTGAGAAAGGTCGATTTGCTGGTGAGAGATTTACATTCCGAACCGCACAGAATCAGGTAGTGAAGGCAGCTGTCACGATGATAGACCTTTACGCATGTCAACAAAACCGATTGAAACAGTTTTTGTTTCGAGGAACTTAGTCTTTCGCTTGAGGACGACGACCGGTCGGTCTTAATTCTGTTTTGAAACTGAAACGGAGGTTGAGGTAGGCTGTCGGGCCAGGATCCGATGTCAAGGGCTCGGAGGACCAGTAGTCCGCCCAGAATCAGGAGTGTAGCAAAAGCGAGAACGGACCCGTAATCCTTTTGATGTTGTTTGGATCGTTTCATTTGAATAGTTCCCCACCTTGGACCAGAGTTGAGTTTGCGACTCTGGGAATCAGAATTTGCTCCCATTGATCTGCAAACGGAACAGGAATAATGCCTAAATTCCAGGGCTGACCAATCTCGCTGACTCCGGACAATTGGCCAATTACCAAAGGGGTGGACAGTTTGAATCCCCCGAAGTTAACTCCTGCATTCAGATAGACAGGTCCCCCTGACATGCCCGGTTCAGTCACGGCATTTACTACGAATCTATGATTGTTGGGATTGAAGTATCCAGGGCCTCTGGCGACAAATACGCCTTGACCAGCATTTGTATCGTAAGGGAGTTGAATTTCGGGCCGGCCTTGTGAATTCCAAGGGTATCCTTGAACATTAGAGGGTATGCCTTGATATTTGGCGATCACATTGGCCCCGCAGGAGAGGATTCTGTTGTCGGTACCTGAAATTTCGCATCCGGCATTTGGGTCGGCGCGATTTAATCCTAAAAACATCACAGGCTTTCCACTTGCCTCCGGTATATTGTGCGAGACTAAATCGGTTGGATCGCTCCCCTCTGGTGGGAGGGCGTGACGGTCGAGTTCTCCACTTTCCCACTTGTTGGGTAGAGCTATTCGATTTTGAGCTTTGTAATCGAGTCGGTCTCCATTTGAATCGACAGTCGACAATGTATGAGTATTGGGATGGCAGTGGGAGGCCGTAATAGTCTGGCCAGGGATGACAAGGGCCGAACACCCGCTATCCCCCGGCCCAATAGTTTGAGCCGAGGTAACGGGTAGCTGATTTTGATCTCTACCTGTCACAATTGTGGAGGAGTTTTGACTGGCGTCGAGAAGAAAACAATTAGACATGGCCTCGCCTTGTACGGAAGAGTGGATGCAATTGTAGACGATATCACCATTCTCCGCGCCAGCGATTCTTCGATAGGCATCGACTCCATCTTTCATGGTGTTAAATGCGGACTCGGATTGAAGTTTCCAGCATGCAATTCGCCTGTTGAGCCAGCTTTGAATCTCACGACTAAAAGTCTGGTCATCAGATTGTTGGAGTGGGTTTAAGCTCCTTCCTTTCCCTTGGTTGTCATAACAGTTGGCAAAGGCCTTCTTTATATGAGCCTTGCAAGTCGCCTGTGCGTTTTCCGCCTGGTTGGTTAAGGCCACAGCGCGCTTTAGAGACTGTCCGATCGCACCGACTGCGCCTTGGGTTTGAAGTTGGATTGCGTCTGCCTGATGGGTGGGCAAATAACCACACGGTTCGGGAGTACCTTGGTTGCAGCAATTGGTTGCTCGTTCCCATTCGAGGTAGCAGTCACTTAGATTCGGATACTTATTGGCAAGGGAGCGGATATCCACTGGCCCGCAACCATCGGCATAGGTGGGTGGAGGCCCCAATATCAGCAAAATTAGCCAAAGCCATTTGTGTGAGAGATGATCCATTTTTGTTTCCATGACTCCAGCCAAGATTAGCCCGCAGCCTGGCGAGTTTGGAGAAACAAAAATGCATGTTTTAAAGTGAGACCCGAATTCTTGGAAAATTAAGGGGCGTCCTTTGCCCCTTACCTTCGTTCAATGGCGAACCGTTTTGGTGGAGGAAGAGCCCTTCCCCAATTGGCCAGCCGGAATTTTTTGAATAATTCCTGTCAGGACCACCGTATCCTCATTCGCGGCGCGCTCAACAAACTCCCGATTCACTGAGGCGACCATCACTTCGCCGACTTCGCGGTTGACGGCCTTGTAGACGCCCATGTTCTCCATGCTTTCAATTTGTTTGAAGTTATCTTCCGTCGGGCTCAGGAAGTGAGCCTTAGTGGCATGATAACGGTGAAGAAGGAAAATGTTCATCAGCGAGACCAGTCGTTTTTTGCGGTACTCAGGCGCATAGTTGTTCTGATCTCGCACCGACAAAATCGTCTTCCCCCAGCGGTCTTGGATCGTGGAGAACGTGAGGTCCGCGATTTTGGATCCGCCATCGCCGGTGATCACCAACTCAAGAAGTTCAGAGCTCGGCACCGGGCGAAGCTTCGCCTGCATGGGTCCCGCCACCTGATTGTGTTTTTTCCAGATCTCGAGCCAGCTTTGGAAGACGCTGACTGGGACTTCCGTCGCGACTAAATGTTGATGCTGAGTCGAGCCCTTGCCCATGGCCTTCGTCGTCGCTGTTCGACCCGAGACCGCCACCAGAGCTCCATCGGACCGGGGTCCACCCACCAAAGTTTGGGGCGTCTTATAGGGAGAATTGAGCAAGCGCAATCGTCGCTGCAATTTGGCCAAAGCCAGCATGCCGTTTTCGCGAAGAGCCGTGGCAAATTCCTCGGAGGCCAATCCATCCACCTGGTGTCCACCGTAGGTGATGAAGTTGAAGACGAAGCCCATTTTGCCGAGCTCCTTCGGGAAGTTCTTCATTTCTTCATCGTTCATCCCAGTGGTATCCCAGTTGAAAGAAGGCGAAAGGTTATAAGCCAACATTTTGTTGGGATAGACGGCGTGAATGGCGTCGGCGAACTGTTTGGCGTCGGCTAAGTTGGCCGTTTTGGTCTCCATCCACAACAGATCACAAAAGGGAGCCACCGCCAAAGACTTGGCAATGGCATAGGGGATTCCACCCTTAATTTGATAGTAACCTTCAGGCGTGCGCGCCAGTTCGGCGTCCCATGGGACTTCCAGTCCCATGCTTCGAACTTTGGCTTTTGCTTCTTCCAGCGAGACCGAAGAAATGTACTCTCTCCACTGCGCGGTCGACATCTCGATTTGGTCGCCGTCTTTGGCGTGGGCTTCCATGGCGTCGATCACGGCTTGTTCAAAAGTGACAAGGCCGGCCTCGCTCTCCCATGTGCCGTAAAACTTTGACGTAACATCGTTCACCAAAGAGTTAACGTCTGTGTTTTTCTTTTCGGCGAAAGTTTTGCTGGTCTCGTCTATCTCACGCAGAATTCCGAACTTGGTCATCCAAGCGTAGGCCTTTTGGTATTCGGATTCTGAAATGCGAAACAAGTCGTGCCCATTGACTTCGGTCACGCCGTTGTCGTGAATTCGCTTTAAGAGGGCAATGGTCGAAATCTTCAGACTCGGAACACTGACATTGGTGACGCCCAAGATAAAGCGCTGATCGCGCTCATCGAACTGGCCGTCTAACAAAGAGGCCGACTCGGCATCCGTACGGGCGACAATCAAACCCGGTACGCGCATCATATCCAATTGAAAGCGAGCCGTATTGAGTCGGATGATTTGTTCGTAAACCGGCACTAAAACTTTGCCGCCCTGATGACCACATTTCTTGCAGCCTGGCTTTTGATCTTCAATGTGATAGCCAGGAACGCCGACTTCCACAAAGCGGCGAATAAGATTTCGCACATGAGCGTCGCCACCATGACCAGTGTCCGCATCGGCGATAATCATGGGAGTAAAATCAACGGGTTTCGTGCTTTTTCGCTCACCCTCGGACATGCGCGCGCGCGCAAATCGCTGATTGCGATCGGCGGTTAAAAGAGCTCGAACGATTGTCGACGCCTCATCCGGGACTTGGCTTAAAGGGTAGCTCGCCAAGTCTGGTCCGGGATCCTCATGCACAGATCCTTTGGCCGAAGTGGCCCATCCACCTAGGTAAATGCCTTCGATACCTTCTCTTTTCATGGCCACAGCCTGGCCAGGCGAGTAGGGGCCAAACGTAGAGATCTGCTCCCGTCTTGAATACAATTGTCTCAGTCGAGCGTGAAATTTAGTCGCCGCTTCCTCGGCCACTGGATAACCAGATTGAATTCGACCCCGTTGCTCCACCACTTGGCGAGCACTGTACAGGCGCTTGATCTCTTCAAAGCGAGGCGAGTTCATCCATGCTTCCGTCTCTGCGACCTCTCGTTGAAGTTCGTCGGCCTCCGAGGTGGTGGCCGTGCTATCCGAACTCAACTGAAAATCTAGGTTATCGGTGAGGCGCTCGCTCCGCTCAACCATAGCTTTTAAGTAAAGGTCGATGCGTTTTTTCGCGGTCGCCAAGTCCTGAACGTCTAGGCAAATGTTCAATAGGTCAATGTACCAAGGGGTTTTGTATTTGCAGCCAATGTAAGCCTCAACGATGGCCGCGGCGATGGGAAGAGTTGTCTTTTTGGAATCATCGTGAACGTCTTTGTCCTTGGCCTTCATCAAGATCTCAAGTTCTTCTTTAAAAAGCTTTCCAAAGACATCGAAAGTGAAAACATCTCCAGCCTTGAGTCCGAGCTTCGCATCGGCTTCGGTCAATCTGGCTTTTTTATGCAGCCATTCCCACAGGATGCTGACGCGGATTTCGCCGGTGGCCATATCTTCCATCAAGTACAAAATGTCATCGTTACCGAATGAGGCTCCGGGCTTAAGCGCGGCCGCCGCATGGCCCTGCTCAAACGCATTTCCGTATTGAAGCGCGACACTCAAGAGATTGCGGGCGCCTTCAATGGTACGTGGCGCCTCTTCAAGCTTCACGAGCGCTCTTTCATCTTGCTCCGTGTAGGTCAGGGGTGGGAAGTCACGTCCCATAAAATTGTCTTTGCCGGATTCTTCCCAAACGGGTCGAACCAGATGGACCATCTTCCAGTGGGCCACCCACTTACCCGAGGCTCCGGCGTCGCGTTCGCGCTTCGCGCCGATAAGAACCTTTTCAATTGCAGCCTGAACGCCTTTTTCAGAGCCAACAGGTATGTTGGGCTCCATGCCGCCTTGCCACAAAGCATAGCCACCCTTGCGATCGGCCGTATTGACGGCTCGCCTGACGCGGTCCTCGTAAGCGCGCATGTAGCTGTAGGTCATGGTGATCGATTCAATATTGGGATTTACAAATTCAGGATCCCAGGCCAAGGCGTCCGACACAGAGTTGATATAATCCCAGCGGCCCGTATTAAATCCCACAAAGTGCAGTCCCAATGCCGCGCGAATTTCCATCAACTGGTAAGTGGCCTCAATTTGCTCAACCAGCACGTAGACTTTAATCGTCCCTTGGGCCAAACCCAAGTACTCTTCGAGTGATGAAAGCATGTCGTTCCACAAGGCGGCTTCTTCCGCCGTTTGGATCTTGGGAAGATACAAGACGATGGATGAGCCCTTGTCTTGCAAAGCCTTATGGCAGTTCAAAACATAAAGAGTCAGGTCGACAATGGACGCGGCCAGAGCTGTGCCCGAGACCTCGCGGATGTGACGGTCGTCGAGGTGAAGTCCACGACAACGGTAGATCATCGTGGTGAAATTTAATTGTTTGCGAAAGTCGGCGACGATTTCATTTTTAAGAAAACCTTTGGACCAAGTATTCATTTCTTTGGCCACGCCCTCGGCGACCTTCAGGAACGCCGGATCGCGCTGAACGGCTAATTTCAAATTTCGGATGTTATCCAGCGACATGGTGTGAACTTGTCCGAGGGCATCTTCACCGTCGAACATCCAACCGTCGGCGCCGGACAAGAGCGCGTAGGCGACGTTTCGCAAACTCTTTTCCAGGGTGGAATTGGGTTTGGCCGCCGGTCCCGTGCCTTGAATCCACTGACGTTTGAGATCGTTAGGGATCGTGGCGCCAACGAACTTTCCAGCCCGCGCCTCTTTTGCGAGAAGACTGGTGCGCGGAATCACGCTCGATTCATCCAGAAAAGTAATTCTTTGACGAGTTTGGGCCCGACGTTTTCGGGTCTCCATGCGTTTGGTCATCAAGGCTTTTTGGTCGCTATTGAAGCGAGCCATGTGATTAAGAGCCGCGACGGCCTGGTCAGTGAGAACGTCTGGGTAGTCGGTCAGAATTTTGTTTCGAAACGCCAGATTTTCGCGTGTGGAGAAATGGGCAGAACTCATGATGACCTCTTTTTTGAAGGTTTGGGGTCCTAATCGAGGTCCGCATTAGAACATTCCTGGGAGCGTTGTTCAACGCCACGCCGGGGTTGAACAACGCATTAAAATAGAGTTTCTACTCTGGCTGATTAAATTTCGATTCCGCCTTCGATAAACTGCAGCTTTTCGCGCAGTTCGTAAATTTCCTTCAGGGTGTGAGTGAACTCCTCTTCACTCATATTGGGCGGCATTTGCGCATTCAGCAAATCGCTTTCATGTGCACTGATGGGAAGCTTCAGTTTCTTGAGCAAATCCGCCAGTTGCTGTTTTACGGAATCGCCGCATTGACGAATGACTTGTACGACTTGTTCAAGTCCCGCGCGATCGGCGTATTCTTTTAGATCCACGACCGAAGCGATGGTCATCCAGTCACCGAGGGTCAAATTACAAACGGGTGCGATGGGTTGTGTATAGCAGCTAACATGAGTTCGAAAGGCAAAGTCTTTGAGCTGGGAACAAGTGTTCACGGGGTTGGTGGTGATCATTAGGCTGACCAGGGACTGTTGTAGGCAAACAAGAGTGTAGTCGCGCCAGACCAATCCTTTGGGTGAAAGCTCCGCGCTGGTCAAACCGTTAAATCGAGCGCAGTATTTGGCCCCATAGCCCATGGGATAACCGTCGGGACCACATTTGTAAGCGCTTTCCAGGCATTGTGGATAGAAATCGCACTGACCCATCCGCGGTCGGGTGCAAAGATTGTCGGCCTGCGCCTGAAATGTGAGTAAAAGGGTAATAAGCCAATATTTCATACGTTCCTCCGCCGACCGACCAGAGCAAGGAGGAAGCCAGGTTGAAATCAAATTTAAGGGGTTATCGCTTTAGGCTTGACCAAAAACAACATCCGAAGTTCCGGACAGATCCGATAAGTCGGAAAAAGGCCGGCGGCTGGGAGACTTGGACGTTCCGTTGACGTTCCAAGCCCAGGCCACCAGCCAAGAGGATTGAGAATGAGAGCTGATTATAAAAACCCGAAATTCACGTATCCAGCAGGTGCCGGTCCACTGGCCCCGGCCGTTGTATCCACTTCGGGCAGGGGCAAGGTCTTGCCATTCAGTTGTACATTATCGAGCTTTACATCTTCCAAGATCGAATTGACGTCGCCTTTAAATAAAATGTCGATCACCACGCGAAAATCCGCGGGCTGGGTTTTGGCCACGTCGGAGTATCCTGTGCGAAGCCTTCTATAAATAAGATCCAGAGTCGCGCTGCCGATTTCCTCACCGGGCCCCATGCGCAAGTAAGCCGAGCGCATAGAGGTATTGTTGCCGTGTCGGTCGAACTCTTCTTTATCAAGGTGGTAACAAACGTTGATCGCGGCGATTCGGTTTTCGGCGAGTGATGAGATCTCACCCACCTCCGCTAAGCCGTTGCGATTTTTATCGACCCAGACGCGGATGCGGTTGTAGTAAAGATCCACATCCCATGGTCCAAGGTATTTGTCTCGGATTTCAGGGCTGGCGCACATCTTGTTGGATAGTGCGGAGAGCGCCTTAAAGCCATTCGAAAAAGTTTTCCCTGCAATATTCGTTACCGAGCCAAAAAGATTTCGTGCATCAAGACGAAGAGGTTGGCCTGGTAAAGGCAAGGGGACATCGAGAACTAAGATTCCGTCTTCGGCTTCGCGTTTGTAGATGGGCTGATCCAAGGTTCCTTTGTTGACGATGGCGCCGCCCACCCAAGCGGTTCGATGGCGAACCAGGTATTTTTCTGCATCGGATTTGTCGGTTCGGGTCAAGCCGGCCACGTTAAAGAAAGTACCCCAGTGCATGCTAGAGGTCAGGATGTGTGGCTCGCCAAGATCCACCACCAAGGGCGTGTAAGTGCCCGTGATAGTCTCGGACCAGCTGGTGTTGGTGATGACATTTTCAATGACTTGAGCCATCCCATCGTAGGGTTGCAAAACAACGCCAAAGGCCTCGTCAGAGAATTCTTCCGAGTATTGATCTAGAATTTGGTCTTGTGTCTCAAAGAGACGGGCGAAATTGATCAAATCGCGGTAACGAAGAGTGACCTGCGAGTTTCTTGGAGCTTTGAAGGTCGACTGGTCAATTCGAAGCACGGGGCCAGCGCCCGTTTGCATGCGGGCGTCGCGTAAGTCGGCCACGGGGATGTCGATGGGTTGACTGATGACTCCTACGGCCGAATCCGCGAGAACTGTCGAATAGCTACAGGCTTCGCCGTGCAAGAATTGATTTTTGGCGTTGGAATAATCCACGTCGACCGAAAGGCCGCTCAAACGAATCTTCCCGGTTCCATTGCGGTTCAAGATCGCGCGATTGTGAGCCGCGCCAGCGGTGGCGTCGGAAATGTAACCAAAAGAATAGTTGAACCGGACGGGTACCGTTCGTTGAGAGGTGTCGGCCGCGGCTTTGGCCATAGCGGCCTGCCGTTCTGCCTCGGCTCGCGTCTCATCACACTCTTTGACGAACTCAATGTCCTCGAGACTTCGTGCTGTATGACCATTGAGAATGGGGGCACCATCATCGTCGTCATTGATACCAGAGATCGGGTTGGAGTCAGAGAAAGTCTTAAAGTCAAGCTGAGCAGATAGAGCTTTG